>SVNJ01000094.1 GCA_015066955.1 Ruminococcus sp. | reverse complement strand
CGGGGTCATGCCAGCCCTGTCCCTCGTCATAAGGCATTACGAGCATGTAGTCTGTGAAGATATGACCGAAGCCGAGCTGAGCGTCGGGTGCGGGTTTAGCCTTGAGTGTATCGGCTTTAGTAAATTTGATTTCCATAATATCAACCTCTTTATTAATTATTTACGGTAAAATATTTCTTCTCGAACAGCTTTTTGCAGATAATCATACCGCATGCTGTAAGAGCGGCAGCAGTAATAATTGAAGCAGCAACCGCATAATGAACCTTTTTGTTATTCATAGCAGACCTCCCTGCGCCGTAGCTGAAGCGCACCGCCTTACGGATAGCGGCAACCGTATTCGGACAAAATCGTCCGTACACTATATTATACCACAATTACGTAAAATTTTCCATACGCTTTTTGAATTTCCACAGAAAATCATGGTACAAATAAAAGTCAGCCTCAGGTATCTTGTTTGTGGATTATGCACAAACAAGCCGTCGGCTGACTGTAAAAATCATGTATCGTACTTTCTCACTCTCAGCACAGCACCAAGCTTTTCGCTGAGTGTGCGTGCCGCTTCGATTTCCTCAGGCGGAATAACGTCAACAACGGACATTACAACGTCTGCACCGCCGTTTTTCACACAGTCTGCGGTGAATTTCTGCATTGCCTCGAATGCGTCCTCAAAGCGTGGACGTGTAACCTTCATATATTCGTCCTTTGTGCCTGCGTTGAGACTTACGGAAATCGTTTCGAACACCTCGCAAAGCTCATCTGCGGTGGAGCGTCCGCTTATAAGGTCAGAAAGACCGTTTGTGTTGAGACGAAGGGGCGGACATTTTTTGTCAGACTTCATAAAACGTGCCGTCTCAATCAGTACATCAAGACGTGAGGTAGGCTCGCCGAAGCCACAAAAGATTATTTCCTCGTAGTCGGAAAGGATGCGTGCGGATAAGTCCTCCTTTATTTCGTCCATTGAAGGCTCATGCTCAAGCCATAAGGGGTCTGAGCCGTATGCACCGTCGCCGTGATTGCGTATGCAGAAGGTACAGCTGCACGGACACTGGTTTGTGAGGTTCATGTACAGCTTATTTCCTATTTCATAGGATATTGTCATTGCTTTTTTCATTTTGTTCCTCCTTGATTTGGGGTGGTTGATATTTGACCGCAAAGTGCCGAAAACCTTAAAATCATTGAATTCAAGCCTATGTGTAGGGGCGAACTGTGTTCGCCCACCTCAATACTTTATGTTAACTCACGGGCGAACACATTTCGCCCTTACAGAATAAATCGGTTTAAAGTTTGATTCTTCGCTGCAAGGCGATACATTTAATTCTGCCTTCCGAATTCATTCACCCTTCTTCACCATCAGCACAACACAATGTGCCGAAATACCAAGCTTTTCGCCTGTAAATCCAAGCTTTTCCTCAGTGGTTGCCTTAACGCTTACCTGTGAAACATCACAGCCTGCCGTTTTTGCGATATTCTCACGCATAGTATCAATGTGAGGGGCAAGCTTTGGTGCCTGTGCAATAACAGTAGCGTCCATATTTCCCGGTTTATAGCCCTTTTCGTCCACTACACGGCAAACCTCTGCGAAAAGCTTCATGCTGTCCGCACCCTTGTAAGCATCGTCCGTATCGGGGAAAAGGTGACCTATATCACCGAGAGCAAGTGCACCGAGCATTGCGTCCATAACCGCATGAATCAGCACGTCCGCATCTGAGTGTCCGAGAAGTCCGTGAGTGTGGGGGATTTCCACACCGCCGAGAATGAGTTTGCGTCCCTCTGTAAGCCTGTGTACGTCGTAGCCGTGACCTATTCTGAACATAGTTTAAACCTCCGTCATAACCTCCGCAAGTCTTATATCTTCGGGAGTGGTAATTTTAATATTGGTATAGTCGCCGACGGTCATGCAGATTTTTCCGCCTACCGCCTCAACAAGCTGACAATCGTCGGTGAAGTCAAGACCGTGCTCAAGGGCAAAGTCCACACCCTCGAAGTACAGGTGCTTTTTGAAAACCTGCGGTGTCTGAGTGATATAAAGTGAGCTTCGTGGAGGGGTATCGGTGATAAGACCGTCCTCGACCACTTTTATAGTGTCCTTTACGGGCACACCGAGCGTTGCGCCGCCGAAAACACGAGCGTCCTTTATGGTTTTCTCTATATGTTCAGGCTTTACGAGAGGACGTGCACCGTCATGGACCGCAATAAGCTTAGTGTCCTTAGATACGCATTTCAGACCGTTCATAACGCTTTCCTGACGAGTAGCACCGCCCTCAGTGCATGAGGCAAGCTTAGTTATGCCGATACGCTCAGCCTCAGCCTTTATTTCGGGAATATCCTGCTGTCTTGCGACTATGATGATTTCCTTAATGCTTTCACTATTCTGAAAAGCCGTCATGGTAACACCGATGACGAGCTTATCTCCGAGAGGAAGCAATATTTTATTTTTGCCCTGCATACGGGTTGAGTTGCCCGCACAGACAATAATTGCAGATGTGTCCATGATGATGTCCTTTCTGTTACAGTAAAAAATATGCGTAAATGAATTGAATTGCGAATTCAGCATCATTTAATCCCCACTATGCTTCACAATAAACCACCGCAATAACTGTAATATTATCCTCACTGCCATTGTCAAGCGCAGTCTTTACAAGCTGCTGAAGCCTTGTCGGGAGACTCTTCGGCAGTTCGAGTATTTCTTCAATTGCAATAGGCGAAACGTAGTCCGAAAGACCGTCAGTACAAAGAAGCAGTATATCGCCGTACTGTATATCTTCAAGCTCCCATGCGGCAATCTCAGGCTTTGAATTCAGATTTCCCAGAACAGGGAAAATGATATTCCTGTGGACGTGTGTACGTCTTTCCTCTTTGGTGATTGAGCCTTCCTCGTAAAGAAGCTGAACAAGCGACTGGTCACGGGAAAGCTGTCGGAGGTGTCCCCCACGAAAACGGTAAAGACGTGAATCGCCCACGTTAACCGCAAGTATACGGTCGTTTTCATCAACAGCAATTCCGCAGAGGGTTGCCTGCATATTGCGGTTATCGCTGTTTTCGCTGCCGATTTCCGCAAGCTTCTCATGAACCTCCATAAGCTTTTTCGAAAGGTTCACCTTTTTTGAATATTTAATGTCACGCACAAGCTCAATGCACGTTCTTGACGCAAGCTCACCCGAAAGCTCACCCGAAACGCCGTCCGAAACGGCGGCAATAAACGGAGGGCTGAGCTTCTGCTCAGTTGCACCGTAGTCAATGGCAGTTTTTCCGACGAGCATAGCGTCCTCGTTATGGTCCATAACTCCTTTTTCAGTAATTCCGCAGCAATAGTACATAGTAAAACCAAACCTCGCAAAGTGTCAATAGTGTATACGGTAGAATTCCATACCGTTTCTGCATGTTGCATCAAGCATTTCCTGTGTGGTCATGCCTTTGATTTCAGCCGCTTTTTCAGCAGTGTACGCAATCATTGAGCTGTCACAGCGTTTTCCCCTGAAGGGTACGGGTGCCATATAGGGGCAGTCCGTTTCAAGGAGAAGTCTGTCCATAGGCACAGCTTCAAGTGCACGAATCGCCTTTTTTGCGTTTTTGAAGGTGAGCACTCCCGTAAAGCCTACGTACATTCCAAGCCTTACGATTTCCGCAGCTGTTTCCGCAGAGCCGCTGAAGCAGTGCACCACGCCCTTCGGACGGTACTTTTTCAGTATGTCCAGCGTATCCTCGCAGGCATCACGGCTGTGTACGATAACGGGCATGTCAAGAGCCTTTGCAAGCTCAAGCTGTTCGGAAAAAAGCTTAATCTGCTTCTCACGGCTGTAGCCGTCATAGTGATAGTCCAGACCGATTTCGCCTATTGCACGCACCTTCAGGTTTTCCCTTGCGGTACGCTCAACGGTTTCAAGGTAGTCGGACGGATTTTCGTGGGCGTTTTCGGGATGAACTCCCGCAGCGGTGTATATATAGTCATATTTAAGAGAAATTTCTGAGTTTTCAACGGTGTCCTCAACTGAGGAAGAAGCAAGCGTCACGAAGCGTACTCCCTTTGAGGGAAGCTCGTCAAGGACGGCAAATCTGTCCTCATCAAAGGCACGGTCGGCATAATGGGCATGGGTATCGAAGATGTTCTGCATTATTCCTTGTCCTCCGCAACGGTGAAGTATTCCTTTTTGATTTCCTCGCCGAATGCCTTGTCGATAATGAATGAGCCTGAAGCGTTTGTACCTGTAATTGCCCTGAAACGAGCGATAGTCATGCCGTTTTCAAGCATATATTTCGTACCTGTTTTCTTATCCTTGTAGTCAACGGCAGTGATGTCGGTTTCGGTGAGGTTAACAAGGTTTGTGAAGCTTGTATCGAGATTATCGGCAAGACGCTTGCCGTCCGCCTGATTCATCATTGATGAGAAAATAGAGCTTGCAGTGTACGCTCTCTGCTCCTCTCCGCCCGAGAAGAAGGGATATGTGATGACCTTGAGAATCTTGCTTCCGCTGAGATACTGCTCAGCGTTTGTCTCCTGTATTCCCGGAATATCGGCATTTATAGCGTATGTTACACCACCCATGATATCGCAGAATTTGAGGAAGGCTTCCCTGTCGAAGGTCATATACTTGTCGACCTCAACGCCGAGAGTCTGCTCAGCGAATTCAACAGCGGCATCTGCACCTCCACGCTCATAGGTTTCCTTAAGACCTGTCTGCTTATCGTTGATAACAGCGATTGAATTTGAGGGAATACCCACGTAGAGGATTTTCTTCTCCTTCGGCACCGAACGCATAAGAACGAAGGTGGAGGAGCAGTTTTCCTCAGGAAGGTCAATAATGAAAAGGATAGTGTGGCTGTCCTCATAGGAAGCGGTTGCGGCTGAACGGGCAATAGGCTCCTTCAGCTCGTCCTCCTTGCCGAGCTCGAAATAGCTGTAAATAAAAATTGCGGCACCACCGATAAGGATTAGTCCGATGAAGATTGTGAGAAGAAAAGGCACAGCTATTCTTCCTGATTTTTTATTACTCATAGTGATGAAGTCTCCCTCTCTAAACTTTTTGTATATTCTGCAAGGTGAATTATTCACTCAAAGTGAATGAAAATAATTTTCCTTAAGGCCCGGTTGATAAAAAGTATACGGAAAATGGTGTTTCCACAAAGTTTTCAACATTTTCAACATAAAATGGGTGTGGAGAATGTTTAGTTAACGGTCAGTTTAATTCCCTAAGGGGAATTTTCACTGCCTCTTGCATAAATTCAGATTTGTGCTATAATATATATTATCGGCACTGAGGCATGATGCTGCCAAGAGACATGATTTCATCCCTGATAAGATGAATATCCTCTCCGCCTGCCCTGTCTATAGCGGCAAAAACATCGTCTGTACCGAAGCTGTACACAGGCAGTCCGCAGCGTTTTGCGTAGCTTACCGTCTGAGCGGTACCCGAACGATAGTTTGCACCGTCAAAAAATGCTATGACAGCCGATGAATTGTCGCACATAAAGTAATTACGCCTGCGGTAAAGGTCGGGCGAACGGTTTTCGCCTGCATTTGAGCCATAAACCATATCGGGGTTCATCTCCGTTGAAAGCAGAAGATCCGCCCTCAGCTCGATATTTTTCAGCGTTTCCCTGTAGGACGGTCTGAAATATTTTGAGTGTTTCAGATAGGGCATTACTCCGATAAGACGTATATCGGGATTTCTCCGCTTGTGGCAGAGAACATAATCCGCCGCCCAAAGGTCGGTGCCCTCAGCAAGTCCGCTGATGAACGTGGTGTAGCCGCTTTCTACCGCCATACTTATGTATCGGCACAGCATAAGCCTTACCGATGCAACGGTAAGATGTCTTGAATGAGGATTGTTGCGGTAGTCCGCAATGGATTTTTCACGGTGACCCGTGAAGCATATTGTACGGCTGCGGTCGAAAAGTCCGTTTTCAGCCGCCTGCACGATTCTTCCCGAATCAAGCGATACAGCCACTTCAATCCCCCCTTATAAGTACGATATTCAAATTATAACATACATTATTATATATTTCAAGGATTTTTCCAACCTGTAATTAAATTTTAATACTCATGAAATCCGCCGCCGTCTTATGCAGTGCACAGGCTTTGGAAAAACCTGAATTAATGCTCCACCAGACAGGCGGCCGCAAGGGTCTCCCCTACAATAAATCTACTTGTTTAAGTCGAATAGTATTACATACAAGAAAGGATATGATGACGTAATGAAGCCATATCTGAAAAGAGCATGGGCAGAAATTTCGCTTTCCGCACTCAGAAAAAATGTCGGAACAATCAGAGGTCTCAACGCACCCTCAACCGAGCTTATGGCAGTTGTCAAGGCGGACGCATACGGTCACGGTGACGAGCGTATCTGCCGCTGTCTTGCGGAGGAATGCGGAGTGAAGTATTTTGCCGTTTCAAACCTTGACGAGGCTATTGCCGTAAGAGGCTTCTGTCCCGATGCGGAAATCCTCATTTTAGGCTACACTCCCCCCGAATATGCCCACGAGATCGCACAGTACAACATTATTCAGGGTGTGGTTTCGACGGAATATGCACAGGCACTCACAGGCAGTACGGACGAGACTATCCGCTGTCACATAAAAATTGATACAGGAATGGGCAGAATCGGTCTTAAGCATGATACTCCCGAAAGTTGCTGCAACGAAATTGCACAGCTCTGCGGAATGGACGGACTTCACGTTGAAGGCATCTACACGCACTTTGCGGTTGCCGACAGTAAAAATCAGGACGATATTGCCTACACGGAAAATCAGGAAAAATTCATACTCGATACATACGACTGCCTTGTAAACAGTGGTATCAGCCTCCCCCACGTCCACTTCATGAACAGTGCGGCAATCTGCTCACGAAACAGCGGAAGAAGCACCCTTGCAAGGGCAGGAATTATCCTTTACGGTCTTCACCCCGACATCGGCCTTGAAATTCCCGGAGAGCTTGAACCGATTATGGAGCTTAAAGCTGTGATTTCCCACGTAAAAACCGTCAGCGAGGGCGACTTCATAAGCTACGGACGTACATTTTCCGCAAAGGAGGGTATGCGTATCGCAACCGTCACAATAGGCTATGCAGACGGCTATTCAAGGCTTCTTTCCTCAAAGGGCGAAATTCTTGTTCACGGCAAAAGATGTCCTATCGTAGGACGTGTCTGCATGGACCAGCTTATGATTGACGTTACGGGAGTAAATGCAGAGGCAGGCGACATCGTGACACTTATCGGCAGAGACGGAAATCAGCGTATTACCGCCGACGAGCTTGCTTCGGTTTACGGTACTATCGGCTACGAGGTGGTCTGCGGAATTTCCAAGAGAGTGCCACGTACCTATTCGACGGAAGAATAACCCGATTTGAATCATCGGTCGGATGCAGGGTGCGATACAGACATCAGCCCCTATAATCCATTAATTGTGCGTTATTGCCTAATTAAATCACAAGTTTTTGGTAATTGTGCTACTTTACAATATTGCGTTTTAATGATATAATAAACTTATAAAATTATATGGTGCGGTACGTTCAGATGAACATTTTAGGCTATTACCGCGCGAAAGTAAGGAGTTTTTATTATGAAGATGACAAAGATTTTTGCAGCTCTCGCTGCAGCAGCAGTTTCCGCTTCATCATTCGCAGCTATGACTTTCAGCTCTGCAAGTGCGGCTGGAGAAGTTGTTGCTATCGCTGGTATTCGTGGTCAGGCAGGCAGCTACACTTACTGGGGCGAAGACAGTAACTCAGGCACAGTAACTGTAAAGGATGCTGAGATTGACGGCAACGCACAGTATGAGGCAACATGGGAGATCACAGGTGATGGAACAGGTTCTATTGAGTTCCTTATCCTCGACCTTAAGAAACCCGCTGACGGCGAAAATGAGTTTACAACCGATACTTATCCTGACTTAAATGTAGTAGTAGATGCTCTTTACATCGATGGCGAAGAAATTGCTCTTAATCAGTCTGCTGAGGCATACAGCCTTGCATATTATGAGTCTGAGGGCAAGAATGGTTCAAGAGCTTATTTTGTTGCTAACTGGGGCGTAAACGGTGATGTTGATCTTGGTGTTTCAAAAGAGCAGCCAATCACAAGCTCTGTTAAGGTTTTATTCACAGTAAGCGGTCTCTACAATGACGGTACATCAAACGTAACAGAGGACGCTCCCGTTGACGACGAGACAGATGCTCCTACAGATGACGAGACAGACGCTCCTACAGACGACGAGACAGATGCTCCTGCTGACGAGGAGACAGATGCTCCTGCTGACGAAGAGTCTTCTGCAAACGATGAGGACTCCTCTGCAAATGACGAAGAGTCAAGCAAGGACGAATCCTCAAAGGATGAATCTTCTAAGGATGAGTCATCTAAGAAGGATGAATCCTCCAAGAAGGATGAGTCCTCAAAGAAGGATGAATCAAACAAGGGTTCAAACGGCGGCAAGAATGAGCAGTCCGCAGGTACAGGCGTTGCAGGCGTAGGCATGGCAGTTGCAGGTATTGCACTCGCAGCTACAGCAGCAGTTGTTTCAAGAAAGAGAAAGTAATCAGGTAATACATGCCTCCGCTCAGGGG
>SVNJ01000093.1 GCA_015066955.1 Ruminococcus sp. | reverse complement strand
ATCAGAATATTAAGGGACTTATTCGAAGTATCCGTTCTCTTTATGTAAGCAGTCATATCTTTGGTATTGGCAAGAAGTCCTTGTTCACGCATAAGGTTTATGGACTCGATAACCTCTTCCTTAGGAATACCCAGAATATCTGAAATATAGTCCACACGGCTTTCCGCCTCGTCATTTCCAGCATTGGCAACGCTTCTGCTTGAAATAAGACTATTTATTATACGCAGAGAATTCTGCTTCTGCTGTTCATTGAAACGTGAAGAAGCACGTATTTTTTCGCTTGCTTCCGCCATACCCTTCGCAAGTATGCTTGTTGCAAATACTCTCGGCGAATTCATACCTCGTTTCACATAGCCTGCATTTTCAAGTGCAGAAATTGCAGTTCTTACTCTCGTTTCAACGTCATTCCCCGATTCGTCCCAGCCAGCCTCTCTCGCTATTTCAAGTGCCGAGCGTCGCAGAAATGGACGGTTTCTTGTCATATTCTTTATTGCTCGCCATACCTGCTGTATCTCACTTTGGCTGAGCTTTGTCTGATTGAGAAGCATAAAATGCTTGTCAAGGTCATTTTCATTGAACAACACATAGCACTCTGCATCAAGCTTAGGGTCACGTCCTGCTCTGCCTGCTTCCTGAACATAATTCTCCAGCGAATCGGAAATATCATAGTGGACAACAAGCTTTACGTCCTTTTTATCAACACCCATTCCGAATGCTGAGGTTGCGACGATTATCTGCACATCTCCCGCAATGAAAGCTTCCTGATTTTCTATTTTTTCACTGCTTTCCATTTTTCCGTTAAAGGGTCTTGCAGTAAAGCCGTCCTCAGTAAGCTTGGCGGCAATTTCAAAGGTACGTCTTGTTCTTGAAACATAAACGATTGTCGGACAGTCCTTCTGCTCAATAAGGCTTCTGAGAGCGGAATATTTCTCTTCGTCATTTTCCTTGAAAAGAACCTCATATCGGAGATTTGTTCTTGCTGCTGTTGTAGCATATATTTCAAGGTCGATATTAAGCTTCTGCTTGAAATAATCGCATATATCGCTGACAACCTTTTGCTTTGCTGTTGCCGTAAAGCATGAAACGGGTATCTGATAGCTGATATTCTTCTTTTGCTGAAGACTTTTTATAAAATCCGCTATGTAAAGATAGTCCACACGGAAATCCTGTCCCCATGCGGAAAAGCAGTGAGCCTCATCGAATACAAAACGCACCACATTTCTTGACAGAAGCAGTTTTTCAATGGTTTTAGAGCGGAGCGATTCAGGGGAAATGTATAATAAAGTAGCAAGTCCGCTCTGAACACGCTCCAACGCTTCTGCACGCTCTACAGGGCTGAGAAGTCCGTTTATTGTTACCGCATCGGCAATACCCATTTTTGCAAGGTTGTCAACCTGATCCTTCATAAGCGACTGTAACGGGGAGATAACAACAGTCAATCCGTGAGAATTTTCTCCTGCCATAAGTGCGGGCAGCTGAAAGGTTATTGATTTGCCGCCACCTGTAGGGAATATCGCAAGCAGTGATTTGTTATGTACAGCGGCATCTGCAGCCTTTTCCTGCAAGGGTTCACCGTTATATTTGCGAAACTCATCATATCCGAAAATCTCCTTCAGCTTAATACGCACATCAAGCTTTCTTCTGCAATATCCACACCCTTCCGAGCAGGGATTATTTCTGAGGACACGCATATAATTCTCCACAAGAGGATAATTTTTCAATACCCAGGGCGGAGTTATGGAATGTTTGTCATCAGACGATATAATCGCAAGACAATACGCAAGCTCTGTTGGGTGATTGGCAATCATAAAATCAAGATGCTTGTTGAAGCATATTCTGTTTCTGAAATAGGAGTGTATTGCAGTTTCAGCGTCTATATCCGCAGAATAATCCATGTATTCAAAAAATCCAGAAAACTCCCTTTGCTTGTGCAGAAGCGAGTAATATATCTCCTTAAGCTCCTCATCAAGATTTTTAAACGCTTCAATCTCATCACAGAAAAGCTCCATAGACTTTACTGAATCATTTAACGGATTACTTAGAGTTTCCGTATTCAGCTTATCGTCCTTGAGAAGTCGATGATACGGTCTTGTGGGAAAAAGAAGTGGAGACAGACAAAGAGTATCTATAAAGCTTGTCTTTTCAGTATTAACTATAACTCCCTCAAGGAATTTAAGGTCACATTCAAAAATGTTATGTCCGCCAATGTATTCGTAATCGTATATAAACTCGGCAAATTTCCACAATGTGGCAGAATGAAACTGACGTCCATTGTTATCAACAGCGCCTGTATCAAGTATTTCATTTGTTTTGGGATTGATTTCTGTGTCGAAGAATACTATCTGTTTCATTTTAGCCTCATCTGTTATTTTTTCTTTTCAAGCTCTTCATTATGTGCAAATTCTATTACAGAGTCAATATTGTCAAATATGAACTGCTGTGCATTAGGGTTATATATAACATATTTATGGACGCCTCTGCTGTCGGCAAATTCCGTTTCAGACAGCCCCAGCATTTCTCCGTCTGTGGTGGGAACTCTTCTTATTTTTCCTATTGGAGTTATTACCTCTGTAAGAAGTCCTATACCTACAAGCCAGCCGTTAAGTGTAGTTACTTTCAGCTTTTTCATCTTATCTGTATCAATCTGAGTGTTTATCAAAGCAGTAATTTTCGCAGATGACAGAGAGAATTTATCAGGCTTAAGGCTCATTTTCTGCTCGTCGGTAAGATTGAACTGTTCTCGCTGAGGCTTCTTGCTTTTAGATTTCTGTACCTCTCCGCCGTTGTCGATTACCTTCTGCAATACCCCTGAAACATAGAACAGACAGCGTGATATTCTGACATTATTTATAATATCATCGTCCTTGACATACTGTCCCGTGAGAGGATTTTTACCGTTCGCAAGACTTTCTATATACGCTTTAGCTCTCATCATTGTTTCAAGCTCTGTCATATTAACACCTCCCGTAAAATTGCACAAGTATTTTGATTCATTATAGCATGATTTTACGTATTTTGCAATATATAACGATGAATATATAAAAGAAAACATGATTCAGGTCAGATGCCAATCATGTTAGTCAAAAAGAGCCTCTCAGCATGAGAGACTCTTATGTACAGTATTCAGTTATTTTTCAAAAGCTCACACTTCATCAGACAAAGGTCAAACACATCAAGCATACTGTCCTTGCAAAGGTCACCTGCACTCCAATCTATAACCTCTCCCCTGCGTACAAGGTAATTCTGTAGCATTACAAGGTCTGCAACAGTAAAGTCGCCGTCAGCATTTATGTCTCCACGGATTATATCTGACTTAAGACGTATGCCGTTTTCCTTTGCGTAATCTACGGCAGTACCACCAGATGCGTCAATATGGAAGCCTTTCTTTATGCCGTAGCCGTTATCATATTCGTAACCCATACTGCGATAACCAAAAGACGTTTCAGTTCCCTGAGCAGTAATTTCACTAAGCGAATCGCAGTCAAGGAAAGCGTATTCTCCCACAGTTGTACATGAAGCAGGAATGGTCACCTCTGTAACAGAGTCACAGCCGCAGAAGGCTCTCTGCTCGATTATAACGAGATTTTCAGGCAAGGATACTCCCTTAAGCTTCGGACAATCATAAAAAGCATACTGCTCGATAGCGTAAAGAGATTTCGGCATATTAACCGTTTCAAGAGATATACAGTGGGCAAAGGCATAACGGCTGATATGTGTTACAGTATCGGGAATCGTCACCGATTTCAGCTTGTTGCAGTTTTCAAATGCGTACCAGTCAATTACAGTAACGGGAATTCCATCAATCGTATCAGGAATAACGATTTCCTCAGCCGATTTATCACAACCTGTAATTCTTATACTGCTGCCTGAAACAGTATAGGTCAGATAGTCAAGAGCTGTTTTATTCCAGTTCACAGGTTCTTCCATATTAGGCTCACTGCTTTCCGAAGCAAGATTTTCTGTATTGTCTGGAGTAACGGTATAGCTGCTCTTTTCGGAAATATTTCCGCAGACATCTATGCACTCAAATTCGTAAACAGCAGTTTCATTTTCAAGGTCAAATTCATAGTCAATCCACACATTCTGCGTTGTATTTGAGCCTGAGCCGCCGATATTTACTCCTGCCACAAGATAATCGTAAAGCTTTCCGTTTTTGTAAATATTGGTCTGTGCAACAGCTGTATTATCGGTCATACCGTAAAAGCTGAGCTGCAGATGAGGAGCATTCTCAGCTGTAACAATTTCTGTTTTCACAACAGTCGGCGGTGCAGGCGACTCCGTTTCAATTTCTCCCGTTTCAAGGTAATGAGTGAAATTCTCGTGAAACTCAGGCATTGCGTTATAGGGAGAATAATTATGTGGATAGGCAAAGCAGTAAAGAGAGTCAACATAAGGCTCTGCGATTTCAAGTCTTGTTGCAAAGTCCCATACATTTTTTGTACCTACATAAGATACTCCGTGAGGATTGCTCATTCTTGAAGCATCGGGAGACACGAACATTTCCGCATTTGTGCCAAGCAGAAGCTTTGTACCTCTTGCCTCATTTGAACGGTCAACGGCATTACGATAGCCCTCAATCCACTCTCCGAGATGAGCTATATCATTACCGCCTCCGCCACAGCTGTCCTGCGGACAAATCATATCACCGTCACGGAAAGGAATACGTGTAAGAACCTCGCTCCAGTACTCGGTAAAGCGGTCAATGTTTATACAGGAATATCCGTATCCGAAAATATTCACGTAAGGGCTGAACAGAAGCGGCATATCGGGAGCAAGAGTATTGCAGTTGTCGATAACCATAGTAAACATTTCGTCAAGTCCTTCAGCATAGGCATCTATACCGTCGTCAGTCTCCATATAATAAGTGTTGAAAAGCTCGGTTACAAAGTAAAAACCGTAGTATGTATCGGGATAACGTGACTTGTACTTATTGTAAAGCTCTGTTGTTATCTCATTGCACTTTGTCATGTACTCTCTGTTTGCGGCTCTTCCCTCTTCGGTGGTGATACCGCTGTTCCACCCGCAGTCAAGTCCCATTCCAAGATAAAGCTTTATGTCGTATTTTTCACAGTAGTAAAGCAGATTTTCCATTGCGTCATACACGTAATAATCCTTAAGATAATCAAGCTCGGAAGGATAATAAACAGTCCATGTACCATCGGTATTGTGGTTGGCAACGTCTCCCATTACAAGATATTCTATGCCGATTTCCTTCATTATCTGCATTTCTGCATCCCATCGTTCCTCATCATAGGTAGCATAAAGCCAGGGCTGTATAAATGTACCGCTGACCTTAGTAATATGCTCATTTGATGTCTCCGTAACGGCAGAGAGGGAGTCAGTACTGCCTACCGCTATACAGACTGCCGCCATTACAGCAGATATTATTTTTTTAAGCTTCATATTAAACCTCCTTGACCTGCCATATCGGTTTTTACACAATTAAAAATCCTATTCGACACTGATTTTTCTTTATAAATATATTATATATCCTACAACTACACAGGTCAAGGAAAAAGTTCTCAGATTATACAGATAAATTCGTTAATCGCCCTCATAAACTCCTGAGGATTGTCATTGCTGTGCAGTCAACGAGCCTGATCTCTTACACATTCTTATGACAATACCGCACAGAGCTTGTGTGAAAGATATGCAAGTAGATTTCATACAAAGTTGTCAGCCGTCCTTTATGCCGTGTTGCCTTAAATAAAAAGTCATGGATATTGCAAGTCACAAAAAATGGAGGGTTGCGTGCAAATAAAGCAACAAATGACTTGAACAATTCTCAGAAACTTAATAAAATATAATTAACGAGGGATAGCTTTAAAAACCACTATGAAGAATTAAAACGCTATGGTTTTTAAAGCTCCGCATTAATAATGAGAGGAGCTTAAAATGAACAGATTCATTAAAAAAACTGCCTGCTGTTTGCTGAGTGCTGTAGTCAGTGTAACTATGCTGCCGGCTGTTTTTACTGCAAAAGCTTATCAGGAAACAGGAAAAAGAGACGGCTACGACTGGGAGCTGTGGAATCAGGACGGTAAAGGTACTGTAAATATGAGTGTTGGCGATAACGGCTCTTTTACCTGCAGCTGGAGCGGTATCGAAAACTGCCTTTTCCGTACAGGTCAGAAGCTGGGCAGTACAAAAACATATCACAAGTATGACGGTATTTACCTTGATTATGACGTTGACTACTTTCCAAAGGGCAACTCCTATATGTGCGTATATGGCTGGACTGAATACGGCAGTGGCACTCATCCTACAGTTGAGTATTACATCGTAGACGCGTGGGGTTCATGGAGACCACCCGGAGCAACCAATTCTCTGGGTACAGTTGAGGCAAACGGTCATAAGTACGATATTTACAGAACAGAAAGAATCAATCAGCCGTCGATTCATGGTACAGAAACATTCTATCAGTACTGGAGTGTTCGTCAGGACAATCCGGCACGAAACAATGCTGAAACAAATATCAGCGGACGCATCAGTATTTCCAAGCACTTTGAGGAATGGGAAAAGGTTGGTATGGATATGAGCGGCGTTATGTATGAGGTTGCTCTTAACGTAGAGGGTTATCAGTCTAACGGTTCAGCTAAGGTTAATTCAAATATTGTAACATACGGTCAGGGACACGGAGATGAAGGTGCTGTAATAAAGCCTACAGAGCCTGTTGAGCCTGATTCAGACGGTTATTATTTCAATGATACTTTTGAAAGCAGCACAGGTGATTGGTCAGGCAGAGGTTCTGCTGCTGTTGAGTTGAATAACGGTTCACTTGCAGTAACAGGCAGAACCGAATCCTGGAACGGTGCAATTACATATCTTGATCCTGTCGCATTCAGAGCAGGAGAAACTTACAGCTTCGGGGTAAAGGCTATGCAGAACGAAACAGCATCGGAGAATTTCAAGCTGACTTTACAGTGTACTCTTGACGGCGAGGAAAAGTATCTCACAGTTGCTGAAGGTATAGGTGCAAAGGGCGAATGGGTAAACCTCAGCAATAGCAGTTATACTATTCCTGAGGGTGCATTGAATTGCTATCTGTACGTTGAAACAGTTGACACTAATACTAATTTCTTTATCGATGATGCAGCAGGTGCTTCAGAGGGAGTAATTACCGGCAACGGAGAAGAAAACCCCGATACTTCTTACGTTACTGCAGGCGATTTGAACAATGATGGTATTATTGACAGTATCGATGTCATTCTTGAAAGGAAGGCTGTTCTGAATACTTTTGCAGGTTCTGCAACAAGCAAAGCCGCAGATGTAGACGGAAACGGAATTGTTAATGTAAACGACCTTGTTATTCTCAGCAAATTCATTACAAGAAAAACTGATAAATTCCCACAGGCAGAAACGCCTGTTACAACAACTACCACAATAAATGAGCCTGAAAAGATTACTACAACAACCACAAAGAATCCTTCACAGAGCGGTAACGCTGACGGTGCGGCTTATATGGATTCTCTGAGAAATTCTATAACAGCAAATGTACCCGGAAATATCACAGGAAACTCAAATAACGGTTGTAAAGAGGAGAAGATTTCTTATTACTCTACAATTGCAAAGAAGAATAAGAATGCAGTTGTAATTCTTCCTCCCAACTACAGCACAAGCAAGAAATATCCCGTAGTATATGTAAATCACGGCATTTTCGGTTCTGAAAATGATATGGTTGGATATTGCAAATCCATAGGCGGAAATCTTATGGCGGCAGGCGAGGCTGAGGAAATGATTCTCGTAAGCTGTGCTATGTATACAAGTGCGACTTCCGATCAGTGTCAGGGGATGACTGCTGAAGAATGTGAGAAATACGATGCATTCAGAGAGGATCTTATTGAGTGCCTCATGCCTTACATGGAGGAGCATTATTCCGTTGCAACAGGCAGAGAAAATACAGGTATATGCGGTTTCTCAATGGGCGGCAGAGAGTCGCTTTACATTGGTATTACAAGACCGCAGTATTTCGGATATATCGGTGCAGCTGCTCCCGCACCGGGAATTACTCCTGCAAGTGATATGTTTATGACTCATCCCGGAAATATGCAGCCCTCTGAGTTCAAGGTTCAGGATCATGCATACGATCCATATTTCCTCATGATTACAGGCGGTACCAATGATACAGTTGTCGGTACATTCCCCAAGCAGTATCATGAAACTCTTACGACTAACGGACAGCCTCACATCTGGCAGGAAATTCAGGGCGGAGGACATGATGCAAGCTGTATTAATCCTCTTATGTACAATTTCCTGAAAAACGCTTTCAAAGCAAATAAATAAAAAACATACGGCACAGAGAAAATCTCTGTGCCGTATGTTTGTCAATAAACCTGATTTCAAATCAAAAGTCAAGGGGAATAACTATGGTCATCCCT
This sequence comes from Ruminococcus sp., assembly GCA_015066955.1. Lineage (GTDB taxonomy): Bacteria > Bacillota > Clostridia > Oscillospirales > Ruminococcaceae > Ruminococcus. The sequence continues at coordinate 234 of SVNJ01000093.1, read as the reverse complement.
GCATTTATATACGCAGAACAGTCAAATTGTAGAAATATTAGTTGGCATACGTATATTCATTGCATCTGCAACTTGATTTTTTGATATAAAAGAGTATCGCATAATTGAATTGTTGGTTTGTCAATGATGTGAGACAAATTAAATCAAAAAACTTGACCGTAATTAAGGAAAGCCTTGATGTAATCGGAAGGAGACTTCCAGTTAAGCGGACGCATAGGGAAATTGTTGTATTTT
>SVNJ01000092.1 GCA_015066955.1 Ruminococcus sp. | reverse complement strand
CCTTGTCAAGTGTTTCGTGCATATCATCAAGAAGCACAGCAAGCTTTTCGTCGAAATTTTCAACAGGTCTGCAAACCTTGTGAAGTATGCTGTCCTCATCTGTCAGAATTCTTCTGAGCGCCATTGTAATCTTCCTTTCAGCGGCACTTTGCCGCAGTTTTACTATATGTAAAAATCATGCCGTCATACTCCCGTATCGCCGTTTATATCGGCATACAGACTTATTTTAGACATTTCACGCAGCTTTGATGAGCTTACGAGTATATCTCTTATAAAGCCTCTCATCTCTGCGTTGTTTTTGCATTTCATTATTATTCTGTACCTGAATTTACCGTTGATTCTGCCGTAGGAGCATTTAACGGGACCAAGTACACGTATCGGAGTTTTCGGCTGCAATTCCCTCAGCTTTGTGTTCATAAGTCCGAGAACAGCCTCTGCACCGTTTTTCACAGCTTCATCGTCAGTACCTGCAAAACAGAAAATGCACATATCGCATACAGGCGGAAATATCATTGCACGCCTTATTGCAATTTCTTCGTTATAGAAGGCATTGTAGTCCTGCTGTGCCGCAAGATTCATGACGTAGTGGTCGGGCATAAAGGTCTGCAGAAGTGCCCTGCCCTGCCTTGTACCTCTTCCGCCTCTGCCTACAACCTGAGTTATAAGCGAAAAAGTACGCTCATAGCTTCTGAAATCACCTGCATACAGAGCCTTATCAACCGAAAGCACGCCAACAAGAGTAACATTCGGAAAGTCAAGCCCCTTTCCTATCATCTGAGTACCTATCATTATATCGTACTCACCGTTTCGGAATGCAGTGAAATTTTTCTCGTAGGAATAGCGTGAAAAGGTCGTATCTGCGTCCATACGCAGAATCCTTGCATCAGGGAAGAACATCGCAAGCTCTTCCTCCAGCTTCTGTGTACCGAAGCCCATTTGTTTGAATCTGTCCGAGCCGCACACGGGACATGTTGTTGTGGGGTCGCTTGCATATCCGCAGTAATGGCACATCATTTTGCCGTTTGCCTTGTGAAAAGTAAGCGGCACCGAACAATTCGGACAATAAAGCGGCTGATAGCAGTCACAGCAGCTTATAATGGTATGGTAGCCTCTCCTGTTGAGAAGGAGAATGGTCTGCTCTCCGTTTGAAAGATTATACCGTATTTCCTCAACGAGACGACGACTGAATTCAGCCTTGTTGCCGTCCTCACGCTCGATGTTCATGTCAATAACTTCAACCTCAGGCAGTGAATTGCTGTGGTAGCGTTTTTTCATTTCAAGCAGGCGGTATACACCCTTTTCAGCATAGTACCTGCTTTCAACCGACGGTGTTGCAGACGCAAGAAGCAGAACTGCATTATGATATGCACAACGTTGCTTGGCTATGTCACTTGTGTTGTATCTGGGTGAACTGTCAGATTTATATGAACGCTCACCCTCTTCATCCATAATGATGAGACCTATATTATCAAGAGGTGCAAACACGGCACTTCTCGTACCGATTACTATGCCTGCAAGTCCTCGTTTTATTCGTTTGTATTCATCAAGACGCTGTCCGAGAGACAATCCGCTGTGAATAACGGCAACCTTATCACCGAACAATGACCTGAATCGGTTTAAAATCTGCGGAGTAAGTCCGATTTCGGGAATCATCATAAGAACCTGACGTCCCATAGAAATCGTATCATCGATAAGCTTCTCAAATACCGAAGTTTTACCGCTTCCCGTAACACCATGAAGCAGAAATACAGCAGGCTCATTTGCACAAAGCTTACGGTAAACGCTGTCCCTTGCCGACTGCTGTTCCTTTGAAAGTACAACATCCTTCACAGAGCGTACCTCTTCGGCATTATCCTCAACAGCACGGAAAACCTCGCTGTCGTACTCCTCAGCCGCACCGCATGCAGTCAGACGCTTGATTACAGCTGTCGTGACTCCGCACATATATGCCGCTTCTTTAACGGAAGCACATCCGAATTCACTTAAGAATTCAGCCGTTTTCTTCTGCTTTGGGGTAAGCTTGAAGCCTTCAGGATTTTCAAGGTATTTATCAGTCAGTCTTACCATTCTGACGGAAGCGTCACCTACTGCCTGACGAAAAATGCTGTCGGAAAGAAGTGCACCATTTTCGCAAAGCTCGGCAACAAGCCTTCTTTTACCTGTATCGACAGTCTGAGCAACCACTTTCTGAAGCTGTGCATCGTCAGCAGCATCTTTAAGTCTTGACAGAAGCCTGCATGCCTCATCACTAAGCAGTGTAAAATCTGTAAAGCTATCGGAAAGGCGGTATTTTTCCTTTACTGTGATACTCATTCCGGGCGGAAGCATTGTACGAACCGCTTCAAAGTAGGTGCAGAAGGTCTGCTCCCTGAGATACACAGCAAGCTTCATAAGCTCATCCGAAATAACGGGAGTATCGTCAATCAGCTCGGAAATCTGTTTCAGGCCCTTTGAATCGCCGTTTTTCAGACTCATTACCACGCCTGTACGCTTTACATTATTCCTGCCGAAGGGCACAAGAATGCGGCAGCCGCATTTTATGTCTGCACACATTCTTTCGGGAACTGCATAGCTGAAAAGCATATCGAATGAGTACGCCGTGTTGCTGACGGCAGTCTCCGCAATCAGGGACATTGATTATTCTCCCTGTTCGATGTAGTTAATCTTGTACTTTCCGCTTGCAAGCTCCTCAACAGCAGTCTTTACAGGCTTTTCTTCAAGAATCTGATTGTTCTCGCAAAGGTCCTCAGCGATTTCTCTTGCACGCTTTGCAACTGCGATTACGAGAGAGTAGCAGCTCTCATTCTTTGAAATAATCTGATTTACAGCAGGTCTAAGCATTTTTTATCACCTCATCAATTAATTCTCCGGCATACTTCGTCTTCTGCTTTTCTGCCTTTATAACAGCCTTGAAGTCGTTTACAGCGTCCTCAAGAGCGTCGTTAACAATTACATAGTCATACTTTTCAGCACATTTGATTTCATCGGAAGCTGCTGAAACACGCTTTTCTATCACTTCCAGAGATTCAGTGCCTCTCTTTTCAAGACGGCGTCGCAGTTCACCTACCGAAGGAGGCAGCACAAATATCATAAGTGCATCAGGCATACGCTCCTTAACCTTCATTGCTCCCTGAACCTCGATTTCAAGGATAACATTTTTACCCGCATTCAGATAGTCCTCAACAGGCTTAAGCGGAGTTCCGTAATAATTGTCGCAGTACTTGGCATATTCAAGTACGCCATCATTTGCGATAAGTTCTTCAAATTTTTCTTTTGTCAGAAAATGATAGTTTTCACCGTCAACCTCACCCTCACGAGGTGCTCGTGTAGTTGCGGAAACCGAAAGATAGAAGCTGTCGTCCTTAAGGATTTCGGCAAGCATTGTACCCTTTCCGCAGCCTGACGGTGCTGAAAAAACAATTAATCTACCCTTACTCATTATTATCGGTACCTCCTGTTTCATTTATTCTTGCTGCAAGTGTGTCGGTAATCAGCGAGGACAAGATAATATGTCCGCTGTCCATTATGATAACGGCTCTTGTTTTTCTGCCGTAGGTAGCGTCAATTGCACGCCCATCATCTCTCGATTCCTGAACAAGCCTCTTAATCGGCGCAGATTCGGGACTTACAATACTCACTATTCTGTCGGCGGAAACCATGTTGCCATAGCCTATGTTAATTAATTTCATAAGCTCACCTACTCAATATTCTGAATCTGCTCACGGATTTTCTCAATTTCAGCCTTCATGTCCACGACAAATTTCGCAACATTAAGGTCCTGAGCCTTTGAACCGATAGTATTTACCTCACGATTCATCTCCTGCACAATAAAGTCAAGCTTTCTGCCGATTGACTCATCTGCTTCAAGCATTTCTCTCAGCTGAGAAATATGGCTTCTGAGACGAACAGTTTCCTCATCAACGGCAATTTTCTCTGAGAATATGGCCGCTTCTGTAAGGATTCTCTGCTCATCAATATCCTTGCCTTCAAGAACCTCGCTGAGCTTTGCGTAAAGACGATTTCTGTAATTTTCAACAGTAACTGGTGAGAGTTTCTCAACCTCGCCAACCATTGTCTCAATATTAGCGGTCTTTTCGAGTACGTCAGCCTTAAGACGTTCACCCTCAACACGTCTCATCCCGACGAATTTTTCAAGTGCCTCAGAAGCTGCTTCTGAAATATCAGACCAGATCTGTTCCTCGTCATCGGGCGCCTTCTGGATATTGAATATATCGGGAAGCTTTATGAGATTGGAAAGTCTGAGGTCGTCCTCAAGTCCAAGCTCATCAGCAACACTTCTCAGTGCAGCAACATAACCTTCCGCAGCACACTTATTAATATGTATAACAGTATCCTTGCCCTCGATATTATTTATTGTAACGGCAACCTCAACCTTGCCTCGTGATATACTTCCCTTAAGAAGCATTTTAAGTTTTTCATCAATATAGTTGTAAACTCTCGGTATTCTTGAAGAATATTCATAGTATCTGTGATTTACAGAACGAATCTCAACGGTAATATCACGTCCGTTAAGTATTTTCTGACTTCTTCCGTAACCTGTCATACTTCTGAGCACTTTATCCCCTGCTTTCAACATAATCCGTATAATCGCATAATTATACTATTATATTATTATAGCACCATTCAGCAGAAAATGCAAGTATTTTGTAAAACAAAAAAGGGACGCAGATGCGTCCCTTAATTATTTATAATTACATATAAGACTCAGGAAGCTCCTTGAGAAGCTTTGTGAGGTACTTCTGGATTGAAGCAGCATCAGTAACAGCTACACCGTCACCATTCTGGTAAACGTCAGCATTGAGGAGACCCTCATTTGTGATACCTGCTGAATCAGCATTTGTAGCGTAAGCCATAACGAGAACAGCATCGTTAACGAGAACGTCACCATCGCAGTTAGCGTCGCCCCAAACTCTCTCTGTAGGTTCTGGATCAGCACCGAAAGGCTCTACCTCAGGATAGAGAAGTGCCATAGCACCGTAGGACATAAGAGCGTCACCAGCGTGCCAGAATCTGTGGTATGTGAGGTCAACACTCTCTGTTGAACCTGTCTTCTCGTATGCTTCCTTGAGTTCCTGGAACTTCTCTTCATACTGGTAGCTCTCACGGATTGAAGCGAATGTAGCGCCGTTTGAAAGCTGTGAACCGTCAGGCATCTCGCCGTTGTATGAAGTAGGAATGTAAACTGACTGTGTGAAGAGTCTGCCAAGGCTTCCGTTGTGCTCTGTGTAAGAGAGACCGATGTCATCACGAGCATTTTCCCACTGAGCAGAGAGCATCTTGTTAGCAGCAAGGAGACCTTCTGCAGCAAGTGTGCTTCCACCGTTCTGAGCAGCAGCAGCGTCTACGCCATTAGCAGCAGCATAGTAGATAAGTGTATTACAGAGTGAAGATACACAACCTACGTCTGAATAGCCGTAACCTGTAATCTCACAGTGATAATCCTTATTTGCATCAGGATCATACTTACCTGTCCACTTAGCAGGCTGGTTGTCAGGGTTGTAGCTCTCATCCTTACCGTCAAGCTCGTACCAGCTGAGGTTTGAAGGAATCTGATAAGGAACAACGTTACCGTCAGCGTCAACTTCATCCCACTTGATGTTGTCGAGGAACCAACCAATCCATCTTGAAAGAATTGCTTCAAGAGCGTCCTCAAGTGAGAGACCACCGTAGTTCTTAGCACCGTTTGTAGCATCATCCTGCTTTACATAGTAGTAAAGCTCAGCAAGACGCTGGATAGCCCATACCTGGTTACCGATCCAGTGGTTTGAACCCGGGTCAGCGTATACAGGGTGAGCAACGTAAGCCATTTCATAGAATGTAGACATACCTGAAGGATACTTTTCATATCTACCGTTGAGTGAGTTTGTACAACCACCACCGATAGGACCTTCAGCAGACTGGAGCCAGAGGTACATTTCAACCTGTCTCTTGAGTGACTCTTCGTAGTCAGCTGTAGCATTGTTTGACAGCATACCTGCATTAAGACCATCATCATAAAGAAGTGCGTAAGCAGCAAGTGGGTTCTGATAGAACTCGTGTGAGTGTGAACAACCGATCTGCCAAGCCCAGCTATAGTCGTTAAGAGCGCCGCCCCATGATGTATACCATGCTCTGAGGAAGTGCTGGCTCTCAAGGCCTGAAGTAGCTGTGTTGATATTCTGACAGCCGATCTTCTTGTAGTACTTATCGAACATGTCGTTACGGAGCTGGTCACCCATCTTACCTGCGAGAGCATCGAGTGAGCTTGAGCCAACACCGTACATATTAGCAAAATAGATAGCCTGGATAGCACGGTCCTCAGCGTCAGGAGCATTTGTGAATGCGTACTGAGCAGCTACGTTAGGACCATTGAAGATACCCTTGATACCATCCTGGTTACCATACTTGAGTTCTTCAAGACAAGGATGAGGAACTGTTTCGAAACAAGATTCCTGACGTCCTCTCTGGAATGTGTTGATGAATACGAAGTCGCCGCCTGTCCACTTGGACTGATCAGAAAGACCATCTCTTGAACCGCCGAAACCATACCAGTCATCAACGTCAGCGAGCCAGTGCATGAGGTAGTAACCGTTATCGCTTGAATATTTAGCCTTAAATGTTTCAAAAAGCGGGTTTAATGCGTCCTGTCCTGTATTTGATGTAGGATACTCTTCAGGAGTATCAAGCTCCTTAGCTGAGTCAGCCTTGAGTCTCTGCTGCTTCCAGATGCTCTGGTAGTCAGCAGTCTGAGCTGAAGCATTTGACCAACCAGGAATCATAGCTTCGAGTGTCTTCCAAGCCTTTGTAAGGTCGCTTGTAGCAGAAAGACCGCTTGAGCTCTGTGCGCCGAGAACGTCTCTCATTGCAGCCATCCAAACAATGTAGGACATAGCCTCTGATGTTGTCTCGTGACCAAAGTCAGGAGCCTCACAGATAACTGTTTCTACTGAGTGGTAAGGAATACCGAATGAACCTGAGCCGTTGTCGTTCTTGCTGAGGTAGCCGTTTTCCTGACCATTTGTGATTACATCATCGTAAAGTGAACCGAACCATGCAGCGTATGATCTGTCTGTCTCGGCGCTCTGTGGTGTAGCAGCGTTAGCCATTGTAGGTAATACTGCTGATGCAGATACTGCAGCTGCAAGTAAAGCTGCTGCACGTGCCTTAGTCTTCTTACTAATCATAAGAATTAACCCCTCTCGTAATAATTTTTTTTGAATTTAGGATAGAAAATAAATAAAGACAGGAATCAATCTGCCGGAACATACAACGACAGATTATATGCGAAACGCACACTGTAACGGAATTCACGTTTCCGACACAGAATCCTCAAAATATTTTCAAGTAAATTATATTCCACTTTTCGGTGAATGTCAACAGTTTCCTAAATTTTTGAAACCTATCCGCATTTTTTTGTTGCAATGCACACAAACCCAACCAGATTTTTGTACATTTTGTCCACCACTCATTTTTTCTTTCCCTCAGCTTTATTTCTTTTTTGTGAACAGGTTCTATGTTTTACTTTTGCATTCAAAGATTCATTCACTTTACAATTATTTTTCACAAAACACACACAGTATCGGGTTAACATTTATTGGTATTTCTACTATATGCGGCTTGCTCTTGTTCCTCAGCCTTTATCCTCTTTTAATATTTTATTAATATTTTGTTAATATCACATCCACATTTTTCTGCAATAATAAAATAGTCTGAGTATGCCATACAGTATATAATTGCCGCTCGGGTTTTATATAATTTTTATTGAAAGGAGAAGCTCATGATTACTATTGAAAATCTTACCAAGTTTTACGGCTCAAACAGAGCTGTAAATCACATCAGCTTTAATATCAACGAAAATGAGATTCTGGGATTTCTCGGACCTAACGGTGCGGGCAAATCCACAACAATGAACATGATTGCCGGTTATCTTCCCATGACCGCCGGCAAGGTTACCATCTACGGCACGGATATTTCCAAAGACCCTGTCAAGGCTAAGAGAAATATAGGCTATCTCCCTGAAATTCCGCCTGTTTACCCCGATATGAAGGTCGGCGAGTATCTCAGCTTCTGTGCAGGACTTAAAAAGGTTCCCATGAGTGAACGCAAAAGCGAAATAAAGCGTGTTATGGAGCTTCTGAAAATCACCGACATGAAGAACAGACTTATAAAGAACCTTTCAAAGGGTTACAAGCAGCGTGTCGGCTTTGCTCAGGCTCTTCTCGGAAACCCCAAGTTTCTTATTCTTGACGAGCCTACTGTAGGTCTTGACCCGAATCAGGTTATTGAAGTGCGTAAAATCATCAAGGACCTGAAAAAAGAGCACTCGGTAATTTTCAGCTCACATATCCTCAGCGAGGTCAGTGCTGTATGTGACCGTGTTGTCATTATTAATAAAGGTGACATCAAGGCTATCGATACTATCGAGAATCTTGAAATGTCCTTCAAGGACAAGCTTATCCTCAACGCAAAGGTGAGCGGAAATCAGACACAGATTTCCTCAGTTACACGTTCTGTTGAGGGTGTCAAGTCAATTATTGATATTACTCCTGACGGCGAGGGCATGTTTACTCTGAGAATTCAGACAAACGGTGACATTGACAAAATCAGAAACGAT
>SVNJ01000091.1 GCA_015066955.1 Ruminococcus sp. | reverse complement strand
CCTCAATCGACTCGCTGCCCTTGATATACACTATATATTGATTACGGCGTGAGGCTGTTTTGGCATTCACGCCTATTCCTGCAAGAAGCAGTGCAAGCTCCTGTGCAAGTCCGTTTTCGGGAACGGTAAATTCAAGGTGATACTCCTTTGCAGGGTCGTTTACACTTCCGCATGCAAGGAAAACCCCTGCCGCAAAAACTCCGAGACTGCTTGTTGCGATAATTCCGGAGTCGATACTTCGCTTATCAGGGGTGATTCTGTATTTGTGAAGAACACGGCTCACCGCTTCTGTACCGTTAACCTCAAAAGTATAGAGCACTGAGCCGTTTTTTCTCTCATTTTCCTGCTTCTGTATACTTGCCGTATCCTTGAACACGCTCCGAAAAAGGCGTTCAAAAAGCTGTGCGGACGTACTGCTTTCAGTCTGAAAGCATATCTGTTTATCGGTAATTGTACGGCTGAAAAGAAGCATTCCGTAAAGACAGGCAAAACGTCTGTCCTTATCGTTAACTGAGGTGCATATCTCGCTCCTCACATCATTTGAAAAGGAAATATCTATCCCTCCCGTCAGAATTTTCGGTCCTTTGTTATATCACGGTGGTATCTCTGAATCTTATAGTCCTTATCTCCGAGATACTTTGCCATAAGCTCGGCAAAGGTAACTGAGCGGTGTTTTCCGCCTGTACAGCCGAATGCTATTACAAGCTGACTTTTTCCTTCGTTTATGTAAAGAGGAATCAGAAAATCTATAAGGTCTCTGAGCTTGCCGAAAAGCTCCTTTGACTGCTCAAAGCTCATAACGTAGTCCCTTACGCACTCATCACAGCCCGTATGCGGACGCAGAGTCTCGATATAAAAAGGATTCGGCAAGCATCTTACGTCAAATACAAGGTCTGATTCCGTTGAAACTCCGTATTTGAAGCCAAAGGACATAATCTTTATTGTAAGCGAGTCAGAACGTTTTTCAAGGAAAAGCTCCTTGACCTGCTCCTTAAGCTGATTTGAAGAAAGATTGGATGTCTCGATATAATAGTCCGCAATTTCTCTAAGCTGTGCAAGCTGCTCCCACTCATGCTTTATTGCCTGATGAAGGTTTCCGTTGAATTTTTCGTCAAGAGGATGCTTTCTTCTTGTTTCCTTGTACCTCTTTATCAGCACCTCGTCGCTTGCCTCGATATACAGTACCTTCACGTCAATATCAGGCTCGGTTTTGAGAATCTGCCATGAGTGAATGATTTCATCAAACATATCACCCGAACGAATATCAACAGCTACTGCTATATTATTGAGACTGCTGTCAGAATGACGGCATAAGTCCACAAATCTCGGAATAAGCTTCGGCGGAATATTATCGATGCAGTAATAGCCTATGTCCTCCATAACGTCCATTACGCATGATTTTCCCGAACCTGACATTCCCGTAACTATCAAAAGCTGCATATAAACCTCCCCCTTATTGTTCCACTATTTCAGTATTACAGGCTCAAGCTCAAGTGCATAGCCTGTTTTCTCCTTTACAATTGCTTTAACCTTATCGCAAAGCTCAAGTACGTCACTGCATGTAGCGTACCCCTTGTTTATAACAAATCCGCTGTGCTTTTCGCTAACCATTGCACCGCCGCAGGTCATGCCCTTAAGTCCGCACTGCTCTACAAGAAGTGATGCATAGCTGCCCTCAGGACGCTTGAAAATGCTTCCCGCACTCGGATAGTCAAGTGGCTGTTTTGAGCTTCTCTTTCCCATGCACTCCCTCATTGCGGCACTTATTTCGTCACCGCTGCCCTCTGCAAGCTGCATTGTTACGCTGAGTATTATACCCTTGTTCTCTGAGAAAATGCTGTGACGGTAGGAAAGCTGCATTTCATCTTTATCAATTGTACGGATATTGCAGTTCTCGTCAAGATACTCCGCTGATACCACAATATCTGCCATTTCACTGCCGTATGCACCGGCATTCATGTAAAGTGCTCCGCCTACAGTACCGGGAATTCCGAAGAGATTCTCCATGCCTGTAAGGGAGTTCTGCTGTGCATTTACGCATGCAGCCGCAAGAAGTGCACCTGCTTCACATTTAAGAATTGTTCCTTCTGTTTCGATTTTTGCAAAGTCTCCGCCGAACATGAGTACCACACCGTCGAAGCCCTCGTCAAGTGCAATGATATTGCTTCCTCGTCCGATAATGCCGTATTTTATACCCTCACTGCGGAGATATTTCAGAAGCTCTGCTGCGGACTGTGCACTGTTGATACTTACAAGTGCACGGCATGGTCCGCCGAATTTAAAGGTAATGTATTCGCTGAGTGAGCATTCGGGTGTGATTCTGCATCCGAGTCTGCCGCAAAGCTCTGTTAATTCATTCATATAAGACATAGTTTTCCCCCTGATAATCAGAATGCGTCGTAATCCTTTACTACTTCCTTTGCATCCGATTCCATTCCGAGCCTGTTGAGAAGCTCCTGAGCCGCATTGTAGCCCATCTTTTTCTGTCTGTTGTTCATAGCCGCAACCTCAAGAATAACAGCAAGGTTACGTCCCGGCTTAACAGGAATTGTAAGCGACGGCACCTTTACGCCAAGAAGTGATACATACTCGGTATCAACACCCATTCTGTCGTAAATCTTCTCGGGATTCCAGAGCTCAAGCTCAATTACAAGGTCGATTTTCTCAGTCATCTTAACAGCACCGATACCGAACAGGCGGCGTGCGTTGATAATACCGATACCTCTCAGCTCAAGGAAGTGACGGATATTGTCGGGCGAGCTTCCAACAAGGCTGATATTTGATACCTTTCTGATTTCAACAGCATCGTCAGCAACAAGACGATGGCCTCTCTTTACAAGCTCAATTGCGGTTTCACTCTTACCTACGCCGCTTTCACCTGTGATGAATACACCTTCGCCGTAGATTTCGATAAGTACACCGTGACGTGTGATTCTCGGTGCAAGATTAAGGTTAAGAAATGCAATAAGTCCCGACATGAAGTTTGATGTGCTCTCCTTGCTTCTGAGAAGGGGGACTTCATATTCCTTTGCAAGCTCAAGCATTTCCGCAAAATAAGGAAGCTCTCTTGTAATAATGAGTGCAGGAAGTCTCTGTGCAAAAAGCTGCTGGAGTCTTTCACGTCTTGTTGGCTCATCGATTGTTGAAAGGTAAGCAAACTCCATTTTGCCTATAATCTGGATTCTCTCGGGATTGAAGTACTCATAGAAGCCCATGAGCTGAAGTCCGGGTCTGTTTACGTCGTTTTCATCAATGAGAATTTCTCCTGCGTCCTTGTGAATAAAAATAGTTTCAAGCTTGAATTCGTCAATAATTTTCTGAAGCGAAACATTGAATTTATCTGCCATAATATCTCCAGTCTCCGATAAAATCGGTCGTATTTGAGGCATACGTGCCTTATTTTTATCAGCCGATTATGAATGAGGTGTATCCGTAATCGCTGAGTGCATCCTTTGCTTTTATAAGCTCCTCCTCAGTTACCGTATCACCCGAAAAGCGTACAGCAACATTATAATCCGAAAGCTTATATTGTACAAGTCCGATAAGCTTTGAAGCCTTTTCCTCAGCGGTGCCTGTAAATTCGTAAACCGTACCGCCTGCTGTAACCGCTTCGCCTATTTCATCAAAATCAATATCAAGCACAACAGTGTTTACTTCAAGAAGCATGGGCTGAATTACATCGCAGTTCTCCGTAAGAATATCGTATGCCGACACCTCAAGAAGCATTGTTGTATCTCCCGTAAGCATTCTGCTGTAAAGATTATTTGTAAGCGAGGTCAAAGCCAGATAACAGTCACTTCCGCTTACGCTCTCACCGAGAAGCTCTTTATCATTTGCAGTGAGCTGCGGGAACTTGATGTCCGAACATATTGCCCTGTCAAAATCAGCAGCCGCAATTTCATCACAAACGGCAGTGATATATGTGGTTGCCCTGTCCGAAAGGGGTGAAAGCCAGTGCTTGCCCCTTGCGTCTATCCACCTTGAACCGTCATCAATGGTAGTATAAGCCATATCCGCATAGGTGTACGGTGCAACATGGTCTTCAAGCATACTTATCTCCGCAACAGGCTTGAAGCCTGCACTTCTGACAGCTGACGTTATATCCCCAAGAGTAAGTGACGACTGAACAGCACCAGAAAGCTGTGCTTCGGTAATGCCGCTTGAATAATATATCTCGCCTCCCGTTACCTTAAGAGGCACTGCCACATACTCATAGCCTACATTTACATTTATCGCACTCAGTGCTGACTGCAGGCTTGCCGAGTCCTTAAGTGCGTCGACTTTCAATGAAACTATTTTATACGTTTCAGCATTGAGATTTTCGGGAATCGTCACAACAGCCGCAGTTGCAGCTGTCGGTTCAGCTGTAAAATCTGCAGACGTCTCTGAAGCGGCAGATGCATCGTCTCCCCTTTTTTTGGTGTAATTTATAAGGGGTTCAGCCGCACTGTAGCCGAGAAAGCCTATTCCGCCGAGAAGAAGCACCGTAAGTGCACCTGACATAAATTTGCCGAAGGGAGTTTTGCCGTAGTAATTTTTTTCTTTTGTTTTGTAAATTTTCCTTCCTTTGTTCCTGAACTTCATTTAATTCTCTCCTAAAACAGGCTGAGTTTCTCTCTCTATTTTAACGAATAAACAGCCATTGAAATAATTCCCAGATACACAAGCATCGCGGGAAAGCCTCTGAAAGAGGACGGTACTTTTGAAGAATTAAGCTTTCTGTATGCGGCGGTAAGAATAAAAGCCGCAAGAATAAAGCCTATACCTGCCTCAAAACCGCAGGTAACATAATCTAAAAGCGAGAAGTTCTCTGCCGACAATCCGGCTTTGTCGCTTATTGTAAAAATTGTTCCCATAACGGCACAATTATATGCCGAAATGTGAATGTACTTCCTTGATTGTTCGAATTTGTTTTTTCCTGCAAGGTAGAATACCGCAAGAAGAATGATATACAGAATGCCTACCGCAAGCACGTAGAAAAGCAGAAGGAAATCAGAGTATTTCTGCCCCGTAAAACGGTTTATCAAATATGCCGCCGCAGAGCCTGCCGTAGTGAATACGGTAATTACGGAAGCTGTACCTATGAGGTTTCTGCTGCTTCCCGCAGCTATAAAAAGCGTACTTGTACCGAGTGCCTGCATTAAAATAAGGTTTGCGGCAAGAAGTGCAATAAGCTCAGTTATCAGAAACATTTTCTGCCTCCTTTTCCGCATTTTCATTTGCTGCTGCCATTGAACGGATTTTACGGTAAATTCCACAGAGAAGTCCGAGGAATATGAAGCCTCCGAAAGGCTGTGCAATACCGCTTATGAGAGTGTTCATGTCAACCATACGGTTATATACCGTACCATAAGCAAAAAGCTCACGAATTACGCCTGTCAGAAGCATGACCGCATCAAAGCCTAAAATATAAAAAACAAGCGAACCTGTCATTTCAAGCTTTCTCATGCGGAAAAACTTCGCCTCAGTCTGATGAACTATAAGCGAATTAACCGCAAGAAGCGGAAAATATATACCTGTTCTTCCGATTGCTTCAGGATAAATCTCCTGTGCAAGCAGCTTCACGGGAATATAGATCAGTGCAGAAATTACAGCGTAGATTATAATTTTTACCGCATAGGGAAGCCTTTTCGGAACAAAAGACGATATCATTACCGAGAAAAAGGTTATCAGCGAAAAAGCGTATACAAGTGCAAGCGCATTTTTCAGCGTATCTCCGCACATTATAACGGGAGATATGACCATAAGCCCCGAAAGAACCGTATTATCTCCGAGAAATCCCGATGTGAGAGTGTTTTTCGGTTTATTCATCGCTGTCATCTCCTTCCGCCTTTTCTTCTTCAGCAGCAGGTTCTTCCTGCTCTGTTTCCGTATCGGAAGGAACTTCCTCCGTCACTGCTTCGGCTTCTTCGGATTCATCATCGGACGAAATTGCTTCTTCCTCTGATACTTCTTCCTCAGAATTTTCAGTTCCCTCTGTTTCAACTGCTTCGATATCAGCCTTATCCTCAGTCTCAGCGACTGCCTCCTCCGCAGCTGTCACTTCAGCTTCAAGCACAGCCTCAGCTGCTGCCTCAGCTTCAAGAAGCTTCTCGTTATCAATTCGCTTCTGCAGATTCTTGAAGGCAAGTGAGAGAGGTGTGAAGAGAACCGACATAATGACTATGATGTTCTCCTGTCCTGTAGTAATCATCAATACATAGGACGATATTGCTATGAAGAATCCGTAGAAAAATGCGTAATAATTCCTCTTCGGAGCAATTCTCAGGTCCGAAATAATATATATAGCCGCAAAAAGTATCATATTTGTCGCAAATACATACTTAACGGATAGTATACTGTTTGACGCAATGGGGCAGAAATAAGCCATGAAGCCTGTTCCCGCAACTGTACCTACAAATGCTCCCCATGAAATATCACGTCTCAGAATGAGAATCACCGCCGCTACAATAAGCAGAAGTATGCTTACAGCACCGATAGGTCCGCTGAAATTACCGAGAAGGAGCTCAAAATCAGTGTAATTCATACTGCCCGTATGATTGAAAACATAGGTTGCGGAATTCGTAAGCTCTGCCGCAGAATCAAGTATATCCGCCTTATCGTGAGGTGCAGGATATGATAAAAGCTCTTTTTTCCATGATGCGAGAATAAATACGTAAGCCACAGCCGCAGGTGAAAAAATCATATTGCGGCGGCCTCCGAATATATTCTTTGCAGCAATGACCGCAAATACACACGCAATCGCAGGAATTTTGTAATCAATTACAGCAGGCACCATCAGCGCAGCAATAAGTGCATCAGATGTGCAGGTAAGATCATCAGCGGTAAATTTTCTGTGGGTGAATCTCAGGAAAATCAGCTCAGCTATAAGTGAAACAGCTATGCAGATTCCCGCTGTGACAAGAGTCCTGATACCATAGTAGAAATAAGCCATAAGCTCAAGCGCAAGCAGGGTAAACGTCACATCAATCCAGACATAACGCTCTGATTTTATCTTTTTCAGCATTGCACTTCTTCCCTCATATGGTTTGCCGCTTCCGCCATATTCTCAGCTTTGAAAAGATAACTGCCCGAAACAAGCACATTCGCACCGGCTTTTTTTGCGATTTCTGACGTAATACCGTCAATTCCGCCGTCTACCTGAATATCGGTGTCAAGTCCGAGCTCATTGATTTTATTCCTTATAATACGCACTTTTTCAGCCATTTCAGGTATAAAGCTCTGTCCACCGAAACCCGGTTCTACAGTCATAACAAGCACCATATCGACATACGGAAGATACTCAAATACACTTTCAGCAGGCGTTGCAGGCTTGATTGAAACCGCTGCCTTTATTCCCGTTGCCTTGATAGATTTAATTGTTTCAAGAACGTTGCTTTCCGCTTCAATGTGGAAAGTCAGAATATCCGCACCGCTCTTTACGAATCTCTCCGCATAGCGGTGAGGCTCGGTAATCATAAGGTGCACATCAAGAGTCATGTCGGTTACTTTGCGGATTGACTCCAGAAGAGGGAGTCCGAATGATATATTATTTACAAATACGCCGTCCATTACGTCAAAATGGAGCATATCTATCCCGTTTTCTTCAAGTTTGCGTACTTCGCTCTCAAGATTTGCCATGTCAGCACTGAGAACCGAAGCGGAAATTAAATTTTTCAACTTATCACTTCTTCCGATATTTTTCCGTTGCATCAGTCCGGTTACTTCATACACTTTTATTATATAATATTTATTTTGTTACGTCAATATACTTGAGATAAATTTTTTCAAAGATATTTCACAAAGTATACGCAGTGAAAAAATGTGCGGATTTTGCGAAGAAATTTTCCGAAAACCCTTTACAAAAGATTACTGATGTGGTATAATAATATCACCGTGTACTTGGAATCGGGCGTGACCTCGAGTGTTATCTCTTTCACCCATTTCTAAGTTTTCGGAATATATTTTTAAGAGGTGCTTTCAATGTTATTGAAGGAAGAAAAAACAGCCGTTATCGATGCTAACAAGACTCACGAAAACGACACAGGATCTCCTGAGGTTCAGGTTGCTATTCTCACAAGAAGAATCAACGACCTTACTGCTCACCTTAAGATCCACAAGAACGACCACCACTCAAGAAGAGGTCTTCTCAAGATGGTTGGTCACAGACGTAACCTTCTCAACTACCTTAAGAAGAAGGACATCAACAGATACCGTGCTACAATCGAGAAGCTCGGCATCCGTAAGTAATTACTATATGCAGCTGAAGGCAGAGGGTTATTCCCTTCTGCCTTTATGTCTATCAAAACAATGCAGTTATGGGCTTTTAGCATTAAACTGTGATTCGCATTCAATGTGCGTCAGAGTTTATTGCTAAAGCCGCTGCAGAAAACACAGGAGGCATTTTATGTTTGAAAATTACAGAACATTTGAAACCACCTACGCAGGCAGAAAGCTTGTCGTAGAAACAGGCAAGACATGCGGTCTTTCCAACGGCTCATGCTGGGTAAGATACGGCGAAACTGTCGTTATGGCTAACGTTACAGCAAGCGCTAAGCCAAGAGACGGCATCGATTTCTTCCCCCTTTCCGTTGACTACGAGGAAAGACTCTACTCAGTAGGAAGAATTCCCGGCTCATTCACAAAGCGT
>SVNJ01000090.1 GCA_015066955.1 Ruminococcus sp. | reverse complement strand
GCTTATGAGGAAATCCCTGAAATACGAAAAAGACTTATTACCTATGCGGAAGAAAATAATCTGAATCTGACGGGTTTGTTCCGCAACATTTACCTTGAAGGACCCCCTCAGCATAAGGATAAAAGCAAGTTTATCACACAGATTATTGCGATAATTGAATAAAGAATCATTTTATAGTAATCAATATATCGTTAGATAAGCCAAAGGCACTCCAACTGGAGTGCCCTTGTTAGTTAGTTTCAGTATTTGTTAAGTCTGTTTGTTATTTCAAAATATACGCTTCGCAAAGTGGTACAAGGCTTGTCATATCCTGCCACAGCATAATCTTGTCGTCTGTGCCGAGAGTAATATCAATTTCACTTGGTACGATTATAACTGTATTATCACTTTCTGCTGTAACAGTTACAAAATCCATATTATTAAGTGTTGCTTCCTCATAGTCTGCAAAGACAAGTGTGTATGTTCCGGCTGTGGGGATAGCAACCGTTGCGGTTGCTTTAGTTCCGCTTGTGCCGTTTGATAAAATTTCAAATTCTTTTACTTCATTATAATAAATTCCATTGCTTAAATATACCTTATCGCCATCAAGTACAGGGAGTGAATTTTCCTTTGTCAAATCCTGTCCCCAAACCTCGGTTGTCTGTTCGCCTTGCAAGAGATATGCAACCTCGCCGCTTGCAAGCTGCTGCATGGTAACGATTGTAATGCCGTTGGCATTTACATTTTCGGTTGTGAGGTATGGTGCAGAATCAATAGTGCAGCAGTTTGTCACAACTTCTTCGCCGTTTAACGTACCAAAAGCGGAAAGATGTGCTTTGTTGCCAAGGTCGGTGTCATTAACGAAATTGCCCGCCCAGAGATTGTTTTCAAGGACTGCCAGAGTCTTCGCCGGACTGTAGGACAGCACACCGCCGATGTAAATGGTATCGTAATTATTATGAGTACCACTCTTATAGGAGGTCTTTATTGTACCGTAAGCACCGCAGTTACGAATGGTAACATTGGATTTATCGTAAAGTCGTCCCACAAGACCGCCAACACCGCTGTCTGCACGGTAAGCCCCAAGGTCAAGCGTACCGTACCATGAGCAATTTTCTATAATTGTTTCGTGGTTGGCGTAACCTATAAAGCCGCCTACAAAGCTTGAGCCGTGAGCGTTTTCGACAAGAGTTACATCCACATAAGAGGTGATGTTTCTGATAGTTGCACCGTTGTGGTCCGGAACATCCGTTCCGTTTGCACCGGGTGCAGAGCCGATAACACCGCCAACGTAGCTGCAATCACCGTAAAGCTTCACATCACCGTAAATGGTGAAGTTTTCAACAGTACCGAGACGTACTTCTCCGAACAAGCCGATACCTGCTCTTGTTTCGTCAATATAAAGGTTTGTGATTGTGTGATTTCTGCCGTCAAAGTGACCGCGGAAGTTGTTGCTGTTCTCGCCTGTGGAGCCGATGGGCGTCCACTTTCTGCCCGTGCCGTCACTCTTTCCTTCAAGGTCAATGTCTGCTACAAGAACTGCATTTGCCGTTCTGTCATCGTTGTTTATGTGGTTTGCAAACCAATAGAGCTGACCTGCGTTTTCGATTTGGTAGTAGTTGTCTTTAATCTCAGGTTCTTCGTATGCACCACAAGAGCAGAAGCCGTCAGTGTATGAATGGGGATGCTCAACAAGCAGATTAATATTTACAAAATCACTTGAATAATCAGTTTTATAATCTCCGTTTATCTGTTCGTTAAAGAGTTTTAATGTATATGTTCCGTATGCAATATCCGAAGGTACTGTCAAATTAGCCGTACCACTCGCCGATGTCGCATTTGTAAGCTGTCCGTAATATACAGCATCACCGCTTTCATCGACTATCATTGCGGAAATATATTCATTTGTACCTGATTTTGCATTTGAAAATCCAAATGACAAGGTGTCGCCCATTTTTACAGTTTTTGCCGATTTATCTGACACACTAAAATTACGGTTGCTGTCTTTAAAAGTCAGTTTATAATCGTTTCCGCTGTAATATTCAACTGCATTAAATCCGCTTTTTTTACCGTTTTCTGCGGCAGATGTGAAGAGGACAGATGAAAGATTTAAATTAAAAGCGGGGCGGGTAGCAACTGCGGGCTCAGCGGCAAGTCTGTCTAAGAAAACTCCGGAGGAATTCACATAAGCAGCGTAGTTAGCACTGCTTCCGGGGGAACGGAGCCTCCAATCGTCGGCAGAGCCGACACGGTACATCCTACTTGCACCTGCATGTCCGCCGCCTGTAACATATGCCGTGTTTACGGATTTTCTCGCATTTTGGTCTGTAAATCCATATTCTGCATTTTCTACTTCTGCGATTGACAGCAAAAAGATTTTATCCGTTGTATCATCACCGCCACTTGTATCGTGCCACGGGTTATTACTATTCACAACACTTGTGTCAGCTATAAGTGCCTTTTCGCTTGTCGAAAAAGCATAATCAATAAAATTATCCTTGCCGCCGCTGTTGGTGCTTGAATAATCAATGCTGCTTTGATTTGATGATGAACCGTAGCCGTTAAGCCAAGAACGGATTGTACTTGTTTTCCAAGTTACATCTTCGTAATCTTCTTGATAACGGACTACATCAATATTTTTGTCGGACAACAAAAAGGCTTTGCCGTCTGCCTTCGAAAGCACTCGCCATTTAATCGGGTCTTTTGAATAATACGCACCCTGACTGTTTTGCGTAGCTGTATCGCTTTTTATCCAGTCAACTCCCTCTGTGCCGTCTGTTGGCTTTGTTGCTCCGAGGCTTGACTGCTGATATGTACCGAAATAAACATTGCTCTGTTGTCCGCCTTTAAGGGCAGATGTGCCGAGGGTAATGTTTTTTTGTGTTGCTTCTTCTGTTTCTGCCGCGCTTGCTGTCAGTGTAAATGTCGGCAAAAGCGACATCACCATTGTAATTGTTAATAAAATACCTAAAAATCTTTTTGTTTTCACTATAAAATCACTCCGTTCTTTTAAATGTGCAATGTGCAATGTGAAATGTGCAATTATTTCCCATTGCTCATTTTTATGCTTTTAGTTATTGACATTAAAAGAGCAATAATTTCTTTAATATCAGTTTTTATACTTTCAAATTCGTTTTCAGTTAAATACTCCGTTTTATAAAGAAGCTTCAACCAGTATTCTGTTTCATTAGCTTCTTTCAAAGCAATATACATTTTTGCATTAAAATCCGATTTACTTTGTCCCATTTGTGCCTCAGAAACATTTGCTCCTATTGAAGTTCCACTTCTTAAAAGTTGTTTTGACAATACAAATTCCTTTTTCTCTGTTGTGATATACTTATACAAATTAACAATCCGTACTGCAAAATCAAAACTCTTATTCTCTATCGCATTTTCTTTCATTTCCCATTTCCCATTTCCCATTTCCCATTTCTCATTTCTCATTTACAAAATTCGTGAAACGAATTTTTCAAACATTTCCTGACCTACTTTTACACAGTCAAGCTCCAATATCTTTTCTATTGTTTGTTTTCGTTCCTGCTCGGAAATATTATATAAAAGCATCATACTGTCAAGGGTAAGTGATATTTTCCTTTCAAGTGTAAAATATCTATCACAGGGAGCATAGAAAACTGCAAGCTCAATACCACTTGCGATATGTTCCTTTTCTAAAAAATCGCTTTCTTTCCAATCGGGAAGTCTCTCTGCAAACAGCCTTGCGTGTTCCTTTGCAGCCCAGTTCTTTATAAGCTCAAATGTTCTGAATTGGGAATATGCACTATAATATAAATCCCACGCCTTGCGGTTTGTTTCACACAAGGCAATCTGTATTGCAATTTCTGCCGCATATGAATACAGAATATCTTTTGTGTTTTCTAAACTGTTATCTATTATGCCGCCGTGAAATTCCGTAAGGTCTTGTATCAGATAATAAAGCATATCTTCCTTTGTGTGAAAATGATATGCAATCGTTCCTTGCCGAAGGCTACAATCTTCACTTATTGTCCTTATGGTTGTTTTGGAATAGCCATTTTCTAAAAACAATCTGATTGCCGATTGAAGTATCTTTTTCTCTGTTTTTGTTATGGGAGAAGTAAAACGGTTTCTCTCCACAATACTGTTTATCATTTAATACATCACCTCGTATATTCCTTGACATCTTTTAGGTCATACCCGAATTATAACATAAAAATTAAAGAAAATCAAGACTTATGGAAAACTTTAAGCACTTTGACGATAGTTTTTTTTTGCAAAACAAAATGCAACACTCGTCTACATCTATAATTTACACACTTGAAATTATAAATCGCATAAACAAGTATTGCATTTCAGTTTACAATTGAGGTTGTTCAGACTGTACCAAAACAACAGTTCTGTAATATCAAGTCAATTTTATTTTCTTAAGCAATCTGCTTATTTTCTCCCCTGCGGGAAGCATTTTTATCTCATCTTCATTCATGATATGAAGCTTAAATATAATTACAAAATATACTACAGCGCCTATGCATATAGAACCTATTGCAGAAACTGCATTGGCAATATATCCCGAACCGGCAACTGTGACTATTCCTTTATAGGAAAAGAATACAACAACTGCCATAGCAAGTCCTGCAAGTACCGGCTTAAGCACATATTTTGTAAGGCTCATCTTAAGAGGTATGTTCTTAGACAGCACCGCAAAACAGATTGAAAACGAAACAATCTGGCACGCAACAGAGCTTATTGCCGCACCGTAAATATTAACACTTGGTATTCTGATAAGGATAAGGTTCAGTATAATCTTAACAGCACATCCGCAAATGAGTCCTGCAGCCGGGGTATATACCTTACCCATTCCCTGAAGTGAGCCGGACATCGTCTGATTAAGAGCAGTAAACACCAGTGCAACCGAGCTAATCTGCAAAAGGTCATATCCGAGCTGTGCATTTGGATATATTATCTTATATATTGGCTGTGCAAGTGATATGTAGCCGAATGCACAAGGGATAATTAGAAGTATTGATATAAGGAACGAGTAATTAATCTTCCCTGCAGCTTCCTTCTTATCGCCTACAGCAAGTGCACCTGAAATTGAAGGCACAAGCACTGTTGCAAACGCAATATTGAGTGCAAGCGGCATATTGATAAGAGTATCACTCTTACCGAGAACTCCTGCAAGTCTGACAGCTTCATCATTAAGCTGTTTGAGCGTCGGGAACAGCACTTCTGCAGTATTTCCAAATGCAGGAATACGTTCTGCGAATGCAATTTCAATTCCACGAGTTATGGTTGCTGTATCTATAACACGGTTGATTGCCGAAATTATTGAACCGAGCGAAATAGGAATTGATATCATAAGAATATTCTTAATCATCTTCTTAGTCGATATTTTCCTGTATTTACTGAGGTCTGTTTTTGCAATACCTTCATCTATTCCCTTTTTATGTTTTTTATAAAACACAAGTAAATATCCGAAGCTGAGGACTGTCGCAAGGGATGTTGCAAAATTCGCCCATGCTGACATATATTTCGGCGCCTGACCGACCGAAAGCATTACAAGAAGTATTGTAAGCACACATTTAAAAATCTGCTCAAGCACCTGAGACGTGCTCGTAGCTTTCATATTCTGAAGACCTACAAAATAACCTCTTATTACACTGGAAACGCATACAAAGAATATAGACGGCGCAAGTGCACGCATCGTATATTCCACACCGGCCATATGCACAATATGGTACGCAACAATATCTGAACCGAAAAACAATGCGGCACTGCAGACAACACCTATCCCGGCAAACAACGCAAAAGCTGTTCTGAATATCCGGTGTGCTCCCTTGTAGTCGTTAAGAGCCGCACGTTCCGAAACCATTTTTGCTATAGCATTCGGTACACCGATAGATGAAATTGCAAGAAGAAGAGTATACACCTGGAATCCGGCTGTATAGAATCCGTTTCCCGCATCACCGAAGCCTTCAAAGTTTGTTATTACCATACGGTATACAAAACCGAGCATTTTAATAAGTAACTGAGCAATTAATATGATACTGACATTCTTCATAAACGACTGCTTTGAATTGTTACTCATAATCCAACCTTCTTTCAAGAAACAGGAGCCGCTGCACAAAAGCAGCAGCCCCTGAGGTTTTTAATCTTATTTTATTTTCTCGTTTGGTATAAGCTGTCCGTCAACCTTAATGTTAATATCCTTGTAAAGCGGCATACCTGTACCTGCAGGGATGAGCTTACCGATAATAACATTTTCCTTAAGACCAACAAGCGGATCGACCTTACCTTTAATTGCAGCATCGGTAAGAACCTTTGTTGTTTCCTGGAACGAAGCAGCTGACAGGAACGAATCTGTAGCAAGTGATGCTTTTGTGATACCGAGGAGAACCGGTGAGTATGTTGCATACTGACCTGCAAATCCTTCAGGAATTTCCATGTAATCTGCATCAAGAATTTCGCCTGTTTCAGCATCGATTGTCGGCTGAGGTGCAACACCACCGTGTTTTTCGAGGTATTCGCTCATAGCCTTAACCTGCTTATTAGCTTCTTCAAGTTCAAATATATCAACAAGAGAACCGATAAGAAGGTTTGTATCTCCTGCTTCTTCAACTCTGACCTTACGGAGCATCTGACGTGTGATAACTTCAACGTGCTTGTCATTGATATCAACACCCTGCATACGGTAAGTTCTCTGAACTTCACGTGTGATATAACGTTCAACCTCGTGAGGACCGAGAATTCTGAGTATGTCGTTAGGATTGATTGAACCGGCTGTAAGCTCGGCACCCTTTTCAATTACATCGCCATCTTTAACCATGATGCTTGATGAGTAAGGAATAAGATACGTTCTTGCTTCTCCGCTTTCAGCATCAGAAACTGTGATTTCACGTTTTCTCTTTGTTTCGGAAACTGCAACAGTTCCGCCGATTTCAGAGATAATAGCAACACCCTTAGGACGTCTTGCTTCGAAAAGTTCTTCGATACGCGGAAGACCCTGTGTGATATCGCTTCCTGAAGCAACACCGCCGGCATGGAAGGTACGCATGGTAAGCTGTGTACCCGGTTCACCGATTGACTGAGCGGCAATAATACCGACAGCTTCACCGACATTAACGAGGTCACCTGTAGCAAGGTTACGTCCGTAACACTTAGAGCATACACCGTTCTTACATTCACATGTAAGTACGCTTCTGATTTTAACTTCCTTGATTCCTGACTGAATTATTGTATTTGCGGCATCGTCGCTGATAAGCTCATCTGCCTTAACAATAATTGAACCGTTAAGCGGATTTATGATATCTTCTTTTGATGTACGGCCGATAATTCTGTCCTTCAAAGGCTCGATTACTTCATTGCCGTCCATGATATCAGTAACAATTTCAAATCTTTCTGTTCCACAGTCATTTTCACGTACAATAACGTCCTGTGATACGTCAACAAGACGACGTGTAAGATAACCTGAGTCAGCAGTTCTGAGCGCTGTATCGGTAAGACCTTTACGTGCACCGTGAGAAGAAATGAAGTACTCAAGTACATTAAGACCTTCACGGAAGTTAGCACGGATAGGAATTTCGACTGTTCTACCCTGAGTATCCGCCATAAGACCACGCATTGCAGCAAGCTGTCTTATCTGGTTGACACTACCACGGGCTCCTGAGTCAGCCATCATGAATATCGGGTTATATTTACCGAGGTTGCTCATCATGGCATCTGTAACCTTACCTGAAGCTTCTGCCCAGATTTTGATAACGTTATTATATCTTTCATCGTTTGTGAGGAAGCCTCTTCTGTACTGCTTAAGGATGTTTTCTACATCGTTTTCAGCCTGTCTGAGGATAGATTTCTTTTCTTCCGGCACTTCGATATCAGATACGGCAACGGTAAGCGCACTCTGTGTTGAATACTTATAACCTGTTGCCTTGATATTATCAAGCACTTCTGCTGTCTTTGTAAGACCGCATACTTCGATACATTTATTGATAATCTGACCGAGTTCCTTTTTCTTAACAATGAAGTTTACTTCATAGTCAAGGAAGGTTTCAGGGTCATTTCTGTCGACAAATCCGATATTCTGCGGAATATTATTATTGAAAATAATTCTTCCGAGAGTTGTATCAACAAGTTTATTGTATTTTCTGCCTTCAAGCATACCTGATTTTCTTACTTTTACAGGTGCATGAAGCTGAACAAGACCGTTTACATAAGCTGTCATAGCTTCGTTTTCATCAACAAATATTGTGCCTTCGCCTTTTTCTCCCGGCTTTTCAATTGTCAGATAGTAACTTCCGAGAATCATGTCCTGAGTAGGAACAGTAACAGGGTTACCGTCCTGAGGCTTGAGCAGGTTGTTTGCTGAAAGCATAAGGAAACGTGCTTCTGACTGTGCTTCCGGTGAAAGCGGTACGTGAACAGCCATCTGGTCACCGTCAAAGTCGGCGTTGTACGCTGTACACACAAGCGGATGAAGCTTAAGTGCACGACCTTCAACAAGAACCGGTTCAAAAGCCTGAATACCGAGTCTGTGAAGTGTCGGGGCACGGTTAAGCAGTACAGGATGCTCCTTGATTACATCTTCCAGAACGTCCCAGACCTCAGCACTTCCACGCTCTACCATACGCTTTGAGCTCTTTATATTAAATGCAAGTTTTCTTGAAACAAGCTCTTTCATAACGAACGGCTTGAAAAGTTCTA
>SVNJ01000089.1 GCA_015066955.1 Ruminococcus sp. | reverse complement strand
ACGCAGATTTCCTCAGTTACACGTTCTGTTGAGGGTGTCAAGTCAATTATTGATATTACTCCTGACGGCGAGGGCATGTTTACTCTGAGAATTCAGACAAACGGTGACATTGACAAAATCAGAAACGATGTTATGTCCGCATACATTAAAAATAATATTGCTATACGTGAAATCTTCACCGAAAAGCCTAACCTTGAGGACGTATTCGTAAAAATCGTAAATCAGAACACTTCACGTTCTTCTCTTAAAGACCTTATCGACGAGATTAATGCAGAAGACAATTCTTCCGCAGAATCCGCTGACAGCGACGGAAAGGAGGAAATCTGATGTTTGCAATATTCAAAAAGGAGCTGCAGTCGTTCTTCTATACTCCCTTTGCTTACTCGATTGCCGCACTCTTCATGCTCATTTTTACATACATGTTCAACGGAGGTATTGCTGATATCGATTCCAGTACCTTCTACTTCTCATTCACCGACATATTCTATAATGTTACGCTCTTCTTCATTTTCCTTATCCCGATTATGACAATGCGTACATTCTCGGACGAGCGTAAATTCGGTACAGAGGTTCTTCTTATGACCTCTCCCAACGGTGTTTTCAAAATTGTCATCGGAAAATTCCTTGCCAACATCGTTGTTTTCCTTTTTATGCTTTTCTGCTCACTCCTCTTCCCGCTTGTTGCACACCTTAACGGTGAGGTTGTTGTTTCACAGCTTCTCTGTGCTTATCTCGGATTCTTCTGCTGGGGAGCTATGTGTATCGCAGTAGGCATGCTCATGTCCTCATTTACCGAGAACTCAATTATCGCAGCTATTCTCGGTGAGGTTGCAATGCTCATTATCGTATTCATCGATGACTTTTCACGTACTGCTTTCGTTTCACAGTACCCCAAGCTTCAGTCGGTGCTTTACGCTTTCTCGGCTCAGCCTAAGTTCGCTTACTTCTCGCAGAGCCTTATCCGCTTGTCGGACATCGTATTCTTTATTTCCGCTATCGTTGTCTTTATCGCATGGACTATCATTTCCATTGAGAAAAGACGCTGGAACAGGGGGTGAGCTCAGTGGAAAAACGCAAATTCAATCTTTCCGGCATATTTGCCTTTATCATTGCAGCTCTTGTTCTTGTAGCTGTTGTACCTGTTAATATCATTTTCAACTACTATGACAAAGACTTTGATATGACAGAAAAATCAAAGTACACATTTACCGATACCACACTTCAGCTTCTTGAGGAAACAAAGGACAAGGAAATCGAGATTTACTTCCTTTATGATTTTGATGCACTTCGTGATACTTCCGAATTCCTTGCTCTCTACTATACACTTGAGCAGCTTGATGCAAGAGACAACATTACACTTACATGCTTTATGCCCGATGAAAAGCCCGACCTTATCAAATTGCTCAACCCAAGCGGCGCTCTTAATCCCGGACAGGCTGACGTATTTGTAAAATGCGGCGATACAATCAAGCAGGTTGCTTCTTCAAGAATTTTCCCTTATGACTCAAACGGAGCAACAAGCTATGCAGGTGAAGAGCTTATCTCAGGTGCTATTAAAATAGTAACAGGAGGCTCCCTCCCTACTATTTACTTCCTTACAGGTCACGGCGAAAAAACAATTGATGACGGCTACGCTACCTTTGCTCAGGTTCTCAAATCAGGAAGCTATGACGCTCAGTCACTTGACCTGTCAACTGTAGACGCAGTTCCCGACAATGCTTCAATCGTTATGCTTGCAGGTCCTCAGACCGACATCACAAAGGAAGAAAAAGAAAAGCTTGAGGCTTATGCCGATAAGGGCGGCTCTTTTGCATTCTTTATTCCGCCTGTTGAGACAGAAGGCCGCTTCACCAATATCGAGAAGTTCCTTGAAGGCTACGAAATCGGTATTGACTATAACAGAATAGAGGAAACCGCTCCATCACGCATGCTCAACAACAGAGACTACAAGCAGGACCCCGCATTCTTTATGTGTACCTATACTGCCGCAACAGACAGCTTTACTGTTGACCTTACAAGCGAAATCAATTCGCTTGCTGAATCTCAGGGACTTATTCCCGGTATTTCCAATACAAGAAGCCTTTACCAGATTCTTGACACAGGAAGTGCATATATTGAAAAATCCAGTATAATCACCAATTCTCCCGACGAATTAGGGGCTTATTCAACACTCAGCATACCGTTCGGCGGTGATGATGAAACAGCTGAAGAGGCTGAAAAGCTCTCAGATATTCAGCTTGAGCTTGGTTTCTACTCATATAATAAGGAAAATGGCTCCAAGCTTATCGCTCTCGGTACAACAGACGTAATGGACGAGGACACTATTTCTGTTGCAGTCAGCCTTACGCAGCAGCTTGTAAAGAACTCTATCACATGGCTCTACAACAGCGATATGAATATGAACATCGGCAATAAGGACACAGCCTATGACTACCTTGCATTCCCCAACGCCGAAAAGGCTGAGTCCACACTCAGAATCTTCACTATTGTGCCATTCTGCATTGCCGCACTCGGCTTATTAGTATGGCTGAAAAGGAGAAATTCCTGATGAAAAGAACGCTGATAATCATACTTACACTCATTCTGCTTGCAGCTGCATCTCTTACAGCCTTCTTTATTGTAAAGGATAAGCAGGATAAAATTGCTGAGAAAGAATCCTCACAGCTCGCAGACTACGCTTTGTTTTCGTTTGACGCTGATTCAATCAAAAAAATAAGCATTGAAACAGAAGACACGGAATATATTGCTGAAATCGATGATGACGCTCAGTGGAATATGACCAGCACAGACGACTTCAAAGCTAATTCAGAATACTTCCAGAATGTCACTACTTACTTGTCTACTCTTACTGCCGAAAAGGATTACGGCGAGGCTGATGATGAGAAAATCGCTCTTTACGGTCTTGAAAATCCGATCAGGATTACAGCCTCCGACGGTACAAAGGATTACACTATCCTTGTCGGAGACCCGAGTCCTACGGGTGATGTATATTACATCATGACAGGTGATAAGTCTAAGATTTACGCAATTGATACACTTTACGGCAGTGTACTCAAGACAAGTCTCACCATGATGAAGGACCCGATGCTGCTTCCCTTCGGTGACAGAGAAATTGCAAGTATTCAGCTCATAAGAGACGGTAAAACAGCATACGACCTCAATTATAATGAAGAAGAAGGTTTATGGTATCTTCCTGATGAATTTAACAAGCTGACGACTGACAATACAAAAATCACCTCAATGATAAATATCATGACACGTATCGAGGCTCAGAATTTCTATGATGAAGATCTTGAGGATTTATCAAAGTATGGCTTTGACAAGCCTGCTGCAGAGCTTATCGTTACAGGTCTCAACGGTGTTACAAGAAAGTACCTGTTCAGTCTCTACGGAAACGAAACCGATACTTATATCCATGTATTTTTCAATGAAACAAATCAGGTTGCCGCTTATTACACAGGCGACTGTCATTTCATCAACTATGACTACGAACAATTCATTTCACCGCAGATATGCAACGTAAGTCTCAACGGTATCACAGGTCTTGATTTTACATTTGAAGGACGCAGTGATTCCTTTGATGTTAATACCGAAGCTGATGAGGTGAAAATGAACGGCAAGTCTCTTTCCGACTTTGCTTCCAATACAACCAATTCATTCTCAGTATTCTACTCGGCACTCAGTGCGCTTGAGTTCTCGGGACTTGATACCTCAGCAACACCAGAACTTACAGATCCGATACTCAAAGCGGTATTCCACTTTGCTGATGAGCCTGACAAAACTGTTGAGCTCGTTGAGCGTGATGATTCCTCCTGCTATATTTTCATTGACGGAAATTATACAGGTGCTTACATCGACAAAGACAGCTTCAACGGTAAAAATACACTCGATTTCTTCTACGACTCATTCCTTGTTGATGTTGAAGAATGATACTGTTAAAAAGGACAAACCCTTTGGTTTGTCCTTTTTTGTGCAATAGAAAAGCTCCCTTTCGGGAGCTTTCGTTATTCCTGTAATGCTTCTGTAGGTGCAGGTTCGACCACCACAGGCGGTACTACTACGGGTATTTCTGTCTGAGGCGGTGAGGTCTGTGCCTGTGTCGGCGGCTCTGTAGGTGCGGGAGCCTCCGTAGGCGGCTCTGTAGCCGCAGGCATTGTTACAATTTCAATAGCTGATGTAGGAACCTCTGTTGCAGGCTCAGTAGCTTCCTCAGAGCTTTCCTCTGTGGGTAACTGTTCTTCCGTTAATGGCTCTGTAACAGGCTCGGTAACTGTCTGATTGTAGTGTTCTTCACCGTATTCTCCTGTCTGGAGAATTACGCCTGGAAGATATCCGTCCATTGTTGTGAATGTAACTATTGTATAAGGCTGTATGGTTGTTGTTACAGACACTGTTGTTACTGTTGACTGAGCAACTGTTGTAGTTACTGCGGTTGTATGAGCCGCTTCCTCCTCCTGTGCCTGATATACAAGGTTTTCTCTTCCGAAGCTTGCAATTACCTTTTCAGAAGGGGTAATGGGAAACAATACAAAAAACAGCAGTATAAGCAATGTCAGCATAACAAAGCAGCCGCATGAAATCAATGTAATCTTCGTTGATTTTGAGAGACCGAAGAAAAACTCTTTAATTCTGCTCATAAAAAGCGCACACTCCCGATAAAATGGTTATTGCAGTATCACTCTTTGTACAATACTGCACTCATTATATTATTTTAGTACAATTCAGAGCAAAAGTCAAGTAAAATCACGCATTAAATTAAAAAAATCTCCGTATCACTGCCTGAGCTTCGTTATTTTCGTCAGACAATTCCCTTTATCTGGTTGATTGCACCTTTTTCGAGACGTGAAACCTGTGCCTGTGATATACCTATCTCGTTTGCAACCTCTACCTGTGTTTTTCCCTGTAAAAAACGCATATACAGAATATTCCGCTCACGCTCACCAAGCTCCTTTATTGCATCACGGATTGAAAGCTCATCAAGCCAGCTATCCACATCATTCTTGTCGCCAATCTGGTCCATTATATAGAGAGTATCGCCCGATTCCGAATACACAGGCTCATAAAGCGATACAGGGTCGCTTATACTTTCAAGTGCAATTACTACATCTGCACGCTTTGCATCTATCTCTTTTGCAATTTCCTCTATATCAGGCTCTCGCTGATTCTGTACCGTCAGCCGTTCCTTTGCCTGTATTGCCTTATATGCAAGGTCACGAAGCGAACGGCTCACCTTAATCTGTCCGTAGTCACGAAGATAACGTCTCAGCTCTCCGCTTATCATTGGCACGCAGTAAGTAGAAAAGCGTACCTCCTTTGTAAGGTCAAAATTGTTTATTGCCTTTATAAGTCCGACTACGCCAATCTGAAAGAGGTCATCGATATCCTCTCCTCTGCCTGTGAATTTCTGTATAACACTCAGTACAAGCCGAAGATTCCCTTTGATAAGTCTGTCTCTTGCTTCCTTGCTTCCCGTCTCCTGTATTTCTCTGAGAAGTGCAATCTTTTCGTCCTCTTTTAATACTGTCAGCTCAGATGTATTGATACCTGAAATCACAACCTTGCTGTAAGCCATAATAACCTCCACATTAGCGGTGAGCTTCACCGTATTTGCTTCCGTTAAATAGTATTGACAGCAAATTTTTCTGTAATCAGAGGTAATTTATGGTTTTAGGCAACACCGCACAAAGCCCGTCTTTCGACTTTGTACGGTATTGCCTATAAAAAAGAGTGACCGAAGTCACTCGATAATGCATAATTATTATGTATATGTATAATTACGGACAGCCGCAAGGGCTGTCCCTACAGAAAATATTCTGAAATCCAAGTTTTAATCACTCATCAGCATATTCAATAAGCTTCCCAAGACAAAGCTCAAAGCATGTACCGTACCACATTTCATCCGCTTCGGGAAGTGTAGCACGTATGCAGTCTACGGTATATTTTACCGCAATATCAAGTGCACGCTCAACCGTTTTCCCCAGTACAACCGCACCTGTGAAAACACTTGCAAAAATATCACCCGTACCGTGAACGGTACGCTGAATATTCTCTTCAAGCGAAAAATAGAACTCTTTCCTTTCGCTGTCGTAAGCGGCGGCACCCTGTCTGTTATCACCAAAGTTAACACCTGTTATAACGGGAGTCCTGCATCCGATTTCCGCAAGTCTTACAAGCTTATCCTTTATGTAATCCTCATCGTAGGTATCGGTATAGGGTATGCCAAGCAGAAACGAAACCTCAGTCATATTCGGGATTATGTAGTCAGCCTTTGCACAAAGCTTTCTCATCTCTGCCGCAAATTCATCATCAAAGCCTGCATAATATCTTCCACCGTCTCCGAGTACAGGGTCAACCACTGTAACATTACTTTCGGTACTGAAATCGTCAATAAATTCCGAGATAATCTCAACCTGCTTTTTTGATCCGAGATATCCTGTATACAAAGCGTCGAAGGACAGTCCGAGCTTTTTCCAGTGCTCCGATACAGGCACTATATCGTCCGTAAGGTCACGGAAGGTATACCCCGAAAAGCCTGTACCCGTATGCGTTGAAAGCACCGCCGTAGGAATTACAGCCGTCTCTATTCCCATTGCGGAAATTACAGGCAGTGCTACGGTCAGCGAGCACTTTCCGAAGCACGATATATCCTGAATGGTTACTGCCCTTTTCATATTCTATCTCATTTCCTTTTCATCATAAATTCGTTACTATTTTACACCATTTGCCGCTGATTGTCAATAGAAAAAGGCGGACAAATGTCCGTCATGTTTGTAGAGCTGTCAAAGAGCATTGACAAGTCTATAATAATTTTTTCCAAATTATTTCCGCCACTTGAATGTCAATCCGATTTGTGATATAATTATAAGGTAAAATATTCTCAGCGGAGGAAACTGCCATGACAGCAAAGGAAGAATTCATTTCTATCTATAATGAGCATATAAAGCGTCCCGGAGCAGATAAGCTTCTGGACTACCTTAAAAAAAGCGACTTTTTTACTGCCCCGAGCAGTACACGCTTTCACGGCTCTCATGAGGGCGGACTTGTTGAGCACAGTGTAAATGTTTACCACTGCCTCAGAGCCTATCTTGAGCGTCCAAGAGTGAAGGAGCTTTACGGAATGAATTATTCCGATGAGACCATAGCTATTGTTGCACTTCTCCACGACCTTTGCAAGATTGACTTCTACACGGTGGACTATCGCAACAAGAAAAATGATGCGGGAGTATGGGAGAAGGTGCCCTACTACACTATCTCGGACAGCATGCCCTACGGTCACGGCGAAAAGTCGGTATACATAATATCAGGCTTTTTCTACGGAGATGCACGTCTCACCCGTGAGGAAGCCTTTGCTATCCGCTATCATATGGGATTTTCCGGCATTGAGGATAAAAACACTATCGGCAGGGCACTTGAAATGTATCCCCTTGCGTTTGCACTGAATGTTGCCGATATGGAAGCTTCCTATTTCCTCGAAGGAAGCGAAAAAAATTAAGGAGTTTTTACATTATGAACTGGTACGACAATGCAATAATTTACCACATTTACCCGCTCGGCTTCTGCGGAGCACCGAAATTCAATGACGGCGGAGAGATTGTATACCGCCTTGACAAGGTTCTTGAATGGATTCCTCACCTCAAGGAAATGAACGTTGACGCTGTATATTTCGGACCTGTTTTTGAATCCGTAGAGCACGGCTATGACACCATTGACTACAAAACTATCGACCGTCGTCTCGGTGACAATAATTCTTTCAAGCGTATCTGCGATACTCTTCACGAAAACGGTATCAGAGTAATTCTCGACGGTGTATTCAATCACGTCGGAAGAAAGTTCCCCCAGTTTGTTGATATACAGCAGAAGGGACAGGACTCAGGCTACTGTGACTGGTTCCAGAATCTCAATTTCGGCGGACAGAGCCCCTGCGGCGACAATTTCTGGTATGAGGGCTGGAATGGCCACTACAACCTTGTAAAGCTCAATCTCAGAAATGTCGGAGTTTGTGACCACCTTATAGACGCGGTAAACTACTGGATTGAGGAATTCAAGATTGACGGTATCCGTTTTGATGCCGCTGACTGCATCGATTTTGACTTCTTCAAGAGAATCCGCAGCTTCTGCAAGGGAAAAAAGCCTGATTTCTGGCTCATGGGTGAAATTATTCACGGCGACTACAAGAGATGGGCTAACCCCGAAATGCTCGACAGCGTTACAAACTACGAGTGCTACAAGGGTCTTTACTCGTCCCACAACGATAAAAACTATTTCGAAATCGACTACTCAATCAACCGACAGTTCGGAAACGGCGGTATCTACAAGGGTATCAATCTTTATACCTTCGTTGATAATCACGATGTCAACCGTCTTGCAAGCACTGTAAACAACCCTGCACACCTTCCCCTTGTTTATACTATGATGTACGCAAT
The DNA here is from genome assembly GCA_015066955.1 of Ruminococcus sp. Lineage (GTDB taxonomy): Bacteria > Bacillota > Clostridia > Oscillospirales > Ruminococcaceae > Ruminococcus. The sequence continues at coordinate 445 of SVNJ01000089.1, read as the reverse complement.
GCCCGGTATTCCTTCAATTTACTACGGAAGCGAGTACGGTGTTCAGGGACGTAAGGAAAATAATTCCGACGATAATCTCCGTCCCAATCTCTATCTTGCTGACATGGAAAGAGAAAATACCGCACTTTACCGCCATATCGTAAAGCTCGGACGTATTTACCGTGCTTATCCTGCTCTCAGAACAGGCGAGTATCATACAATTATCATACGCAATGAGCAGGTACTGTTCAGCAAGGAGCTTAACGGTCAGACTGTTTATGTTGCTCTTAACCTTGCTGACTATGAGTACGACCTTAATTTCGGAACTCATCTGCCTGCACTCGTTGATGTAATCGGTTCACGTCAGATTCAGGTGAACAACGGCAATGCATACGTTAAAATGCCGCCGTTCTCATCAATGATTATTGTATCTGACGATATTGTAAACAATGTTACCGAAGAAGCT
>SVNJ01000088.1 GCA_015066955.1 Ruminococcus sp. | reverse complement strand
TATATGAATCTCTTTTCCATTCGGATTTCTCCTATCTTATTGAGTATTTATAACTCTGTGCAACGGCAAGTGCGTCACAGCGTTCATTTTCAGGGTGTCCCGCATGCCCCTTTACCCAGTTGAAGGTAACCTCATGCTTTTCAAGCAGGGGCAGAAGCCGCTCCCACAGGTCAACATTCAGTGCAGGCTTTTTATCGGATTTTATCCAGCCCTTTTTCTTCCAGCCGTAAACCCAGCCCTTTGTTACACTGTCAACCACATACTTGCTGTCTGTTGTAAGTATAACCCTGCAAGGCTCTTTAAGTGCAGAAAGACCTGTAATTACGCCAAGAAGCTCCATACGGTTATTTGTAGTTTCCGCTGCACCGCCCGAAAGCTCCTTTTCAACGCTTCCGTATTTCAGCACAACACCATAGCCGCCGGGACCGGGATTTCCGCTGCATGCACCGTCGGTAAAAATCTCTACAGTTTTGATATAAGTTCACCCCTGTATCTGTTGTCAATATTCATTATATCCCAAATTTATATAATAATCAATAGATGTTACCCTCAGTAAACGAGAAAATCAGTAAGGTAATGTAAACAAGCCTGCACGCCATGTACCGTCCTCTGAGATAACCGCAGAGAACTCTGAAGTTTCTGTATGTCTGCCCTCGCCGAGAATATCGCTTCCGCTGTAGCTGTGCTCAACCTCAAAGACAATCTCGCCGTCACTGCGTTCCTTAATGGACTTGATTTGCGAGCCCTCATAGTATATGTCCATTCCCCTTGCGCCGTCAAAGGCATAAACCCTGCCATCGCTTTCAATATAAAGCTCAGAAAGGTCACTGCCGTATTTTTCGCTGAAAACCTTGAAGTAATCAGCCTCAACATCGGCAACGGAATCCACGCCATCTGCAGTTACAAGGAAAAACTGCCAGCCCAGTTCGTTTTCAACGTAGCTTTCATAATCAAGCGAATAAGGACAGCCTACGTGATAATTCCAGTTGACCCTGCATGCATTCTCGTAAAGCGTCTGTGCCGCATTCATAAGCTCATCGTCGCTGAGCTCAGCCTCAGGCTCAATAACTACCGCACCGTTTTCATCAACGGGCACTTCAGACTGCGGCTCGGTTTCAGCCTCAGTAGCGTCCTCATCATCCGTTGCCTCTTCACTTTCGGTTACAGCCTCTGTTTCAGGCTCTTTTTCAGCCTCTGTGGCTCTGTTCGGGTCGAGAGGGTCAGGCTGAGTTTCCTCCTCAGCCTCTTCCGACGTTTCGGCTGCGGAGCTTTCATGCGTTGACACAGAGGACTCCGAAGCCTTGTCCTTTTCCTTGTCCGAACATGCGGCAAGAACTGTCATTGCCGCAAATGCCGCTAAAATTGCAATATATTTTCTTTTCATATTCAACCTCATTTTCAAATGGGAATAGTCTAATCTTCATTTTCGTCATCAAGAACAAAGTCTATTTTACCGTCGTTGACATCAACCGCCGCACAGAGTACCCTTACGGTATTCCCCAGCGCATAGGTAACTCCGCTGAATTTCTCCGTAAGCGAAACAGGCTCGGTGCAGTCATATTCTCCTTCGGGAAGCGTCCTCAGCGGCACAAAGCCCTCAGCTGTATTAGGCAGTACAACAAAGAATCCAGACTTTGTAACGCTCGAAATCTTACCCTCAAAGCTTTCACCTATGTGCTGTTTCATAAATTCCGCTTTATAACAGTCCTCGCACTCTCGCTCAATCGTTACCGCTCTTATTTCCGCAGCAGTTGAACGCTCTGAGGCATTATGAGCAAAGCCCTCGTACCTTTTACGCATCCACGTCTTATCATAGCCTGCAAGAATATCCGTAATGATACGGTGAATTGCAAGGTCGGGATAACGGCGGATAGGCGATGTGAAATGTGCGTAGTCCTTAAGCACAAGTCCGAAATGTCCAAGCGGCTCTTCGGAATATTTTGCCTTTGCCATTGAACGGAGAACCATAAGATTTACCGCCTCAAAGTACTGCGTATCCTTTGCCGCTTCGAGTATTTCCGCCGCATGATTCGGACGGAATTCATTGAATTTCGGACACTGCAGTCCGAATTTAGGCAGAAGCTCACAAAGATAGTCTGTCTTTTCCTCAGGCGGTGCTTCGTGAATACGATAAACAAAGGGTACTTCCTTTTCCCTTGCAAGCCTTGCCGCCGCCTCATTAGCCGTAAGCATGAATTCCTCTATAATACGCTCTGCCTTACCCCTTTCACGAGGCTGTATATCGACGCAGACACCGTTTTCGTTTATTATAAGCTTGCTTTCAACAGTTTCAAGCTCAGGTGCACGTCTTTTCTGCTTTTTATCAATAAGAATGTCCGCAAGCTCATTCATGAGCATGATTTCCTCACGTACATGAGCATACTTTTCACTGATTTCAGCCGATTCATTTCCGCTGAGTATGCTGTTTATCTCAGAATAAACGCCCTTAACCCTTGAACGGATTACGCTCTTGCAGAAGCGATAAGAAAGCATTTCTCCTGATTCAGACAAATCCATAAAAGCAGAAACGGTAAGCCTGTTTTCGTCGGGATTGAGGGAGCAGATTCCGTTTGAAAGCTCCTTCGGAAGCATCGGAATAACCCTGTCCGCATAATAAATGCTTGTACCTCTGAGAAGTGCCTCCTTGTCAAGTGCACTGTTGCCCTTGACATAATGAGAAACGTCAGCAATATGAACTCCGAGTCTGTAGCCTTTATCGGTTTTCTCAACCGACACCGCATCGTCCAGATCCTTCGATTCCGCACCGTCAATGGTAAAGATGCACATATCCCGCAAATCCTCACGGTTATTGAAGCAATACTCCTGTACACCGCCTTCGGAGATTTTTCTTGCCTCCTTCTGCACCTCATCGGGGAATACCTCAGGTGCACCGTGAGCGGCAATAATAGCAGCGGCACAGGAAGCGGCTGCTTCTGAGCTTCCGAATGCAGAAACGATTTTCACCTTATGCTCGGCATGGTGACGTCCTCTGTATACAATTTCCGCAAGAACCTTATCGCCCTCACGGAAGGGTATACTTTCCCTGCGGTCGATTTTAACATGATTCTTTGTTGCCGTGTCGGGCACGAGATAAAGGTCGCCCTCAGCATACTCAACCTTTCCTGTCATAACTGAGCTTCCAAGCTCGATTATGTCCACGATTTCGCCCTCAGGCTCACCTGTACGTGACGGTATATCGGCAATAAGCACCCTGTCGCCCGGCATTGCGCCAAGCATACACTTTCCGGGAATAAAGTACTCAATGCCAGCATCAGTTACAGCAAAACCGAAGGTACGGCTCAGACGTGCAATCTTTCCGGGATAAACCTTCATGCGTGAACAGAGCGCAACCCTCATGCCCTTACGCATCAGAATAACGCCCTCTGTACGAAGCTCACCGAAGGCAGCGGCAAAATTCTCCCTGCCCATTTTCTTCGTCCTGCACTTAGCTTCAAGCTCACTGAGCTGCATAAGCTTCTTGTCATGCTTTGTGAGGAAGGTAACGATTTTATTCTTATAGCTTTCGACGCTGCAGATTTCAGCGTCCTTTTTACTTTTTGATGAATATTTCTTTTTGGATTTTCCCGCCATATACGGTCTCCTTAATAAAAAAATCAAGCCCTATGACATCGGTCATAGGGCAGTTTAATTAATCGATAAACAGCGGAACAAGGTTGATAGCAAGAGTTGCCACAAAAAGAATGATGCCGAAAGCTCTTGTTGTCTTTGCAAGCATAGCTTCCCTTGTTCTGCCCTCATTCTTGCCGTAGAACGACTCTGCGCTCGCACCTGTAAGTGCTGCTGTCATGCTGTCCTGTGATTTCTGCTCCTGCATAAGGCAGAGAACGATAATAGCAAGACATACGATGAGAATTACTACTCCACCGATAATTTCTAATGTTTCCATATTCAATTGCCTCCGTAAAAAATAAGTAAGCAATAATTATAGCTCAAACTATTGCGTAACATAATAAATATCTATTTTATTATAACACATATTTTCCGCCTTTGCAAGAGCTTTTTCAAAAAATATGCGACAAAAAAACAGATAAAAATTGTGATATTCTTACAATTACGGGCATAAGATGATACAAAAGACTGAAAGGATAATGTCAATCATGCAGGAAAAGAACATAAAAACAAACCACAATCTTATACTCGAAAACCGCAAAAGCCTGACCATATCGGGAATTACGGACGTGGACAGCTTTGACGAAAAGGCAATCTGTCTCTACACGCAGCTGGGCGAGCTGACAATTCAAGGCAAGGAGCTGCACATCGACTCAATGAGTGTAGAAACAGGCGATATGACCGTAACCGGCGATATATGGGCGATTATCTACGGTGACAGGGACAGGCACGGTCCTCTTACAGCTTTAGGGAGACTTTTCAGATGAGCGTCCCCGAAACCTTTTTCAGCGTCCATGAACAGCTGATACTTTTCGGACTCTCCTGCCTTTTCGGCGGATTACTGGGCATATTCTACGATATTTTCCGCACCGCAAGGCTTATTCTTCCGCATAACAGCGTCCTTGTGACGATTGAGGACATCCTCTTTCTTTGCGGCTATGCCGTTTTTCTCTCAGCATTTGTCTCGGCGGCGGCACGGGGCGAATTCCGCTTCTACTACATAATCGGAAACGCACTCGGCTTTATTCTCTACCTTGCAACAGTCGGAAGTGCCGTTATACTCACTATCCACAAGCTGCTTTCGCTCTTAAAAGCAATTCTTTCGTTTATTATTTGTCCTTTTAAAAAGTTTTATGTATTTTTATGTAAGAAATACACCTTGAAATTTGTGGGAAGTTCCAAAGTTTTTGTAAAGTCTATTAAAAATGCTGAAAAACTATTGCTAAAAGAGGGCAATTTGTTGTATAATAATAAGGAATCTATAAACAGAAAGGATGTGGACTGCGTTGGCAAAAAGAGCAAGAAGAAAGAAAAAGGGTCTCTTCAACAGCGGTCTCGTTAAGCTTGCTGCCGGTGCACTCGTTATCGGCTGTGCAGCCCTCATTATTACTACGGAAAAGGACTGCGCTGAAAAGGAAAAGCAGCTTATCGCAATTCAGGAGAAAATCGACACCTACGAAGCGGAAAATATGGAGCTTCAGCGTGTCCTCGACAGCGACGATATGTCCGCTTATATGGAAAAGGTTGCCATCGAAGAGCGTGGCTACGCTTACCCCGATGAGCGCAGATTCTACGATACGTCAAGGGATTAATTTCAGAAGGAGTTTTTTACAAGTATGCAGCTGGAAATCGGTAAAATTTATGATGGAAAAGTAAAAGGAATAACTCAGTACGGCGCTTTCGTCGATATAGAGGGCGGCGGAACGGGAATGGTACATATTTCTGAAATTGCCAACACCTTTGTCAACGAAATCAGAGACCACCTTACAGAAAATCAGGACGTCAAGGTTAAGGTTATCGGCATAAATGAAGCAGGCAAGGTCAGCCTTTCTATCAAAAAAGCCGTTGATAATCCTCCTCCCCGTCCCAAGAAGAACGATTCTTCCAGAAGCAAGCCCAATGTGTGGGAACCCAAAAAGCAGACTCCCATGAGCGAGCTTTCCTTTGAGGATATGCTTTCACGCTTCAAGCAGAACAGCGAGGAGCGTATGTGCGACCTCAAGAGAAGCACTGACCGCAAAAACGGCTCAAGACGCAAGTAAGCACACTTCCCTTGCCGCTTCGTAAAAGGAGACGGTAAAATGAAAAGAATATTCAAATCAAAAAAAGCTCTGAAAACAGCTGTTATTGCGGCTTCCTCTGCGGCAGTTCTCGGTACAGGCTCTGTTTTCGGCGTTAATGCTTATGTAAAGGCAAGCTCCGATGAGCATATACTTACAGCTCAGGAAGCTGCGGAAATCACAGATGCTGACTGCATTATTGTACTCGGCTGCTACGTAAATAATACTACACCAAGCGCTATGCTCAGCGACAGACTTACTGTCGGCGTTGAGCTTTATGAGGCAGGTGCAGCTCCGAAAATCCTTATGTCAGGCGATCACGGACAGGCTGAATATGACGAGGTGAACGCTATGAAGCAGTTTGCCATTGACAGAGGTGTGCCCTCTGAGGATATATTCATGGACCATGCAGGCTTCTCAACCTACGAGAGCATGTACCGTGCGGCTGAGATTTTTGAGGCAGAAAAGGTTATTATCGTGACTCAGGAATACCACCTCTACCGTGCAATCTACATTGCTGAGCAGCTCGGACTTGAAGCTTACGGTGTTGCTTCCGATTTGCAATCCTATGTGAAGCAGGATTACTACGACTTCCGTGAGGTCCTTGCCCGTGATAAGGATTTTGTTCAGACTATTTTCAAACCTGAACCTACTTATCTCGGAGAGGTTATTCCGATTTCGGGAAATGGCGATGCTACCAATGATAAGGAGTTTTCCGCTCCCGATGTTCAGGACGATATACCTCATACCCTGCAATAACAATTTAATTAAACAAACTAAAATCCTGCGTTTTTCGCAGGATTTTTTTGTTAAATGATGCATTGATTTCAGCACTGTGATATGATATAATATACTCGTAATAAAATATGGGAGGATTTTTACCTTATGAAAAAGAAAATCATATCAATTCTGCTTTCAATGACAGCAGCTGTTGCCGCTTGCTCTGCTGCAGCTTTTAATACAGTTGCTGCAGATGACGAAATCAAGGACAAAAGCGGTTTTACCTATCGCATCAACGATAAAGGCAATGCTGTTGTTACCGGATTTACAAACGAAGCGACAACCTCACTCAAAATCCCCGCAACTCTCGGCGGATATACTGTTACCCATGTCGGCGACTGGGCTTTTGAGGAATTCTACAATCTTAAAACCGTAACTATGGCTGACACTATTGTTGATCTCGGTATTGCAGCATTTGAGAACTGCTATGCTCTCCAGAGCATCGATTTCTCCGATACACTGAATCATATTTCTGTTGCGGCTTTTGAAAACTGTCGTTCACTTACAAAAATCATTCTTCCTGATACTGTAGAGTCTATCTACAGCAGTGTATTTGACGGCTGTACAAACCTCAGAGAATTCCACGTTCCGGAATCACTGGATTATTTCAGCTATAATAACTTCAACACATTTTCTTCATGCCCGTATCTTGAAAAAATCACTTTCGGCAGCAAGGTTTCACTTCAAAGCTATTATAACGAAACAGAGCAAGCCTTCTCTACATCTCATATGCTTTACATTCCCGCATCAGTAACAGAAATCACCTGCGAAGAGCCTTTTACATTCAGAAACGGTTTCACCGACAATGGTTACGCTTCAAATTATTACTTCGTAATCGCAGGACGTAAAGGCACAGAGGCTGAACGCTTTGCTAAAGAGCAGGGTATTGTATTCATGGAGCTTTCCGATATTGCTGAGGCAGGCGACTATGCTGCTCTCGGCGATGTTGACGCAAGCGATGCTGTTGACTCTTCCGACGCTTCTAAGATTCTTGCGGCCTATGCTGCCATTGCTACAGGCGAGAAAAGTCCTCTTACCGCTGCACAGTCTAAGGCTGCCGATGTAAATCTCGACGGCACTGTTGACTCTTCCGATGCTTCATCCGTACTCAGCTACTACGCTTATGCAGCTACATCAGGCGGTTCAGCAATGCCCATTGCATTCTATCTCGGCATTTTATAATAACAATTAAGGGTGATGCTCATATAGAAGCTTTATATGTGCTTATCGGTGGAAACCTTTCTGAAGAAAGGTTCTCCCCCGAACCCCCTTCCAAAGACTTTTAACCAAAATCCCCTTATAGGGTCAACGACCCTATAAGGGGATTTTCATTGAAAGTTTTGGGAAAGGAGTTTGAGGAACAACCCTTTTTCAAAAGGGTTTTCCTCAATAATACGTGTAAAGGCTTCCGTATGAGCATTACCCTAAAACAGATTTAAAACGAAAGCCATAACAGCACAAACCACAAATGTCAGAACAGCAGAGCCAAACACCAGCAAAACCTTCTGATATGGTCTTTTGCCCTCTTCACGATGCTTTGTGATATCGTCAAGTCTTTCGCCGTTTGTAAAAGCAACTATTTCCTTGTAGGTCTGAATATCATTTGCCTTTTTAAACTTCTCGATTTTAAATGCATAGTAAAGAGTTATTCCCAGCAGTACAAGGTAAATTGCCATTCCCCACCAACCGCAAAACTTCAAGAGGGGAATAGGTGTGACAATGCATGCAAGAAGCAGCACCGCATAAATACCCGCAAGCGAATTGAACTTCTGAATTTCCTCCTGTTTGATTTCCTCTTTCATAATCTCAACATCTCCTTTGATTAATTCATCAAGAGAAACATTGAACACATTACTCAGAAGCAGCAGGCTGTGAATATCGGGATAGTTTTTTCCCGTTTCCCAGTTTGAAATTGTCTGACGGCTGACATACACCTTTTCTGCCAATACCTCCTGTGACATATTCATCTGAGCACGATACTTCTTAATCTGACTGCTTAGTTCCATTATAGCTCTCCTTTCGTTATGATATGTTCTCCTGACTGAACTCATCATAACATTATGCACCCGATTTTACCACCAAATTACTTTTACATCTGCCCGAAAAGCAGTGTCAAAACCTTTTGACATGCCTGTAATACGTTGTTTCAGGCAATTTTAAAGGCTGAGTATTTTCGTACTCAGCCTTTTATTTTATGCATTCATTCCAAGCTCAATTGCCTTGAAGTTGTTAGCAATAAGATGTGCCTTTGAAGGGGGCACTACCTTCTCGATAGCCTTTTTCATTGTGTCAAGACTGAAAAGTCCTGTTTCCTTGATAATCTTTCCGAGAAGAATAATATTTGAGCCGCCCTTAAGCTCGTTATCGTCAGCCATCTGTGACGACGGAATAGCAAAAATCTCAACATCTGTTCTGTCGCATGAAGCGTCGATAAGAGTGCTGTCAATGAAAACCTTTGCACCGGGCTTTGCCGCACCGATGAACTTATCGAAAGAAGGCTGATTCATTGCAACGAGAATGTCGGGAGTAAGTACAAGAGGTGAACCGATAGGCTCATCTGAAATACATACGGAGCAGTTAGCTGTACCGCCTCTCATCTCAGGACCGTATGAAGGAAGCCATGAAAGCTCCTTTGAATCCA
>SVNJ01000087.1 GCA_015066955.1 Ruminococcus sp. | reverse complement strand
CGATTTGAACGCACAGTTAACTGTGCGTTCAAATCGAACCAATAACCGTCCTATGCGTCCTCTTAATTGGCTTTCGCCTATCGAATTCTTTCATGCTCACTGTCCAATATGATTGACAAACTTACAAAAATAGCTGTTCGTATTGCAGAAAGAAAAAATATCTGTTATAATAGTTATAACAAACGAAAACATGAACAGGAGAACCTTATGAGTATATTAAATGTTGAAAATGTGACACACGGTTTTGGTGCAAGGCAGATTCTCAATAATGCGTCATTCAGGCTTTTAAAAGGCGAGCACGTGGGACTTGTCGGAGCAAACGGCGAAGGAAAATCGACCTTTCTGAATATTATTACAGGTAAGCTTATGCCTGATGAGGGTAAGGTTGAGTGGTGCAGACGTATTACTACAGGCTACCTTGACCAGTACAGCTCTCTTGAAAAGGGCAAAACTATCAGTGATGTGCTTCATGATGCATTTTCTCATCTTGCCGAGCTTGAACAGGAAATGCTCAGTCTCTACGATAAAATGGCAGACTGCACTGAAGATGAGATGAATCAGGCACTTGAAGATGTGGGCGAAATTCAGAATATCCTTGAATACAGCGGATATTACACTATAGATGCTAAGATTTCAGAATATGCAAACGGTCTCGGACTTGGCGAAATAGGTCTTGACAGGGATGTTTCCGAGCTTTCTGGAGGTCAGCGTGCAAAGGTTCTTCTTGCGAAGGTGCTTCTTGAAAATCCGATGATACTGATTCTCGATGAGCCTACAAACTTCCTTGATGAAAACCATATTGCGTGGCTGAAAAACTTCCTGCAGAACTATGAAAATGCGTTTATTCTTGTATCTCATGACATACCCTTCCTCAATGACGTAATCAACGTTATCTATCATGTTGAAAATGCAGAGCTTACACGATATACAGGCAATTACGATGACTTTATGCGTATGTATGAGCTTAAGAAGCGTCAGCTTGAACAGGCATACGAAAAGCAGCAGAAGGAAATTGCCGACCTGCAGGATTTCATTGCACGTAATAAAGCAAGGGTTGCAACCACAAATATGGCTAAATCACGTCAGAAAAAGCTTGACAAAATGGATATAATCACTCTTGCTGCTGAAAAACCGAAGCCAACATTCTCGTTTAACACTGCAAGGGCGACGGGCAGAATTACTATTGAGTGCAATGACCTTGTTCTCGGCTACGGTGAACCGCTTACACGTCCTGTATCGCTTAAAATTGAGTGGGGACAGAAAATCGCAATCAAGGGTGTAAACGGTCTCGGAAAGTCGACGCTTCTTAAAACTCTCCTTAAGCTGATTCCGCCTGTTTCCGGAACGGTCGAGCATGACCAGTTTATAGAAATCGGTTACTTTGAGCAAGAAGAAATTGCTTCAAGTGAAACAGCTCTGCAGACTATATGGGACGAGTACCCTTCAATGACAAATGCGGAAGTTCGTGCGGCACTTGCAAAATGCGGACTTACAACCGAGCATATTACGTCTCAGATGAAGGTTCTTTCGGGAGGCGAGAATGCAAAGGTTCGTCTTTGCAGGATTATGCTGAAAAACATTAACCTTCTTGTGCTTGACGAGCCTACGAATCATCTTGACGTTGATGCAAAGGAAGAGCTTAAACGTGCAATAAAAGCTTTCAGAGGAACTGTACTTCTTGTAAGCCATGAGCCTGAATTCTACTATGATGTTGCCGATGAGGTATGGAATCTTGAGGACTGGACTACTAAAATTATATAATAAAATTAATGCTGCTGTATTTTTGTACAGCAGCATTTGCTGTTTCCGTGGGGAATATAAATAAACTATAAGACATCAGCTGGTGTGTATTCGCTTAAATCGGTTGTTCTTACCTTATCAGCACTTTCATAACCGAATGCATTCCATTCGCTCTGTAATTTATACTCGTTTGAAATAATGAAAGTGTTACATAAAAAGCCGCAGGATATTTCCTGCGGCAAAAAAATTATTCCTCAATAAATTTCTTCATCATTGTGAAGCCTTTTTCAATGTAAAGTCCCGTACTCTTTGCGGAAGCTTCACTGAATCCGCCCTTGACGCCGCCGTATTCCTTACGGCTGTCATAGATAATGAAAGGTACAGCATCGTTTGTATGAGTCATAAGTGAAAGGGGAGTGGGGTGGTCGGGAGTAACAAGAACCTTGAAGTCACCCATTTTGCGAAGCTCTTCAACAACGGGACCGAGAATGAGCTTATCAATAGTTTCAATCGACTTGACTTTGTTGTCTGTTTCGTTTCTGTGACCGCATTCATCGGGAGCTTCTACGTGGATATATACAAAATCCTGTCCACGCTTGAATTCATCAATTGCAGCCTTAGCCTTGCCCTCAAAGTTAGTGTCAATATAACCTGTTGCACCGTCAACCTCAACAACAGCCATATCAGAAAATTTTCCGATACCCTTAAGAAGGTCAACAGCTGAAATCATTGAAGCGGTAAGACCGTATTTTTCCTTGAACGGGTCAAGATTAGCACGTATACCCTCGCCCCAGAGCCACATACTGTTAGCAGGACGAAGTCCCTTTGCTATACGCTCTTTGTTAAGCGGGTGGTCTTTGAGAAGCTCGTAGGATTTTTTCATGAGTTCATAAAGCTTTGCGGCATTTTCATGCTTCGGCACGTACTCCTTAATGGGCTTGCCTGTAATATCGTGGGGAGGAGTCATATTGCCGATGTCAAGTGTACCGTTATCCCAGATAAGGCAGTGACGATAGCTTACACCGCTGTAGAGCGTGAATTCTTCATTGTTAAGATTTTCAGCAAGATAATCGATAAGGATTTTTGCGTCCTCAGTTGAAATATCTCCTGCACAGTAGTCAACGATAGTCTTGTCCTCATAAACGGGTTCATCGGTGATTGTAACGAGGTTGCAGCGGAGTGAAACATCGGTTTTCTTCATGTCGATACCGATACTTCCAGCTTCAAGGGGTGAACGTCCTGTATAGTAAACTTCGGGGTCATATCCGAGTACTGAAAGATTCGCAACATCGCTTCCGGGCTTCATACCGTCAGCAACAGTCTTGACAAGACCAACCTGAGCTGTTTCGGCAAGCTTGTCCATAACGGGTGTAGCGGCGGTCTCGAGGGGAGTTTTTCCGCCGAGAGACTCAACGGGATAGTCTGCCATTCCGTCGCAGAGCATTACAAGATATTTCATACTATTATCTCCTTTAAGTATATTACAAGTATATTTTACCATAGTATAGTGCAAAAATCAAGTAGTTGCACTCGGTTTACTTCTTAAGTGAAAAGCTGTTTACGATACCCATGAATTCATCATGATAGCCCTGATATTTATCCGAATCAGCCTTACAGGTTATGAGATAAATCTTTTCGCCGTCTGTAAGGAAAGCAGTCATGCAGTACTTTGCAAAAGTACCGTTTTCTGATTCAAGAGTATAGATGTACTCAACGATTCTTCCATTGAGACCGTCAACGGTGATTGATTCGTCAACGAGAATCTCAACTGTACTTGAAAACATTTTGTAGGTATCTATGGCAAAATTCACATACTCATCGAGAGTACTGTAATTTTCATTGAAAACGTCATCATTAACGATAACAGAAGCGTCATCTCTGATAAAAACTGTATCATTGCTTGCAGTAGAGCTTTTTTCATAGGTTTCGGGAATGATAATATCAACATCGGGCATTTCAAGGGGCTTCATAACTTCAAGCATACTGCTGCTGTCGGATGTTTTTTCGGACTTATCCTTGCATCCTGTGAAGCAAGAAACGGAAAAAAGAAGTGCCGCAAGAAAAATAGCTGTCTTTTTCATTATATCCTCCTGTATAAACAGAAAAAGGGAGTAGGAACTCCCTTAATCCGCAAAAATGTGACCAGACCGATAAGCCGAGTTCTGTCGTGTGCGGTAATTTATCTAGGCTTATCGTCGCCGATAAGCTCAAGCCGTCATTACTTTGTATCCGCCGAGCAGACGTTAAGATACAAAGCACCAATAGACGTTGCATCGGATAGGGTTTACATGGCAGTACAGTCTCCTGCACTCCGGTGAGCTCTTACCTCGCCTTTCCACCATCACCGTACAAGTGTACGGCAGTATATCTCTGTTGCACTTGCCCTAAGGTCGCCCTCGGCTGCCGTTAGCAGCTATCCTGCTCTGTGATGCTCGGACTTTCCTCGTAAACTGAACGTTTCCGCTACCGCATAGTCTGCTCTTGTATATTCTATCATTTTTGTATGAAAATGTCAAGTGCCGTAAACAGAAGAAGCGTCCGCAAAAACGGACGCTCACTTAACTTTCTTTTGTTTGTATGTTTTAATATTTTTCTTCGGACTTTGCCGGTATAAGCTGTTGTTGAAGTTCAGATTACTTTGCTATGATTTCATTCATCTTTTTTTCAAATGCGTCTGCTGCCGCTTCTGATTCAGCAGCATTTTTATCATGCATATCAGCGGAAGCTATCTGAATTTCTTCCTGCAGCTTCTGTATTTTTTCTATTTCCTCCTGAATGTCCTGTGCGGCTGCTTGCTCGGAAAGCATTTCTGCCTCTGCTTGGGCTGCCTCTACACTCTGTCTGTATTCTTCCAGCTTTCTTGCAATCTCTTCAAGTCTATCTTTTTCTGCAACTGACTCTCCGTAAGCTTCGGTGAAATTTTCCTGATCTTCAAACGGTGAGTAAGTGCTATTGCAATATTTCGGCTCAAAGTCTACAGTTCCGCCCTCAACGCTCGTTGACTTAGAATAATTAAGTCTTGGATTTTCAAGAGTTGTCGGGAGATATATTCTGAAGCTGTCACCGATAACGGGTGCAGGCAAAGGTGCCGAAGAAATATTGCTGTAGACAGTGAATTCAATGCCAAGCTCAGGCTTTATCGGGAATTCCTCAAAAGGCTCTGTATAGCACATTTTATCTGTAATGTAGAGCGATTCTGAGCTTTCAAGGAAATCAGACCTGTTAAATGTTTTGACGCTTTCAGATTTATCCGCAAATGCAGAAGAACCGTTATTGTAAAGTGCGGTATTCCAGTCGTTTTCAAAAACAGAAGGATCAAAGCTCTTAATAATGTCTTTGCTCATGTATGCCGATATAATATCATAGTCGTAAGCAACTACAGATTTCGTTGGATCAACATAATAAATGATACTGCTTGCGGTATTATATATTTTGTCGTCAAGCTTGTAGATACAGTCGTAAGTGAAGCTTGCGGCAGAAATCTGCATCTCATTTTCTGCGGAATCCTTATTACAGATGAGATTTTCAACTTCAAAGAAGGTATCTGTATCGAGAGTCGGGAAATCAGTTTCATTTGAGGCTGTATGTTCTGAAAGCTCTTCTTCTGTGAATTTTGCCTTAGAATCAGCGACAGCAAGTATGTTTCCGTCCTCGTACTTACCTTCGTACTGCACTGCATAAATCTGATTTGTAGGATATTCTCCGCAAATTCTTGTGTATACCCTTACATTGATATTCTCGTCATTTTTAACCTCAAAAGGACAACTGTAAAGAGGTGAGAGAAGCAAATCATTTTCAATATACTCTTTAAGAGTGCAGTCGAAATAAGTATATTCGTGATTTTCGGTTTCTTCCTTGATTTCGGCTATAAGAGACCTGTACGCCTTTATATCCGACTTATTTCCCTTATCAGAGAAAACATTATTCAGAAATCCCAGATTCTCAGGAAGTACAAAAATGACCAGAGCAACAGCAGCAGCCAGAGCAATAACTGAAGCGAGGCGAAATCGGCTCCTCCTTCCGGTAATGTTTTCAAGGTCGCTGACGGTATATTCGCAATCGGAAAAGTCGCTGTTTTCCTCCGGATATGCTCTTTTTGCAATCTTGTCGAAGCAGTCAACCGAAGAAGCCAGCTCGTCCATTTTATTTTTTAAGTTTTTCTCGAATTCGGAGTTATTCATTACCTTCACCTGCCTTTGACTGTAAAATTGATATTGCTTTTTTATACCGTGATTTAGCTGTTGTTTCGGGGCACTTCATAATTGAAGCGATTTCCTTGAAGCTGAGTTCACTGCAGCACCTTAGTACAACAATCTGCCTTTGCTTATCACTGAGATATTTCAGCATCTGATTGAGGAATATACTGTCCTCGACAGTTTTGTCAGCCTCGCCGTAGCTTTGTATGACGAAGCTTCTGCATTCTTTTTTGTATCTTCTTCGCTGCTCAAGTGCAACATTTCTCGCAACTGCGTGAATAAAACCTCGACCGTCGCCGTCTTTAGGGGAGAAGCGTTTCACCTGAGTAAGTCTTACAAAGGTTTCCGCAACGCAGTCCTCTGAGAGATGATAATCGCACGTAATACTGAAAGCAACGGCGAAAACACTGCTCTTGAACATTTGATAAAGCCTGCATAGGGCGTCCTTCGATGTTGCACAGCTTTGTATCAGATAATTTACACTGTCCGTGTCCTCCTGATAGTTTGTAGGAACATCGTTAATTTTTGTGAGTAAAATAGCACCGTCACCTCCGGTAATAAAATTTTGTTCAACCATCATGCAATCACTCCTTTCAGCAGCTTTGTGATTCAAAATTGAACCCGATTATGAAAGCTTTCATAATATAGTGTAATTAAAAGCCGAAAAAGACGAAAAATTCCGAAAAATTTTTCTGAAAATTGTTAGCAACTTCTAACAATGGCTATATTGCGTGATATTACATGATAATTAAGGTGAAATATTTGCAGCTTCTAATACAGTATATCATTTTTTATAGAAAAAAGCAAAGGATTTTTTATGAAGGGTATTGACAAATAAAGGCATGTGTGATATATTAAACATGTGAACAGATATTCATATGAAAGGGTATGATATTATGGATAAAACTTATTGCGTACGAAATCTTGACTGTGCACATTGTGCAGGCAAAATAGAAGAGGCTATAAACAAATTGGATGGTGTAGAATCTGCCGTTCTGATTTTTGCTTCCGGAAAGCTAAAGCTTAAAGGTGAGGTAAGTATCAGTCAGCTTAATAAAATAGCCAATAAGATAGAGGCAGGGGTTGAAATTGTACATGAAGAGACAGAAAGTGAAGAAAAAAGCAGTCTTAAAGGTGAGATTGCTGTACTTGTTTCAGGTATTGTTGTATTTGTCATTGCATTACTTGGCGGAAAGCTAATTGATTCCGTTATCATTAAAATAGTACTCTTTGACGCCGCTTATCTGATTCTCGGACATAAAATTCTTATCTCTACTATAAAGAATATAGCATCGGGAAATATTTTCGATGAAAACTTTCTTATGACAATAGCGACATTAGGTGCGTTTGTTTTAGGAGAGTACTCCGAAGCCGTAGGTGTTGTACTCTTTTTCAAGATAGGTGAGATTTTCGAAGAATATGCCGTTAACAAAAGCCGAAAGGCTATTACAGCAGCCGCCGGACTAAGGGTTGACGAGGTTGACCTGCTTAAGGACGGCGATTTTCTAAGGTGTAGCTCCGATGAAATTATAGCCGGAAGTATTATAAGAGTAAAGGCAGGCGAAAGAATTGCCGCTGACGGTGTAATTGAAGAGGGCGAAACAAGGCTTGATACATCTGCCGTAAACGGTGAACCCGTTCCAGTATCTGCTAAAGCAGGAGATTCTGTAATGTCGGGATGGATAAATCTCAGCGGGGTTATTATTGTAAGGGCAACAGCCGCCGCTTCTGAATCTACCGTATCTAAAATTACTGATGCAGTCGAAAATGCCGTAGCTTCAAAGCCTAAAATTGACAGATTTATTACTCGTTTTGCAAAGGTATATACCCCTGTAGTAATTGCAATTGCAGTGCTTACTGCAGTTATTCCGTCTCTTGTAACGGGAGAGTGGGACAAATGGATATATACTGCTCTTACATTCCTTGTTATAAGCTGTCCGTGTGCACTTGTTCTTAGCGTACCGCTTGCTTATTTTTCAGGAATAGGTGCTGCTTCAAAGCTTGGTATACTTTTCAAAGGCGGAACTTCACTTGAAGCTCTCGGTAAAGTAAAAGCTGTAGTTTTTGATAAAACGGGAACTGTAACAACAGGTACATTTGACGTAACGGAGGTGTATTCCTACGGTGAGCTTATGGAAAGCGAAATTCTTTCAGTCTGTGCTTCTGCTGAACAGGCTTCATCTCATCCTGCGGCGGTAAGTATCGTGAGATATTGTGAAGAACAGGGAATACCCTATAGTGAGGCAGAAAATATCCGTGAGCTTTCAGGCAGGGGAATAGCGGCTGAATATAATGGAAAATCAATACTCTGCGGAAACAGACTGCTAATGAAAGAAAATGATATAAGGCTTACCGATGAGGAAATTACAACAACGGGTACTATAGTTTATGTTGCGGTGAACGGTGTACTTGTCGGTGCAATTATTGTATCTGATACGATAAAAGAGAAGTCAGCGTCGGCGATAGGTCAGCTTAAGAATATGGGACTTTATACGGCAATGCTGACGGGAGACAAAACCGAAAATGCACGTATAGTAGCGGATGAAACAGGAATTGAGTATGTAAAGGGTGAGCTTCTTCCCGACGAAAAGCTTGCGGAGATACGTAAAATCCGTGATAAAAAGGGCAGTGTAATGTTTATCGGTGACGGAATAAATGACGGTCCTGTGCTTGCAGGTGCTGATGTGGGAGCGGCTATGCTCAGTGGAAGTGACCTTGCAATTGAAGCGGCAGACGCTATATTTATAAACAAGGAGCTTGATTCTGCGGTAAAAGCAAAGAAAATCGCTGACCGTACACTTCGTATATCATGGCAGAATATAGTATTTGCCCTTGCATTCAAGGCGGCGGTGCTTATTCTCGGTATTGCTGGCTTTGCAAGTATGTGGTTTGCAGTGTTTGCGGATTCGGGAGTTGCGATGCTTCTTATTCTCAATTCTATGAGAGTTCTGAGGACTAAGAAAATTTAATGTATGTAGCAGATGTAGCATGCTACAATCTATATTAACCTTTTTTATAATTTATTATTTCCTTTTCTTATAAAAAAGCATGCTACTTTTGCTACAAGTGACTTAAACAACGTAGAATAGGCATTATTTTGTAGCACGCTTTTCAAAAATCTCTGCTACATTTATGCTACTTTTGCTGCAAAAAATGAAAGGTGTCCTTTACAGGGCACCTTTTTGTATTATACGTTATTCACTCAAATCCTTAATAATCTTATCAAAAACCTCAAAATCCTTGTCATAGGTTTCCTGCATTTCGTCCTCATCGCAGTAGAGAAGCTTCTGAGGCTTGCGGATAGCAAGGAACATATCATCCTTGATTGTATCATCGCTTACAC
>SVNJ01000086.1 GCA_015066955.1 Ruminococcus sp. | reverse complement strand
CTTTCACTTAAGCTTACAGAGGTAAGAAAGGACGGCACACTCCGCTATCTCAGACCAGACGGAAAGTCTCAGGTTACCGTTGAATACGTTGACGGTAAGCCTGCAAGAGTTGATGCAGTTGTAGTGTCCTCACAGCATTCAGCTGATGTTGACCTCAATCAGATTCGCAAGGACATTATCGAATACGTTATCAAGCCTGTTATTCCCGCAGAGCTTATGGACGAAAATACCGATATTTTCATCAATCCTACAGGAAGATTTGTTGTAGGCGGTCCTCAGGGTGACAGCGGTCTTACAGGAAGAAAAATTATCGTTGATACATACGGCGGATATTCACGTCACGGCGGCGGTGCATTCAGCGGTAAGGACCCGACAAAGGTTGACCGTTCCGCAGCTTATGCAGCACGCTATATCGCTAAGAATATTGTTGCGGCAGGTCTTGCAGACAAGTGCGAGATTCAGCTTGCCTACGCTATCGGCGTAGCTCAGCCTGTTTCAGTTCTCGTTGATACCTTCGGTACAGGCAAGGTTGACGAAAACGCTCTTTCCGAAGCAGTAAGAAAGGTATTCGACCTCCGTCCAACAGCTATTATTGAAATGCTCGACCTCAGAAAGCCACAGTACAGAAAGCTTGCGGCTTACGGTCACATGGGACGTGAAGAGCTTGGCGTTGCATGGGAAAAAACCGATAAGGTTGAAGCTCTCAAGGCTGCTCTTGCGTAAGAACAATGGATAAGCTTAAAAATTATGCTGAGCTTAAGTTCAGCAATCCGATTCTTCTTGATGTTCTGAGTCATCACATTCCCAACTCTCTCCTTGCAACCTTTGTTTCGGAGACGGGAATGATTAATCTCAGATTCAGGATTACCCCACCTGTTGAGGCTCCGAAAAACTGCGAACAGGTTCTCAGCCTTATTTTCGCACTTCTCGAAAGCAACACGGAAAGTCCCGTAGGCAAAGCTTATTCCGCAAAGAGTACGGATATACTCAGAGAGACAGTTTTCCGCCTTTCTCAGGTTCTTGACGGCTTCAGCAGTGTGAAAATCAACCTTCATACCACTGAAAGGTCACCCCTTCCACCCTATGGTGAAGTTGAAAAGCTTACTGCATTTACACTCAACAGAACCAAGAGTACTGAAAAGAAAAATAACGATACAAAATAAAATAACGGACAGCCGATTAATATTGGCTGTCCGTTTTGTATTTATAACCGAAAAGCTTGCCGCCTTCCGTCCATGTATATGACTCCATTTCTCTCATTGACATACCTGTATTTTTACCGATTATAATGTGGTCGATAAGAGTAATTTCAAGCTGACTGAGATTTTTCGCAAGATAAAGTGTAGCATTAAGGTCACTTTTTGAATGCACAGCACTTCCCACAGGATGATTATGAGCTATAAATATACATTCTGCCTTTTTTGAAAGCGAAAATTCCGCAATATCCCTGAATGAAGCGTTTACAGATACCTCAGAACCTTTTGCAACAATCTTCGAAGCGGTTATATTCAGCTTTTTATCGGTACACGCCACCGCAAGCTGCTCCTGTGATGCACCTATAAAGAATTTGCTGAAATATTTCACGGCTTTTTCCGCAGTATCAAGACGTGAGGTTTTCTTTTCCTTCATATAGTAAAGACGGCTAAGATGAGGAATAATTCTTAGCAGTGCCACCGTTTTTTCGTCAAGTCCGCCATGCCTTTCGAGGGATTGTGCGTCCGCATCGATTACAGCAGTAAAGCTGCCGTACTTTTCAAGCAGCAGGTCAGCGGCTTCTTCCACATCATCATTTTTTGAATACGCAAGCAGAAGCATCAGCTTTTCATTCTCTGAAAGACTATCAATCCCTTCAGAACGGTATTTCTCACGCAGCTGACGATTCATGCTCTTTATTCTGTCCTTTTCACTCTTATCCATTGTCAAAATCTCCCGTACGGAAACTGAATGCTCCGCTTTTCCGCATCGAAAACGCCTTGCCCTCACCGCAGATTATGTGGTCATAAATCTCAACTCCGAGCGGACTCAGAAGCTCCGACAGCGTTTTTGTAATTATGTAGTCATTTTCATCGGGCAGAGGCAAGCGTCCCATACGATTCTGCCCTATAACAATTCTGCGGATTCTGTTCCGGAGAACGATTTCGGCAAGATTTCGTGGATTTATATATTCGGGCAGCAGCTCTTCATGAGTAAAGCAATGCAAACCTACAAGCTCACACCTCATGCTTACATTCATAATAACGCATATTTCACTTCGGATAGGTCTGAAGTAATCAAGAAGATACGCCTCAGCTTCTCCCATACCTGAAAAATGCCTGTCCGCAGATGAAGCTGCCGCATAATCACGGCACATATCCCTCATAATTCTCAGAAGTACGGCACTGTTTTCGCTGAGTCCTTTTATAGAGGCAATATCGCCCCTGTCAGCGTCAAGGACTTCCGAAATACCTCCGAATTTATTGATAATCGCATGAGCGATTTCGTTTGTATTCACTCTCGGAAGGGCATAAAACAACAGCAGCTCCAAAAGCTCATGCTCTTCAAAGCCGTTTATACCCGTTTCAAGGAATCTTTTTCTCAGTCTTTCACGATGTCCGCTGTGCAGACTCTTTGAAGCCATAGCTGTCACCCCTTTTCTGAATTATAACATATTACAGCTGTATTTTCAATACTTATATAAAACAAATGAGCTCCGTTTAAGGAGCTCATCTGCCATGATATAGGGATTATTGGGGATTTTATAATGCAATGTTGGGGTAAACACTGCACTACCATGAAAATCAGCTTCGGGATTTCTCCCTCAGCATAATTAGTATACCAAAATAATGTGTATTTTTTGTGAAAAGCCCCTAAAATATCATTGACAAAGTTTTGAATAAAAAACGGATTTTTTTATTCATTTTTACTTTGTGGGGTTATTTTCTGACTATCACTTGTTTTAAACCATAATATTTTATGTGGACAGATTCTGATTTATTCTAAACCAGAAAACCGAACCCTTACCGATTACGCTTTTCACACCGTAATCATATCCGTGAAGCTTTAAAACTGCCTTAACGATTGAAAGTCCGAGACCTGTTCCCACAACCTCACGCTTATGATTTTCAGAACGGTAGTACTTATCAAAAATCATCTTGATTTTATCCTCTTCGATGCCGTCGCCTGTGTCCTCAATTTCAATAAGCACACCGTCGGGCTGATTTATCTGACGCACATACACCTGCTTGTCAGCACCTGTATAGTTTATAGCATTGTTTATAAGGTTATATATAACCTGCTCAATTTTCACAACATCGCAGCAGACTATTCTTTCAGTATCGGGAGTAAAATGGATATGGTAGCCCATTTTATCGGATATTCCCTTGAAACGATCGATAATGCATATCATTTTCTCACGTATATCAAATTCACTGCAGCTCAGCTTCTGCTTTCCGCTTTCCATTTTTGAAAGATCAAGCATATCGTTAACAAGCATTGCAAGACGATCTGTTTCGTTTATGATAATTTCAAGGTGTTCACCTCTTTTTTTCGGATTGTCACCCGAAAGGTCACGTATCATCTCGGCATAAGCCTTAAGCATGGTAAGAGGCGTCCTGAGGTCGTGGGAAACATTCGCAATAAGGTCACGCTGCATGGTGTCAACCTTTGAAAGCTCCTTTTCCGCATAGTTGAGTGCATCGGCAAGCTGCTTTACTTCAAGGTAATTTTCTCCCTTGAATTTCGTCGTAAAGTCGCCCTTTGCAAGATTGCCTGCCGATTCGGTAATTTTCGTAATCGGCTTTGCGATTCTGCTTGAAACGTAAAGAGAAATTGCAAACGCTACGATTATAAGCAGAGCTGTAATTATACCAAGCTGCTGCTTTATTATTGTAACAGTCGAGCCCACAGGTACAAGAGCAGTATTCAGAAGAATGTAGCCGTCGGGATTATCACTGTCACCGATTGCACAGCCGTAAATCAGCATATCGTAATTGCTTCGTGTATTCTTCATTTTGTAGTAAATCTGACCGTCGTCGGAAGCGTCTATCCTTTCGAGGAAGCCGTAAATATTATTGTAGCGTCCGTGAATAAGGCAGTCGCCGAGAATCTTCTTCGAGGTTACAGGTCTGCCGAATTTATCACAGATTTCAATGCATAAATCATGATTCACTGCTGTTTCTTCAAGCAGCTCATTATATTCTCTGCTGTCGGATGTTTCATATTCGCTTAACAGCAGCTGTGCCGCACGGCTTACGTCCTTTATTTTCATACGCTCATAGAAATTTTCAAGGAAGAAAATCTGACAAACCCACAAAAGTATGAAAACTATCACCGTAAACATTACGAAATACAGCCATACAGTGACTCTGAGCGGAATATGGCTTTTTATCCTTTTCAGCCTATCAAACAGCTTCAAACTTGTAACCCATTCCTCTCAGTGTAACGATGAACTTCCTGTACTCTCCCAGACTGTTTCGGAGCATTTTTATATGTGTATCAACCGTTCTGTCATCGCCGAAGAAATCGTAGCCCCACACCTCTTCAAGAAGCTTGTCTCTTGAAAGTGCGATATTCTTGTTCTTTACAAGGTAGAAAAGCAGGTCGTATTCCTTAGGGGTCATCGACGCCTTCGCACCGTTTACGTAGACCTCTCTGCCCGAAATATCAACTTCAAGTCCCTCAAAAACATATTTATCGGGAGAAGCTGTATTCTCTGACTGCTTATTTCTCTTAATAACAGCCTTTACTCTCGCCATAAGCTCCTTTGGTGAAAAGGGCTTTACAACGTAGTCATCAACGCCGATTTCAAAGCCGAAAAGCTTGTCGTACTCCTCGCCTCTTGCGGAAAGCATGATAACGGGGATATTTTTATTCTTGCGTATCTCCTTGCAGGCCGAATAGCCGTCAAGTCTCGGCATCATTACGTCCATGATTATAAGGTCGTAATCATTCTCACGGCAAAGATTTACTGCCTCCATGCCGTTTTCCGCTTCAGTTACCGTATAATCCTCAAATTCTGCATATTCACGCACTACCTTGCGGATATTTATCTCATCATCTACTACTAAAATATGTGCCATAATAGCCTCCTGTTGCGTATCTCTGTTAAGGAATTCCATAATTCCTGCTTTTATATTATAACATTATAATCCCCGAAAGTGTACATTTTGTGATACATTTTTGTGAACAAATAGTAATTTAGGTAAATTTCACTTGAAATCACAAATTATAGATTGACATTTTAGGACATTTTTGCTATAATATAAATGAATCATTAATGCAGTATGAACGGAGGTGGGTGTCATGAAACATAAAAATATAATTGCTGTTACATTCATACTTTCAGCAGCTGCTATTATCGTCATGGTTCTGGCTCATTTCATGCCTGATTATGCGGCAATTATTTTAAGTGCATTTCTCGGAACAGTCACCCTTCTTTCTGTCTGCGTTGCGACTTTCAATATTATCTTCAACCGTAACAAAACAACCATTGATACATCTGAGATCTCAGATATTATTGAAAATCTCAACACCGAAATGCTTGTATGGACAAATGACTGCTCTGCTGTTTTCATGAACAAAAGCCTCCGACGCCTTTTAGGTATCGAAAGCGTTGATTTCGACCATAAGGAAACAATCAAGCGGATTTTCGGCATTGATACAATCGACAACAATACCATAAGCAAGCTTATCCGTTCAGAGCTCGGCGAATCATCCTTCACCAATGCCGACGGAGAAACTACATATATTGTATGGAGTACTTCACTCTTCAAACAGAACAAGAACTATTCCCTTTACCTCAGCACAGGCTTTAACCTTACTGAGATAAAGAATATGCAGATTAATCTTGCTAATATGAACAAGCAGATTAACCTTTCAATGGAAATTTCAGAAATCGGCATACTCATGACCAGCGACAGACTGAATTTCCACGCCTCCTCCGAAATTCAGCGTATGCTCGGACTCGATTCAGGCAGACTCGGTGTTAATGAATTCAGAAATCTGATTCATACCAATGATAAAATACAATATGACAGCTGTCTGAAAATGCTCGAAACTGACAATAACTGGAGCGATGTAAGAAGTATTGAGCTTCGTATAAAATCAGCCGGCGGAATATACCGCTGGTACTCCTTCCGTTTCAAAGCTATCAAGGATTCCAATGACGAGCTTGCACTTTTCGGCGGCGCTCTTCTTGATATTACGGAGCGTCGTGAAAAGGACATGCTTATTGAACGCCTCGCTTATATAGATGAGGTTACGGGCATTGCCAACAGAAACAAGCTTCTGCAAATCGGTCAGGAAACCTATGAATGCTGTCATCTCCTCGACTTCTCCTACTGGGTTATTGTACTCGATATCGACCGCTTCCACCTTGTAAATGATACCTGCGGCTACGACAAGGGCAATCAGATGCTGGAGGATTTCGCTCATCTGCTGTACAAGTATGTGGGCAACGGTGGTCTTGCCGCAAGAATCAGCGGCGACAACTTTGCGCTTATTCTCCGTGATTACGGCGACGATGAGCTTCCCTCACGTACAGTACTCTCCATTCAGGAGGATATGACAAAGCTTTCCGCTCTCGAATTTGCTTCGATCAATCTTACATGCTCGGCAGGCTACTCCAGAATGCCTTCCGATGGCAATTGCTTCCTCGATGTTCTTGAGCATGCTGAATTCGCACTTAAATCCTGCAATCAGTATCAGGGTAATATAAGCTGCTATGAACCAAGTATGCACGACTCAATTATCGGCGATACGGAGCTTGAAAAGGCTCTCGGCAATGCCATTGACAATAACGAGCTTCATCTTTTCTATCAGCCGAAGATTAACCTTTCCACAGGAAAAATTATGGGTGTTGAGGCTCTTGTACGCTGGATCAAGCCCGACGGTACAATAGTACGTCCCGATGCATTCGTGCCTATTGCCGAAAGCTCACATCTTATCGGACGTATCAGTGAATTCGTACTCAATGAGGCATGCCGTCAGAATATGATGTGGCAGCGTATGGGTTATCCTAATATTGTAATGTCGATTAACTTTGCTTCCTCTGACTTCTATCAGAAGGATTTGAAGGACAAGGTTTTTGAAGCTCTTGCCAGAACAGGTCTTGCTGCTGAATGGCTTGAGGTTGAGCTTACCGAAACACTTGCACTTCGTGATATTGATTTTGCCGTATCTCAGATGAATAAGCTTCGTGAGCTTGGTGTACAGCTTGCTATGGATGATTTCGGCACAGGCTATTCATCTCTCAGCTATCTTCAGGTGCTTCCGATTACACTTCTGAAGCTTGACCGTTCATTTATTACGAATATCGAACACGATAATATCGCATACGAAATCGTATCTGCCGTAATAAAAATCGCAAAATCAAAGAAAATCGAAACTATTGCCGAAGGCATCGAAAATACAAATCAGGCTGATATTCTCCGCAGTGCAGGCTGTGATTTTGCTCAGGGCTACCTCTACGGAAAACCTATGCCGCCTGAACAGATTCAGCAGTACTTTGAAGAATATTCAGGCTCTGCTGCGAAATAATTATCCATTCACACTGTATTAAATGCGCTAAACGCTTAATAATAATCTAAACGGAGGTCTAAACTATGAAAAGAAGAATAGGTATTTTAACAAGCGGCGGTGACTGTCCCGGACTTAATGCCACCATCAGAGGCGTAGCAAAGGCGTGCTACGAGAGATTCGGCGAGGATAACGTTGAAATCGTCGGAATCTCAAATGGCTACTACGGTCTTATCAACAATCTCTGCAAGGATATGGCACCCTCTGCCTTCTCAGGAATCCTCACTCAGGGCGGTACTATTTTCGGTACAAAGCGTCAGCCGTTCAAGATGATGCAGGTTATCGGCGATGATAACGTTGATAAGGTCAAGAATATGAAGGAAACCTACAAGAAGCAGAAGCTTGACTGTCTCCTTACTCTCGGCGGAAACGGTACTCACAAAACCTCAAAGCTTCTTGCTGATGAAGGTCTTAATGTTATCGGTCTGCCTAAGACTATCGACAACGACATCTATGGTACAGACGTAACCTTCGGCTTCCATACTGCTGTTGACATTGCTACAGAGGCTATCGATCGTCTCCATACTACGGCTGCAAGCCATTCAAGAATACTCCTCTGCGAAATCATGGGAAACAAGGCCGGCTGGCTTACACTTAACGCAGGTCTTGCAGGCGGTGCGGATATTATCCTTATCCCTGAAATTCCTTATGATATCGATAAGGTTTGCGACGCTGTAATGCAGAGAACCGCTTCAGGCAAAACCTTCTCAATTGTTGCCGTTGCGGAGGGCTGCTTTGATACAACTGAAGCTAAAATGAAGAAAAAAGAGCGTGCAAAGAAGCGTGCTGAAGCTGGTATGACTACCGCAACAAACAGAATTGCCGCTCAGATTCAGGCTAACACAGGCGTTGAGGCAAGAGTATGCGTTCCCGGACACATGCTCAGAGGCGGTGCACCCAGTGCTTACGACCGTGTACTTGCTACTCAGTTCGGTGTTCATGCAGCTTGGCTTATCGCTCAGGAGAAGTATGGCAGAACCGTTGCTAAAATCGGCAACAAGATTACCTCAAACAAGCTTGATGATATTGCAGGCAAAACTAAATTTGTTGATGTTGACAATCATCTCGTTATAGCTGCAAAGGATATCGGCGTTTCCTTTGGTGACTAAACAGAATATAGATAGAATTACAGCTCCGATTTGTGTCGGAGCTGTTTTTATATATCAATAATTCATAAGTACGATATACAATTTTTGTTAAGTTTTACAAAAATAAAATTTAGTATTGACTTTAACATTATTTAGGTATATACTAAATAATGTTAAAGGAGGGATTGCTTATGGCAATTGAAATAGTACCCGAATGGATGACTAATCTTGACGATGAGGACGTAGCATTCATCAAAAGATTTCTCACTGCATCAGGGTCACTCAAAGAAGTCGCAAATCAATATGGTGTATCGTATCCGACGGTAAGACTTAAGCTTGACAGGCTTATTCAGAAAATTCAGCTGAGTGAGTCCGCAGAGCAAGACCCTTTTGTTGCAACAATAAAGCGTCTTGCCATCAACGAAAAGCTGGACTTTGACACAGCAAAAATTCTTATCAACGAATACCGCAAACACAAGGGAGGAAATTAAAATGAAAATATTAGGTGAAGTATTTACAATTATAATCTTATCATTTGTTAGTGCTGTGGTTGTTATATCGTTTATCAATATGGCAATGCCTAAGATATTAATCCCTATAGCAATCGCTGTCGGGCTTATCCTTTTACAGTATAAGCTCTGCAGTGCAAGCAATGGGAAGAGGGCAGGTCTCATTCTGCCTATAATCTGCTTTGCAATTTCTGTTA
>SVNJ01000085.1 GCA_015066955.1 Ruminococcus sp. | reverse complement strand
GCAAATCCTTTTCTCCCTCTATGGGAATATATTCCCGATGGTGAACCTCGTGTTTTCGGAGACAGAGTATACATTTACGGTTCACACGACAGGGTATCGTGCGAGTACTTCTGTGATTACAAGCTGAAGGTATGGTCTGCACCCGTTGACGACCTTAATAACTGGAGTTGTCACGGAATCAGCTTCAGTACACAGACAATAGACGGTCACGAGGCAGATACAGACTGGACAGACAGAGAGTTATATGCTCCCGATGTTGTAGAAAAGGACGGCAGATACTACCTTTTTGCGTACATTGTAGGCTCAAAAGGCTGTGTAGGTGTCAGCGATAACCCCGAAGGACCTTTTACCCTTTTAAGCCGCTATGCTTATGATGAGAAAGACGCAGGCGACGAGGGTGTATTCAATGATGCCGGTGTACTTGTTGACGATGACGGACGCAATTACATTTTCTACGGTTTTGAGCGTTCGCATTTCGGTGAACTTGAGAATGATATGTTCACAATAAAAAAAGGCTCATATAAGGCTGATATTATTCAGCAGGGTTATGAGCACGATGACTTCTTTGAAGCAAGCTCGCCCCGAAAAATCAACGGTAAATACTATTTTATATATTCTCCCAGAAACGGAAACTGCCTGAATTATGCCATAGCAGACCGTCCTGAAGGTCCCTACGAGCGTAAAGGTACAATCGTAAGCAACGGAAAGGATTATCCTGCTGGAAACAATCATGGCTCGCTCTGCTGTATCGGGGGGCAGTGGTATATTTTCTATCATCGCATGACAAACGGTACCATTACTTCACGCCGTGCCTGCGTGGAAAGGGTTGAAATACTTCCTGACGGCACTATTCCTGAGGTTGAAATGACATCTCTCGGCTTTGAAAAGTCACTGAATCCTTATCGTATTACACCTGCTGACATTGCGTGCGTGCTTAAAGGAGGATGCTTTGTTACTGAGAAGGACGTATTCACAAGATGCATCACATCTGTACGCAAGGGCTGCGTAATCGGGTACAAGTATTTTGATTTCGGAGAGGATTATTCGGGCACAGAGATGTCCTTTGCAGTGAAGATTGCAGGAAGCGGCTGTACCGGAGAAATACACATCCGTCTTGACAGTGAGGATGGCGAGGAAATCGGTGTATGCAGTACAGGCACCCACGACGGTACATACACGGCAAAGCTGAAAAATGTTTCAGGTCGTCACAGTGTTTATTTTGTTATCGACCATGCATACAATGGCTGGGCATCTGATGCTTTTGATAACAGGAATATTTTTGATATTGAGTCATTTGTATTTATGAAGTAGCAGACAAGGTGTTTTTGCCGCTAAATATCAATCAATTGACATCTGATTTGTGGTATGCTACAATATAATTATAATAGTAGTTACGGAGGAATGATTATGGAATTTATCAGATCGGAAGATATCAAAGGACTTGCTAATCCAGGTGTTGTGTCAAGACAATTGTTAAACCCCGACAATTCAACAAGTGAACGTGTGACAATAACTGAGGTTCATCTTGAAATCGGAGCAGTTCAGCCGAGACATACTCATGATGCTTCGGAACAAATATGGTATGCTACAAAGGGATGCGGAAAACTGCTTCTTGCGGACGATAAGGAAATGGAATTCAGAGCAGGTGACGTTGTAAGATTTGCGGACAAGGACGTACACGGCCTGAAAAATGACGGTGATTCTGAGTTTGTATATATTTCCGTTACAGCTCCGCCGATTCATTTTGGGTATGCTTACAAGGGAGCGTGATTATTAATGGCATTTGGTAAAGTGATTAAATTGTTTTTAGTTGATGGCACTCCAAACGGACGATGGATTTGTGAACTATCAAATTGGACAGGAATTGCGTATAAAATTCCACGAAGTATGATAAAAGAAAGTGAAAATCGAACAGAGCTTTCTTCGCCAGGAGTGTATTTTTTGTTTGGATATGATGATATTAACGATAAGCCTCTTATTTATATTGGCGAAGCAGAAGATATTATAAAGAGATTAAAACAGCATTTAGAAAAAAAGGACAATTGGAACGAAGCCATTGCCTTTATTAGTAAGGATTCAAATCTGAATAAAGCACATATAAAGTATTTAGAAAATCAGTTCTATAGTATTGCAAAAGAATGTGATAGATATTCTATAGATAACAGTAATACACCTACTAAATCTTCGGTATCAGAGGCAGAACAAGCTGAATTAGAAGAATTTATTTACAATACAAAAATACTTGTAAATGCACTTGGTCATAAGACATTTGAAAAATATTCAGAAAATCAAACTGATAACCAGAATAATAATCCCATTTTTAGTGTATCTGTAGGTGCAGGTAAAGCTTATGGAATGCCAACATCAGATGGTTTCGTTCTGCTCAAAGGTTCTTCTATACATAAATCTGCTGCAGAATCTTTAAAAAACGGGATAAGGAAAAAAGTTGAACAAAGTCGAGCAAGCGGCGAAATTAAAGATGATGTTTTGCAAAATGATAAATTATTTTCAAGTTCATCATCTGCAGCAGCTTTCGCTGCAGGTTATAGTATTAGTGGTCCACAACAATGGAAAACTGAAAAAGGTGAAACATTAAAATCTTTTGAAACAAAGAAATAACAATAAAAAGAGCTATCCGATTTTAAATCAGATAGCTCTTAGTTTTTAGAATAATTCAAATGTTGCCAAAACGTTGCCGTTTCACTGTTGTGATAACAGAAAACAGCGTAGTTAAGCCGTTTGTGTGGGGCGTGTTATTATTCCCACTCAATAGTACCAATCGGCTTGGGAGTGAGGTCATAGAGAACGCGGTTTATGCCTTCAACCTCAGCTGTGATACGGGCAGTGATATGGTGAAGGAGTGCATAAGGGATTTCCTCAATAGTAGCACTCATAGCGTCTGTAGTATTTACAGCACGGATGATAGCAGGCCAGCCCTCATATCTCTTATCGTCCTTAACACCAACGCTCTTCATATCGGGAACAGCGATGAAGTACTGCCAAACGGTCTGGTTGAGGCCATTCTTTTCAAATTCTTCACGGAGGATAGCGTCTGCTTCACGGAGAGCGTTGAGACGGTCACGGGTAATTGCACCGAGACATCTTACGCCAAGTCCGGGACCTGGAAACGGCTGACGGTCAACCATAGAAGCGGGGAGACCGAGTGCCTTACCAACAACACGAACCTCATCCTTATAAAGGAGCTTAACAGGCTCAACAAGCTCAAACTGCATATCCTCAGGGAGACCACCGACATTGTGGTGAGCCTTAACGCCGTCGCTTTCGAGAATATCGGGGTAAATAGTACCCTGAGCGAGGAAGGAGATTCCTTCAAGCTTACTTGCTTCCTCATCGAATACCTTGATGAACTCGCCGCCGATAATCTTACGCTTCTTTTCAGGCTCTGCAACGTCCTTAAGAAGGTCGAGGAATCGATCTGTAGCGTCGATATAGATGAGATTTGCGTCAAGCTGATTTCTGAAAACCTCAATAACCTGTTCGCTTTCACCCTTTCTCATAAGGCCGTGATTAACGTGTACACAAACGAGCTGCTTTCCGATAGCCTTGATGAGAAGTGCGGCAACAACAGAGCTGTCAACACCGCCCGAAAGAGCGAGAAGAACCTTCTTGTCGCCTACCTGTGCCTTTACAGCAGCAATCTGCTCAGCAATAAATGCCTCTGCAAGCTCAGGTGTAGTGATACGTGCCATTGATTCTGGTCTTTTGTTTGAATCCATAATATATCCTCCTTGTAAGCGGTACTTAAGTACCGTAAAGATTAGCGTAGAAAATGAATTGGATTATTCTTTCCACTCGATGAAGTGATAATTTTCAAGAATGCGGAAAAACTGAGCAAGTCTCTCATAAAGAGGCTTTGCTTTTTCACCGAAATGCTCCTCAACGGGAATACCGATATCCATTATTGTTTTTTCACCGTCAATAAGAGGCCACACGAAGCTTCCCATTTCATCAAGATGAATATGTGAAACCTTAGGCTTTTTCAGAAGCTTCTGAGCGATTCTGTTGACCGCCCCCTTATTTTCAACATCAAGTGTAACCATACCGTTTTCGTCGGCAGACCAATTAAGACCTGCCTGACGTACGGGACATTTTTCGAGATAATTCTCGCTTATTTTGTTTTTTTTGCTTTTCATTGATTATTTCTTTACCTGCTTCTGCTTTTTCCATAAAGAGAATTTAAGCAGTGAAACTATGATAAGAGCGAATACGATAAGGCTTCCAGCGTTAGATGCCCAAACGGGAAGGTTAAGCTTGCCTGAGATGTCGATAACCTTGTCAGCATCGAATACTGCAAGAAGTGCAAGAAGAATACCAACGATA
Organism: Ruminococcus sp.; assembly: GCA_015066955.1. Taxonomy (GTDB): domain Bacteria; phylum Bacillota; class Clostridia; order Oscillospirales; family Ruminococcaceae; genus Ruminococcus. The sequence goes on along the minus strand of SVNJ01000085.1, from coordinate 5,020 downwards.
CCCTCACCGGCAATCATACCTGATGAGAAGAGAATACCGTCATTGATGATGTTCTTCTTCTTGTTTTCCTCACACTTCATCTTATCGAACGCAAGACGAACAAGTCCGCCGATCATAATACATGCGTTAAGGTGAACGGGGAGGTAAATACCGATAGCGAAGGGAAGAACGGGTATACCGATGATCTCAACGATAACAGCGATAAATGCACCTACAAATACGAGATTCCAGGGAAGCTCTGCACTCATAACGCCCTCAACAATCATCTTCATGAGAGTAGCCTGAGGAGCGGCAAGCGCATCAGTACCGAAGCCCATAGCCTTATCAAGGAGGTAAAGTGTACCGCCGATAGCGAGAGCTGCAGCAACAACACCGAAAACCTCAGCAATCTGCTGTTTTTTAGGAGTTGAACCGAGAATGTAGCCTGTTTTGAGGTCCTGTGAGGTATCGCCTGAGATAGCTGCGACAATACAGATAACAGAACCTATAGCGATTGCGGCACTCATACCATCTGCACCCTCTGCACCTGTAAGCTTGAGGATAAGAGTAGCGATAAGGAGTGTAGCGATAGCCATACCTGAAACAGGGTTATTACTGCTTCCTACGAGACCAACCATTCTTGAAGAAACGGTTGCAAAGAAGAAGCCGAATACTACTATAATAAGTGCACCGATAAGTGAAACAGGAATAGCAGGGATAAGCCATACGAGGAGTGTAAGTACGATAATTGCACCGATAACAACCTTCATATTAAGCTCCTGAGAAGTTCTGTCGTTGTTTCCGCCGCCCTTGACACTGAAATTCTTAACAGCATCCTTGAAAGTGCGGATAATAAGGGGAAGTGACTTGATAAGGCTGATGATACCGCCTGCCGCAAGTGCACCTGCACCGATATAGCGGATATAAGAGGCCCATATACCGCTTGCACCGTCTGCTGCGAATATTTCACCGATAGTCATATCAGTACTCGGGTACATGATTGTATTCTCACCGAAAAGTACGATAAGAGGGATAAGAACGAGCCAGCTGAGTACACCGCCTGAGAACATGTAAGAAGAAATTCTCGGACCGCAGATGTAGCCTACGCTCATTACAGCAGGATAAATCTGTGTGCCGATTTCACCTGCATAACCCTTGATTTTGAAAGCAACCTCACCGGGAACAGCCTTGATACCGTCGATTATGAACTTGAATAAGGCTGATAAGCCCATACCTGCAAATACAGTTGAAGCGTTTGCACCGCCTTCTTCACCAGCAAGAAGGATTTCTGCACAGGCTGTACCTTCGGGATAGGGGAGAGTGCCATGCTCTTTAACGATAAGAGCGTTTCTGAGCGGTACCATGAAGAATACACCGAGAAGTCCGCCGATTAAAGCAATAAGTGTAATTTCAATAAGACCGGGCTTGTCCATAACGCCTTCCTTAGCCCACAGGAAAAGAGCGGGAAGTGTAAAGATTGAGCCTGCTGCGAGGGATTCACCGGCAGAGCCGATAGTCTGAACAATATTGCTTTCGAGAATAGAGTTTTTCTTCATGATAACTCTGATAACACCCATAGCAATAACAGCTGCGGGAATTGAAGCAGATACTGTCATACCTACTCTCAGTCCGAGATAGGCGTTTGCCGCACCGAAAATTACAGCGAGAAGTATACCCATTATAATGGAAGTTACTGTAAGCTCGGGCGTAACCTTGTCAGCCGGGATATATGGCTTGAAATTGTTTTTGTTTTCCATCATCGTCTCCAATCTGCCTTAAGGCATAATATTTAGTATTTGCCGTTATGACGCATTACTCAGAGGCTACGGTGCAGGTTTACGTCTGAGACATGCAAAAGTGCTTCGTTTCGACAAATACTGTGACAAGTAACATAATACCACATTTTTCGCAAAAAATCAAGTATTAATATATGTCAAACCAATATTTTATAGTATAAAGGCAACACCGCACAAAGCCCGTCTGACAACTTTGCTCGAAATCTATGGTGTTGCTTTGGGTTTGTGATACGCAGATATACAAATTGTGACAATAATGTGAGCCTTTTTTAAAAAAAAGTTACAGATTGGAGATGTGCTTGACAAAAATAAATGCGGAGTGTATAATTAGATTTGATAAATAATACCGTAAGTTTAACCTGCGGTCTGGAAAGGATTATCAAAATGAAAAGAAGAAAATACACTTATCGGACGCTTGCACTTGCAGCTGCAGCGGCAATGATTTTTACGGCAGGCTGTTCCGATAAAAAAGATAAAAACAAAAATGAGAGCGATACTACTCAGGAAACTACCGAAGTACCGTCTGAGGTGCTTAAGCAGCCTCTTACCTTCAGTATAATCGGTGACATTGAAGATGAAGTAAGCGGTGGTTCAGAGGGTAATGTTGATCTTAATGCTGAGGATCCTACTGCTCCTGCAGGCGAAAGCAGCGGTTCCGATACAGAAGAACCGACAGAGAAGATTGAGTACATACTTCTTACTGACACAAACGGTGAAAATGTTACCGAGTATGTACCCGTTACCGACGCACAGGGCGGGGATGTAACAGACGCAGAGGGCGAAGTTCAGACTGAGGCAGTGCCTGTTACAACGGCTGTTGCAGTTGAAAACGGTGATGAGCCGTTAACTGATCCCGAAAATGGTGAAGATGCTACGGATGCAGTTACCGACAACGGTGAGGATACAACAGAAAAACAGGACGAATCCACTAAAAATGAATATAAGCCAAAGGTTGTAAAGAGTCAGGCATTCTGGTTTGATATTTCAAAGGAGTCCGACTTTACATTCAACGGCGAGTTTATCAGCGTAAAGTTCAGAATCAAGGATGATGCTCCCGACGGAGAATATGACATCACAATCACAAATCCCGATTTTGCTTCATATAACGAGACAACTGTATTTCCCGACAAGGTTCTCAATGGCAAGGTTTATGCTTCCGAGAACGGAAAATCTCAGACTGAGGTAACAGATGCAGACGGTTTTGCTGTATATGCAGACTATGTTTCAGGCAAGCAGGGCGACGAGGTTACTGTTAACTTCTATATGAATGGTAATCCGGGTATGTGTGCAATGATTTTCGAATTTGAGTATGACAGCAATGCACTTGAAATGCTTGAAAGCGGTGCGGTCGGCGAATTTGCTGAAAAGGCTTCACCTTCACTCTAAACAATGATATTATTGAAAGGATAAGATAAAAATGAAAAATTACAGAGCAAAATATCTGGCACTTGCACTTGTAGCAGCACTTGCCGTTTCACCTCTTGCAGGCTGTGACAAGGATAAGGATAAGGATAAGGGCGGTTCAGCTTCAGGCAGTTCATCTGCTGAGCCTACCGAAGCACCTACACCTATGCTTCAGGTTCCCTTTGAGTTCCATTACGAGGGTGATGAATCTGATGAACCTGTGACAGGTGCAAATCTCGACGCTCAGGACCCTACAGCACCTGCAGGAAACAGCGGTTCTTCCGATGAACCTGAATTTATTCCCGCTACAGATGCAAACGGCGAGGCTGTCACAGAATGCGTTGAGGTAACTGATGCGAACGGCGAAACAGTAACAGAGTATGTTCCTGTAACAGATGCAGAGGGTGAAGAAGTAACTGACGCAGAAGGACAGGTTCAGACTGAGGCAGTACCCGTAACAGAAGTTGTTGAGGGAACCGTTGCAAATCCCGATTACAGCGGTGAATCAGGCGGAGACACTGAGTATACACCTTACACTGATGAAGCATACGCTTTCTGGATTGATATTTCAAAAGAAGCAGACTTTATATTCAACGATGAGTTTATCAGCGTAACCTTTAAGGTAAGAGAAAATGCTCCTGACGGTGTATACGATATTACAATTACAAATCCGGATTTTGCCAACTTCTACAAGGGTGGTACTCCCGTAAAGCCCGATGTTGTTCAGAACGGTAAGGTTTTCGTATCTACAGCGGGTGAAGATCAGAAGGAATTCACAGAGGATGACGGATTTGTAGTTTACGCTGACAATGTAGAGTGTAAGCAGGGCGATGAGATTGTTGTAAACTTCTCGTTAAAGAACAATCCCGGACTTGTTGGTATCAACTTCTGGTTCCAGTTTGACAGAAACGCACTCCAGCTTATTGACTGCAAGACAGCAGGCGAGTTCGCAGATATTGCAAACAAAGCTTCTTTCGGTGAGGCTGATAAATCACAGGCTGAGACTTCAGCAGAATAATAAAGTAATAAAGCCGCTCAATTGAGCGGCTTTTCATGTATAAAATAAGGCTTCCATTATCTGAAAGCCTTATCATGATTAAATTTAATCTTATACAGTTGAAATCAGTAAGAAAAGATGCTATAATATATGTACTGTTCTTACTTGGAGATGAGTGCGAGAGTATCTCTTGCAATGAGAAGCTCCTCATTTGTGGGAACAACCCATACATCAACCTTAGAATCAGCAGCAGAAATCTTTGCAAGCTTGCCTCTGAGACCGTCGTTAACGCTCTCGTCAAGCTTGATGCCGAAGAAGTCCATATCCTTACATACAGCAGCTCTGATATCGAAAGCATTTTCGCCGATACCGCCTGTGAAGAGAACAGCGTCAAGACCGTTCATTGCAGCAGCGTAGCTTCCGATGTACTTCTTGATTTCGTATACGAGCATTTCTGTAACGAGCTGAGCTCTCTTGTTTCCGTTAGCGGAAGCCTCTGTGATTTCACGGTTATCTGAGGATACACCTGATACTCCGAGAAAGCCTGACTTCTTATTCATGTAGTCGCTCATTTCCTTAGGAGTAAAGCCGTGCTTTTCAGCAACGAAAGTAACAGCAGAGGGGTCAACGCTTCCTGTACGTGTACCCATAACAACACCGTCAAGGGGAGTGAAGCCCATTGAAGTATCTACAGACTTACCGCCGTCAACGGCAGTGATTGAAGAACCGTTTCCGAGATGACATGAAACAATCTTGAGGTCCTTGATATCCTTGCCCATAGCCTCAGCAAGAGCAGCGGAAACGAATCTGTGTGAAGTACCGTGAAAACCGTACTTTCTTACGC
>SVNJ01000084.1 GCA_015066955.1 Ruminococcus sp. | reverse complement strand
TTATCCCCGTAAAAGTTTTCACAGGGGTAAAACTTTTACGGGGATAATGATATGGATTTTCTTGCTGAAATTATCGGAGAGCTTCTGGAAGCATTATTTGAGGAATTTATATATTGCAGAGCTGTTCCGAAAATTATAAGATATGCCGTTATGACTGCTTTTTATGTTCTTATTATAGGACTGTTGGTATTATTGATAGTCGAGGCACCTTCAATTGCAGGAAAAATTGTAATGGGTATAATTACGGGGGTAATATTTATATCTTATATCATAATTCTTCGTAAAATTAGTTTTAGGGGATAGGGGTTATAAAAAACAACGGAAACCGTTGGGGGAACGGTTTCCGCTGTAAATCATATACTATACTTCAAAGCCTTGTGCTCTGAAATTGTCGATAACATCACCGAGTATTTCTGCATTTGTCGAGGATACCGAGTGAAGCAGAAGAATTTCACCGCCGTGTGCGGATTTCGTGAGCTTTTCAAACCCTTCGCCGGGTAAAGGCTGACTGTCGGTTTTCCAGTCCACATACGCAAAGCTCCAGAAAAGTGTGGTATAACCGCAGCTCTGAATGGTTTCCAGAGCCGATTCGGAGTATTCTCCGCAGGGACAGCGGAAGAATTTCATTTCATAGCCGTACTCATCGAGCACAAAGTTATGAAGCGACATGATTTCTTCCCTTGCTTCATCGGCTGACAAATCAGGCAGACTTGCGTGTGTCATACCGTGATTGCCGAGAATATGTCCCTCGTCAATCATACGACGGACAAGAGCTGTTTCCTTTCTGGCATAATCGCCTGTAAGGAAAAATATTGCAGTGGCATTCTTTTCTTTCAGAGTGTCAAGGATTTTTTCGGTATAGCCGTTTTCGTAGCCCTGGTCGAAGGTAATTATAATTCTTTTATCATCCTCCGATAGGGCGCAGGCATCATAATCGCCGTACCGGCTGTTGAATTCAGCAGCGTCAACGGGACGGTTTCTGCCGTCAATGGCAGTACCCTGACCGTAGCCGATTTTGGTGCTGTCTGCGGCATAAGCCGTAAAACATGGCACATTTGCGGCAAACAAAGCCGCTGCTGCCAGAGCTGTAATTTTCATAGGCTTGTTTTCAATCCTTTATTAAAGTTGCGGTTTATCGCCGCAACAGTATTATATCACATTCAGAGAAAAGTATTATAGGGAATTTTTGAGGGATTTATATGAAGAAAAAAACAAAAGATATAATAGTGTATTCCGTTTTATTTGCGGTATCACTTGCATATTTAATCATTGCAGTATTTCTCTTTCAGAAGCCTGACGGGGTGATCGGATTTCTTCTTTGCTTTGCAAGCATGACAGGAATATTCCTGAGTGTTGTACAGCTTTTCAGCCTGACAAGCGTACAAAGCAAAAATAAAAAGACGGCATTATCCTGCCGTCTCCGATAGCTTTATTTACGGGAAAGCGTGTGGTCTTTGTGCAGACCCTTCGCAATGCCGCTTATGAATTAAGATAGGACCTTACAAGAACCTGAAGCAGCTCATCACGGTCAATATGACGGATAAGGCTTCTTGCATTGTTATAAGTGGTTATGTAGGTCGGGTCCTCCGACAGAATATAACCAACAATCTGATTAATCGGATTATAGCCCTTCTGGGTGAGAGCGTCATATATAATGGTAAGATTCTTTTTCAGCTCTGCTTCCCGGTCCTCATTGACTGAAAATGTCATGGTTTTATCAAACATAATATCAGGCCTCCTGCTTAAGTAGACACTGCCGAAGCAGTGATGTATCATTTCCCTGCGGATTTTATTTACAGAGCAACAATAACATTATAATTATTATACCCTAAATCATAGAATATTGCAAGGGAATAAAATATTTTTCCCGATTTGACTGTAATCAACGTTGAATTTTGTTTAATTCGCACAATCAGACTATTATGTACCCGACACAGAGTCGGGATTGGACTTAGCCGCAGCAGCCTGTTCTCTTAACGAAGGAATTGCAGTCTGTGCACTCAGGTACAGTGGGGTTTTCCTCGTGTGTGCCTACAGAAATGCAGCCGAGTGAGCAGTAATTCTCAGTCACCATGTTGTGCTGACACTGAGAAACAGTACATTTGATATGGTCATTTTTCTTCTTGTTTTCCATGATTCAAAACTCCTTAATCTTTTTAGGTAACACCGTGAAAAGTCACAAGACAAGTTCTGTGTGGTGTTGCCGTTGTTCTCTGCGAACAAGACTATTATTGACCGAACTTTTGAAGATATACACGTTTTATCACAGTAAAGTACACATTTATAAGCCGTATAAAGTTACAGCTTGTATACAAAATGGCGAAAAAGCGAAAAATTTGTTGACATAAAATAAATTATATGATATTATAAAATCGTTTTAAAGGCGTATTTCGCTTGGTGTACCGAGTTTTTTCTTCGGTGCAGCAAGAGGAATATGAAAATATTTCCGAAAATTTTCAGAAGATATATGGGAGGTTTTTTTAAGATGAGTGATTTTAATAATCAGGATTTCAACCAGAATCAGTTCACACCTGTTGATGCTGTTTCAGGCGTTGATGCCGCACCTAAGAAGAAAACAGGCGTAAAGGTTGCTGCAATCAGTGCAGGTGCCGTTGCGGTTATCGCAGGCGGTAGTGCTATTGCTTACAACGCTTCCGATTTCGTAAAGAATCAGGTTAAGCTTGCAACAAATGACCCTGCTGAATACTACGCATGGGTTATTGAGGAAAATGCTTCTGTTCTTGCAAAGGACGTTGAGGAAGGCTACAAGAAGTACCTTGACAATGCAGAAAAGGGTCAGTCAGCAAACATTGACATTAAGTTTGAGCCAAGCAAGGACGCAGTTGATATGCTTTGCGACTCTGTTTTCGGCAGCGACGTTGATGTTGAGAGCGACCCTGAGCTTTCAAAGGCTTACGACCTTCTCAATGGTATAGAGTCTATCAGCGTAGGTGCTGACAGTGCTGTCAAGGACGGCAAGTCACAGGCAGGCGTATATGTTTCATACAACGATGAAAAGCTTCTTACAGTTGACGCAGCAATTGACGCTGCAAGCTTTGATTACTTCGTAAGAATCCCTGAGCTTACAGAAAAGTGGCTCGGTATGAGTCTCGGCGAGCAGATGGCTTCTGAAATAGACGCTGGTATGTCCGAATTCATGGATTCCTATACAGAAATGCTCAGCAACCCTGAGGATTTCATCTCACCTTCTGAATCAGCTGACCTTATCAACAGATATGCGGCAGTTCTCGGCGAGTCCTTCGAGGATATCGAAATGGAGAAGAAGGAAGAGGTTGACATTGCTGACATTTCAGTTGAGTATACTGTTCTCACAGCAGAGGTTAACGGTGACGCAGCTTATGACCTTGCAAAGAATTTCGTAGAGACAGCTTCAAAGGATAAGACTGTAAAGAAAATCGTTACTGAGAAGCTTGAAATCTGCAGCGAGGACGAATACGATGAACTGTTCGACGGTGCTATTGACTCACTTAAGTCTGCTAAGGAAAACGGTGAATTTGAGGGTGAAGAGTCTGTTGATGTTTCAATCTATGTTGACGCAAAGGGTAAAATCAGAGGTATCTCAGCTGCGCTTGATGAGGAATTCGGATTTACATACGCTTGCGGTAAGGACGGCGACAAGGTAGGCGGTGAGCTTACATTCGACGTTGACGGCGAAAACATTTCTGCTGTACTTAATGCAACAGAGAAGTCAGGCAAGTATGACGGCGAAATCGAGTGTTCATACACATCTTATGATGATGAAACTACAGAGATTTCAGTAGAATTTGACGGCTTTGAAGTTGTTGACGAGGAAAAGGGCTATGTAAACGGTGACATCACAGTTGTTGTTCCCGAAATCGACCCTATCACAGTTGAGCTTTCATCAGACGGCAAGAAGCAGGAAATCATCTATGCTCTTGAAATCGAAGGTACAGACTTCGGTAAATTCACACTTTCAATGTCACAGGACGACGACGCTAAGGTTGATATGCCTTCCAAGAGCGATGCAACTATGATTGACCTTGAATCAGGCGACTTTGACCTTGAAAGCTACGTTTCACAGGAAGATGTAAGTGCTTGGATTGCTGACCTTATGGAAAAGGTTTGCGGAGACCTCTTTACAGAGGAAGAATACAAGACACTCGGCGACCAGGCTGCTGTATCATTCTTTGAGGGCTATAACTCAGGAATGAGCGACGATGACTACTATGAGGATGACTGGTCAGACGAGGAATGGTCTGACGAGGATTTCGACTGGGACGATGACGAGTGGTCTGACGAGGATTTCGACTGGGAAGAAATCGAAGTTGAAACAGAAGGTGAAGATGACATTATCGGCGGCGAGGATGAAGAGGACGAAGATGATTACGACTTTGATATGTCTGAGTTCTACGCAATTGAAAAGGGTCAGATGGCTCTTTATGTATACGATGAGGACTACAAGGCTACTGCAAGCGGTATGACTTTTGATTCTCTCCTTGAGGGTGCTGTTTACGCTGACGTTGACGGCGACGGCACATACAAGGTATCAGTTACAGCTGATACAGATTCCTATAAGGAAGATGTTGAGTTCTACGTTGATGAGGACGAAAGCATTTCTCCAAACGGAATCAGCACACTTGCAATTGCTTCCTATGATGCAGAAGCATTTGAGGATGCTGTTATTACAATTGATTCAGTAGTAATCGACGGCAAGGCTGTTGATGAGCTTGAAGGCATTGAGGCTGATAACTCTCTATACGAGGGCGACTTTACAGCTTACATCTATGATTCATGGGATGATGACGGTGCACTTTCCGAAGCTATCGGCGAATGGACTGAAATTGAGGTTACATTTACTGTTTCAGGTCTTTAATAATAAAAACGGCGGATATTAAGTGCGATAGCCATATAGAAGTTTTATATGTACTTGTCGGTGGAAACCTTTCTGAAGAAAGGTTGTCCCCCGAGCCCCCTTCCAAAGACTTTTAACCAAAATCCCCGTATAGGGTCAACGACCCTATACGGGGATTTTCACTGAAAGTTTTAGGAAAGGAGTTTGAGGAATAACCCTTTTTCAAAAGGGTTTTCCTCAATAATACTTGTAAAACTTCTGTATGAACATTACACTTAATTTGTCCGCCATTTCTTTTTTAATTCGCAGGCAAAATCTGACACAATCAATTTCAGATTAAGAAAGTACTCTACGTCTCATAAGTACAAGGTCAAATGAATCAAGCATACCGTCCCCGTTGTAATCACAGGGATAGTCCGTTACATCGCCTTGCACCGCCTTTGCGCAGATAACAAGGTCAGCTGCATTTACGTATCCGTCACGGTTAAAGTCCGCCTTGTCGTACTCAGTGACAGTGGTTGTTTCCGTTTCAGGCTCTGAAGGTGCTTCCGTAGTAGTTTCGGATTCGGAAGTTGTGGTTATCGGCTCCGTTGTTTCAGGCTCACTGAGTGTTGTCGTTGTTGTGACTTTTTCAGTTGTAGTTGATGTTTCTGTGGTGGTAGTTGTTTCTTTAGCTGTTGTCGTAGACTCTGCTTCGGTAGTTGTGGTTTTCGCAGTCGTTGTTGTAACTGTTGTTGTTGTCGTAGTCGCAGCCACAGACTGACCGGGAGTATAGTTATCCGACGCTATTTCGGGGTAGGTAAATATAGTTCCGAGATAATCGGGTTCTTCGGTGTGGTTTGTGAAAAAGCTTCTGCTGCCTTTCAGGAAGTACGCATACTTAACCTCGCCGCCGTCACCGTCAAGGTCGTCCCACGTAAGGTCAACTGCATACCACTTGTTGTCGTCCATTTTTATATAATTCCACATATGAGCTACGTTTGCGGATGCGTCATAGTTGCCGAAAACGAGCACGCATGGTATGCCAAGATAGTCACAGATAAGCTTGAAGCCTTCTGAATAGCCCTCGCAGACTACGCCCGGCTTGACAAGTGAACCTATAGCACTGCTCATAAGTCCTGCTGACTCGTCATAGTATGTGAATTTTGCAATACTGTCGTGAATGGTCTTGATTTTATCGTACATTGTGCCTTCGGTTGGTGCAAATTCCTCCACTGCCGTTTCAAGCTTTTCCTTGTACTCCATTGCTTTGTCGAGAGTACCTATTTCCGGTTCAAGTGCAGGTGTGAATTTCAATGAGGATATCTTGAAGGTATACTTTTTCGTTCTGTTGCTGTATGTATAAGTAACCTTCTCAACACCAATAGACAGCCCTGCAGGATTAAGCCAGAATATCTCGGGCATGTCGAAAAGCAGGCTGTCAACACCCGGCTTGCACGCACCGAAAACAGCTGCACTGAATGCCGCTGCATCCTCTTCGGTATAAGATGAGGTATTGGGGATTCCGTTAAGAGTAACAGTGATTGTTTCGGGCATATTCACCACCATTTCATCAAGTGTTGGAGTAACCCATTCTGATAGTGAGTCATACACGGCTTTGTTGTTAGCGTCAAGATAATCGCCGTAGTTGTACGAATCGCTTCTGTAGTTTGAGAGTATCTGCGGTGTATCGGGAAGGGAAAGCTCAATTTCTTCTGCCTCTTCAAAAAGGAGCACCTCACATTCGCCTGTAAATACACCTGTTTCTGTGTTTATTGCTTCCGCAAAGCAGGGGAGTGCACTGTTTGAGAGAAAACATGCAATAGCTGCCGCTGCGGAAACTGCTGATGAGAATAATTTTTTCATGACATTTCCTCCTGTCGATATGAAAATATAATAATTCCCATCCCCCGAAATATATATTTACATTATATCCTTTTTTTGCATTTTTGTCAATAAACAGAAGTTAAAACTGTGAAATGCGTCACAATTCGAAACTGAAAATCTGTGCAAGATGACACTGTGGCAGTCAGCTGTGGAAAAATAATCAAAAAACATGCTGTCTTAACCTATATATTTGGCATATAAATGCCCCGAAAAACTCTTGAAAAACCGCTGAAACTGTGATATACTTTAGTGTGGTGCATAACGGATGCACCATGCATAGGTTTAATCATCAATTTATATATATTTTGAAGGAGAGGTTCTGATTATGGAATTATGTCAGATGAACAAGGAGCAGCTTACTGCCTTTAAAAACGAGGCTCAGGCTCTCTACAACGATTTTAAGGCGCAGGGACTTTCACTGGATATGTCAAGAGGCAAGCCCTGCACTGAGCAGCTTAATTTAAGCCTTTATCTCCTTGACGTGCTCAGTGAAGACGACTTCATCTGCGAAAACGGTCTTGATGCAAGAAACTACGGTATGCTTGACGGCATTCCTTCGGCAAAGAGACTTTTTGCACCTATGATCGGTGTAAATACCGACGAAATTATCATCTTCGGAAACTCAAGCCTCAATGCTATGTTCTGGACTGTACAGACTGCCTACACTCACGGTATTCTCGGCGAAAAACCCTGGAGAATGTACGATAAGGTCAAGTTCCTCTGTCCTGTTCCCGGTTATGACAGACATTTCTCCGTAACAGAATTCTTCGGTGTTGAAATGATTAATATCCCAATGCTTGAAACAGGTCCCGACATGGATATGATTGAAAAGCTTGTTGCTGAGGACGAAACAATCAAGGGTATCTGGTGTGTACCTCAGTACTCCAACCCTGACGGTATCAGCTACAGCGATGAGACAGTAAAGCGTTTTGCAGCTCTCAAGCCTAAGGCTAAGGACTTCAGAATCTTCTGGGATAACGCTTACTGCATTCACCACCTTACTGATAAGCCTTCATATATCCTCAATATCCTTGATGAGGCAAAGAAGTGCGGAAACGAGAATATCGTTTATATCTTCGGTTCAACTTCAAAGATTACATTCCCGGGTGCAGGAGTTGCTGTAATGGGTGCAAGCAAGGAAAATGTTGAAAGCCTTAAGAAATTCCTCGGAATCAGCATCATCAGCTATGATAAAATCAATCAGCTTCGTCACGTAAAGTTCTTCGGTACTTACGAGAATATGCTTGAGCACATGAAGAAGCACACCGCTATCCTTGCTCCGAGATTCAACGCTGTTATTGAGGCACTTGAAGCTGAAATCGCACCTCTCGGAATCGGCTCATGGGTAAATCCTGAGGGCGGTTACTTCATCTCTTTCAATTCACTTCCCGGCTGTGCAAAGAGAATCGTTCAGCTCTGCAAGGAGGCAGGCGTAGTTCTTACAGGTGCAGGTGCAACCTATCCTTACGGCAAGGACCCTGAGGACAAGAACATCAGACTTGCTCCCACATATCCCACAGCAGATGAGCTTAAAAAGGCTATGGAGCTTTTCGTTATCTGTGTTAAGCTTGCAAGTGCTGAGAAGCTTCTCGGTGAATAACTCAATATATACAAAAAGGGCGGACATTAATTGTCCGCCCTTTGAGATTGTCGATAAACCTTGATTTTGCGGGCGGATAATATCCGCCCCTATACAAATATAACGTAGCATAATCAATTTGTAGGGGCGAACTGTATTCGCCCGTTTTTTTACATGAATAAACATTGAAAATCGGGCGACCGCAAGGGTCACCCCTACAGAATATAGTACCCAAATAATCACCATAATACATCCTACACCGCTTCCTTGCCCCCTCCCAGCGGGGAGGGCAATTTTTTATAATTTCACAGTAAAGTACGGCGGGTGGGGGTGACTCCCCGCAGTGCGGGGAGATGTCACGTAGTGACAAAGGGGACGGCTCAGTAAGAGTCGCCAGCGGGGGCGTCCCCGCAAAGAAAAAAGGGATGTGCACGCATCCCTTTTTTCTTTGTGTATATTTAGGGGGGAATCAGCTTATAATGTTGATTCCGGGAGAGAGGCAATAATCTTTGTGAGACACTTCTGAATTGAAACCGCATCGCTTATAGAGATACCGTCGCCACGCTGATATACGTCTGCGTTGTTAATCTGCTCGCTTGTAAGCGGATTCTTCTCACTGTTTGTAACATAGCTCATGATTATTGTTACGTCAGCTACGTTTACTTCACCGTCGCAGTTAGCGTCACCGTATACAACATTCTCAACAGGAGGTGTTGTAGGTGCGGGTGTTGTTACTGTAGTAGTTGTAGCAACGGGAGCTGTTGTAGTAGTTGTTGTTGTCTGTGCAGGCTGTGAAGGTGTTACTGTAATATCACCTGATGAGATAGCCATTTCATCCATACATCCGCCGTCTGTTTCGAATGCAGACTTGAGTGTTGCGGTGTTTGTATTGAGTACATAAGCACCTGAAGGAATATATGATACTGATGAATTTGTATCGAAGTTAGCGTATGTACAGCTTGAAGAAACTGTCTTGCTCTTGTCTGTTACAACAGTAGCCTGTGCATTACCACGACAATTTTCAACTGTATCCATGTAGCTCTTAACTACACCGCCGCTTGTTACTTCGCAGATGTCCTTGCTGTTGAGGAAGTAGTTGTACTCAGAGAAGATGTATGCATTTGCTCTGGGGTTCTGACAGTAGCTGGTCTGACCGTCGAATAC
>SVNJ01000083.1 GCA_015066955.1 Ruminococcus sp. | reverse complement strand
TCGGTGCATGGGCGGAATGGTTCTTCACTCAGGAAGGCTTCTACAAAATAGGCAGTACCATTATGGAGAATTTCTCGGGCGGAGGGCTTGCATTGGTATACTCGATATTCTACAACGGACTTTATATGCTTCCGGAAATCCTCATAACGGCAATTGCGGCTTATGCAGTGGGAAAGGTTCCTGCAATTGCAAAAAAGGTGAACTAAACGCAGAAAGGGCGGTCAGTTTGAACTGACCGCCCTGATTTTATGCCTCTTTCAGCACAAACTCCGAATACTTCACACACTGATTCTTGCCGTGATTTTTTGCATAGTACAAAGCAGCATCGGCACGGTTGAAAAATTCTTCGGCACTTCCGCCCGAATATTCCGCAGTACCTGCGCTTATGGAGAATTTTTCGTTGTTGAATTCAAAGCCGTTTTTTCTGTTGTAGAAGGAGTTTACAATTCTGACTGCAATTTTTGCGGCAGTATCTTCGCCTGCATCGCTGATAATAACAGCAAATTCTTCTCCGCCGTACCTGAAAGCACTGTCGGAGCTTCTGATATTTTCCTTGATGATATCGACGGCTTTGAGGATAATCTTATCGCCCGAAGCATGACCGAATCGGTCGTTAACTCTCTTGAAGTTGTCAATATCAAGAACGATAAGAGAAAACCTGCTGTTTCCGTCGTATTCCTTTATTTTCTCATTAAGAAGCTCATAGAAGGTCCGGTGGTTGAAGAATCCCGTCATCTGGTCGCAGCGTGCCGCAAATTCAAGCTTTTCCTTTTCCTTTATGGATTTCTTCACGATTTCCGTTGAAACACTTCTCAGCAGGAATGATATAATAACCGCACCGAGAGTAAGTCCGATAAAGATAATGAAGTATGTTCTGTTGGTGTTGACAGGCTCATAAACCGTAACTATCGGGATAATAAAGGACTTTATGACAAAGTATACACTCATGGTTATGATACACTGCATTATCATTATATGTCTGCTGTTGTATATCGTCGCACCGAAAATCGGATAAATAAGCAGAATGGACATTTCGGGAACGGAGTTGTGTATACTTACCATTACACCGAGATAGGACGTGATACATACTGACAGAATTGTAGTCATAATCCAGTCGGAAACATGTTTTTCCAGAAATTTGACTGCAAGTGCAAATATCGAAACAATAATAATCTGCGAAACAGTGGGTATTATTATAAATTGTCTTACATAAAGCTTCCGGTCAAAGGATACACCCGGATCGTAGAGAATGTACAGCAGCACCGCAAAGACGAAGAAGCAAAGCATACCCACAGCCATAGCTTTCAGAAGAAGTCTGTGCCATTTCGGAAGTGTAATAAAGCTTTTGTTTTTCATTACTTACCTCCGCATTCGCTGAAAATGTACTTTCGGGTGCAAAGACGTTCACGGAAGGTTTCTTCAGGCAGCGGTCTGTCAAAATAGAAGCCCTGAACGGTTTTGCATTTGAGCGTTTTAAGACAGTTTATCTGCTCAATAGTCTCAACGCCCTCTGAAATGACTTCTATTTCAAGACTCTGAGCCATTCCAATAACGCTTTTAAGTATAATTTTAGAACGCTCACTGCTGAGTTTTTCCTCTGAAAGGAAGGATTTGTCAAGCTTGAGTATATCAAAATTCATATTGTTGAGCATATTTATTGATGAGTAGCCTCGTCCGAAGTCGTCGAGTGACGCATGGAAACCGCAGTCCTTAAGCTCTGCAAGAATATCATTGAATTTTGATTCGTTCTCCATGCAGCTGCTTTCGGTGAATTCGATTTCAAGGTATTCAATCGGTGTACGGTACTTCTCTGCGATAGCGGAAAGACGCTTTGCGAAGTTGGGATATTCAAGTGAAGCCTTTTCAAAGTTTACCGAAATTGTTACAGGCTCAATTCCCTCGTCAATCCATTTGCGCAGCGACCTGCAGACATATTCGAAAACGTAGAAATCGATTTTGCTGATAAGTCCCGTTTCAACGAATATAGGGATGAATGTACCCGGCGGCATAATCGCACCGTTTCTCTTCCATCTTGAAAGTGCCTCTGCGCCGATAATTGTGTAGTTGTCGATGTTTACCTTAGGCTGGAAGTATACAAGAAACTCGTTGTTTTCGAGTGCGGGTTCAAGAGCATTGATGATATACTTGCGGTGTTCATAGCTTTCACGCTTTTCGTCGCTGTAGAAAATCACATCACCCTTGCCTGGCTGACGTGTAAAGCTGTAGGCAATGCTTGCATTTTCCATAATTTCAGGAATATCGTTCAGTCCCGGTTCTATGAGATACACACCGATACGGAAAGAAATGCTGAAAACATATTTTTCGTCGTTGAGCGTGATTTCGCAAGGAATATCACTGAGCATTTCGATTTTTTCACGAAGGTTATTTTTGCTGAGAAGCAGTGAGAAGTTATCTCCGCCGCTTCTTCCGTACACCTCATATCCCTCGAGATTTTTATTGAAAAAGTCAACAATGGTATGGATAACGGCATTTCCGTTTTCAAATCCGACCTTTGTATTTATGTTTTTGTACTCCTTGACATTGAGGAAAAGTGCCGCATAATCACTCAGGTCAATACCTTTTTTATTGTATTCATTCAGAGTCTTGTTGAAGCCCGTTGAATTGAGGCATCCGAAATTCATGTCATGATTTTTGGCGAATTTTGATGTTCTTGTACTTGCATATCTGTTGGAATAGGTGTGGATGATGTTGAATACAACTCCGAGAATTTTCTGCTGATACGGAGAATATGGCTGACTGTCCTCACGTCTGTAGATGCGGTAAACCACAATACTTCCCGATGTAGCATAAAAATGCTGTTCTTCATAAGGCGTTGTACTTGAAATTTCGTCTCCGTTTTCATAAAGGTTGATAAGGGGGTCTTTTTTGCCGCCTGTTGAAGTCTGCAGTGTTACACGGCAGATGCTGAGATAGTCTGAAATAATATCGAAAGCTTTCTGTGAAACGTCACGTGTTTTTATGTTGTAAAACAGCGTATTGATAAAGCCTATGAGCATATCCGAGATTGAGTTGTTTTCGGTTTTGGGGATAATTCCCGAAATATCGGCAACACTGCCTTCGATTGCATCCTCCTCCTCAAGGTGGAGACCCTTTACATGGAGTGATGTGTCATAGTTGGCATCTATCTCGGCAATTGAAACGAGTCCTTTTATATTGTCGCTGTCCTGAGGGTAGAAGGCCATACCTATTCTTGCCTCAATGCTGACAGAGGCGTCGGAGGACACAACATTTTCCGCAAGCCCGAGAATACCCTTGCAGTCGGATTTTACAAGACCGCTGTCAATTTTATCTCTGGTGAAGAGTACAAAGCAGTTTTTCACACGGCCGATGATGTAGCGATCCTTATAAAATGATTTGAGATTTTTAGCAAAGCTTCTGATAAGAACGTCGGTGTAGTCATAGCCGAGCTTTGATCCGAGAGCGTCAAAGTTGGTAATATCGACGTATATAAGCTTACCGTCGTTCATATATGTATTTCCGATAAGCTCAGTACACTTCTGACAGAAAAGCTCATAGCCGTACATATGAGTAAGGCTGTCGAGCTGAGCCTCCTGTTTTATATTTTCGATAGTTTTCTTTTCACTGTCTATATTGTAAATTCTGCCTGAAAGATAGCGTACACTGCCGCTTTCGTCATTCTGACTGATATATTCCGCACGATACCAGCAAAGGTACTTGTTATTGCAGAAATAAGACGAACGGAACTCCTGCTTTCCTGACATAGGAGAAATGCACGCACTTCTGAGATTTCTCATGAAGCTGTTTTTATCTCTCGAATCTATGAAATCATCGCTTTCGCTGTAAAATTTCAAGAAGTTATCTATTGTAAATTCCGTCGGCTGACCATCAGGGCTGAGGGTGAAAAATCTGACGGAATCCTCACGTATATCGTATCTGAACAGATGCTCGGACGCAATGGATGAGTATATCTTAAAAACGTCGGCTTCGGTATCCGAGAGAGTCAAGCCTGACGTGGGTAGGTATGCTGATGAATTTTTGCCTTCCATCTGAATCTTCCTTTCTGTTATGGCATTAAGTAAAACAATTCCCGTTATTTTTATGAGAGGATATATTATCATTATACATTATAGCACATTCTGTAGCAGTTTGCAATATACAGAATCAACAATTATTATTAAAAATGTGTAAATAAACAGTGAGGGGAAATGGCTAAAGGCAGTCCATGCTGCTGCATAAACTGCCTTTAATAAGCGTTACTTATTTTTACGGATATTATTCTCAATTTCCTCTGCACGGGCAAGTGCGGAATCGATATGGCCGCAGAAATTATCACGTCCCACACGTTCAACAAAGCCTGCCTTTTCCATAGCCCTCATAGGCTGTTCATTAACATGGGAGAAGATAACGGAGATATTGTTCTTCTCGCACTTCTCAACGATTTTTGCAAGCGTTTCAACGCCTGTAGCGTCGATTGCGGGAACATTTCTCATTCTGATACAGAGAACGTCAATTGAAGTATCGCCAAGTACGTACATGAACTTATCGGAAGCTGCAAAGAACATCGGTCCGTTGATTTCGTAAACCTTAGTATTTGCAGGAACCTTTTTAAGTGCAATGTGGTCAGGGTCTGTGTCCTCGTCATCAACATAAACCCAGCCATGAACTTCGGTAACGTCCGCCATACGCTTCATGAAAAGAAGTGAAGCGAGAACAAGTCCGACAGCAATAGCCACAACAAGGTCAAATACAACCGTAAGCACAAGCGTAACAACAAGCACGAGGGTGTCACTTCTCGGTGCAGTCCTGAATGTGTTCACAACGTCTCTCCAGCCGCACATATTATATGCTACAATAAAGAGTATAGCGGCAATTGCAGGCATCGGAATAAGGGATGCGTAGGGCATTAGAAGGACGAGTATAACAAGGAGTACAGCGGCATGAACCATACCGGAAATCGGAGTGCGTCCGCCGTTTTTCACGTTTGCGGCAGTTCTTGCGATAGCACCCGTAGCAGGAATTCCGCCGAAAAGTGCAGATGCAATGTTAGCCGTACCCTGTGCCACAAGCTCCATATTTGAACGGTGCTTTGAGCCTATCATACCGTCGGAAACCACGCAGGAAAGGAGTGATTCCACAGCGGCAAGCACAGCAATAGTAACTGCATTCGGCAGCATTGCTCTTATTTTGTCAAGGCTGAGATCAGGTGCGGTAAACTCAGGCGGTGCAGCGGAAATTGTATAAAGGTCGCCGATTGTATTGACGTTCATGTCAAGAAGTCCGACCATAAGTGACGATACTATTACCGCAATAAGTGATGCAGGTATTTTCTGAAGCTTCTTAGGCCATACAATCAGAATTGCAAGGGAGACTGCACCTACAATAAGTGCCTGATAGTTGAAGGTTGAAAGGCTTCGGAAAATTTCGGTTATTTTTTCGACAGTTTCAACGGGAGATTCCTTGAAGGTAAGTCCGAGAAAATCCTTGATCTGACCGATAAGGATAGTTACGGCAATACCGAAGGTAAAGCCTGTTGTAATGGTGTTGGGTATGTACTTGATAAGTGCACCGAAACGGCAGATACCCATGAGAACAAGCATTATACCTGCGAGAATGGTGGAGATAATAAGACCGTCCATGCCCTCTGTTGCAACAATACCCGCAACGATTGTGGCAAATGCGGCGGTAGGACCTGCAATCTGAACACGGCTTCCTCCGAGAAATGCACCGATAAAGCCTGCCACGATAGCGGTGTACAGACCCTGTTCAGGGTTAACGCCCGACGCAAGTGCGAGTGCGATTGAAAGGGGCAGTGCGATGATAGCGACGATTACACCTGCAACCAGATCCTTTACAAACTGCTCCTTAGAGTAATTCTTCATTACGGAAAAAAGCTTTGGCTTAAGCTTTTCCTTTGTTTCCTGCTGAGATACAGCTTCCATATAAATCCCTCGATTTTTCGATATTTGCCGAAAAACGGCAGCTTTGATATTATACCGCCATTTTTTGGTATATGCAAGAGAAAATGCGATTTTTCGCCATATTTCGTCTGTTGGTACAATTTTCGGAAAAAGGGTTGGACTCAGTTGGGTATATTGCCGACTGTACAATGTGCACATAAACAGCGATTAAATTTCGTGCAGGATTAATAGGGGGCTGTTTCGGTTCATTTTGTTGCAAGATGGAAAATAATATGTTATAATATAAAAGTACACTTGTGTACACAAATATGATAATGATTTTGTTTTCTATAATCGAAAGGGGTTTTTACTATGGGACTTATTAAAGCAGTAGTCGGAGCTGTAGGCTCAACAATGGCTGATCAGTGGCTTGAATTTTTCTATTGCGACGCTATGCCGAGTGATGTTCTTGTTACGAAGGGACAGAAGAGAATTTCGGGACGTTCATCAAATACAAAGGGCAGCGACAACATTATCACCAACGGAAGCGGTATTGCTGTAGCTGACGGACAGTGCATGATTATCGTTGATCAGGGACAGGTTGTGGAAATCTGTGCAATTCCGGGTGAGTACACATATGATATGTCCAGCGAGCCGAGTATTTTCTCTGGCAGTCTCGGAAGCAGTATTCTGGAAACCTTCAAGACTATGGGCAGACGTATTGCTCATGGCGGAGATACAGGCAAGGATCAGAGAGTATACTACTTCAATACAAAGGAGCTTATGGATAATAAGTTCGGCACACAGAATCCCGTGCCTTTCAGAGTTGTAGACAGAAACATCGGACTTGACATCGATATTACAGTACGCTGCAACGGCGTATATTCATATAAGATTGAAGATCCGCTTCTTTTCTATCAGAATGTATGCGGAAATGTTGAGCGTGCATATACCCGTGCAGACATCGACAATCAGCTCAAGAGCGAGTTTTTAAGTGCACTCCAGCCCGGCTTTGCAAAGCTTTCCGAAATGGGAATCAGATACAGTGCACTTCCCGGACACACAATTGAGCTTTCAGACGCAATGAATGAAGCACTTTCAAAGAAATGGAGAGAGCAGAGAGGACTTAAAATCATGTCCGTTGCTATCAATTCCATTACCGCTCCGAAGGAAGACGAGGACATGATCAAGCAGGCTCAGAGGTCTGCACTTCTCAGAGATCCCTCAATGGCAGCTGCAACTCTTACAGGTGCTCAGGCTGACGCTATGAGAACTGCCGCAGGAAACAGTGGTGGTGCAATGATGGGCTTTATGGGTATGAACATGGCTCAGCAGGCAGGCGGAATGAACGCTCAGAACCTTTATGCTATGGGTCAGCAGCAGGCTATGGCACAGCAGGCAGTTCCTCAGCAGGCTAACGGCTGGAAGTGTTCATGCGGCAGTGTGAATACAGGAAAATTCTGTGAAAACTGCGGAAAGCCTGCGGCTTCCGATGGCTGGACATGCAAGTGCGGTGCAGTGAACAAGGGTAAATTCTGTGCAGAGTGCGGAAGTCCCAAGCCGGCAGGTGCACCTCTTTACCGTTGCGACAAGTGCGGCTGGGAGCCTGAGGACCCGAAGAATCCTCCGAAATTCTGTCCTGAGTGCGGAGATGTATTTGACGATAACGATAAGCAGTAAAATATAGTTTTTAATATTTGATGTTATAAAAATAAGTCAGCCGTATTTTGAATAATACGGTTGATTTTTTAACAAATTTTACTATGTGTGTTGTATCAGTGATTGAAATGTGTGAATTTCCATAAAAAGTATATTGACAAATATGAAAAAGATGTATATAATAGTATTTGGAGTTTGATGATTTGGCAGTCGTACTGCCTGACAATATGGCTTTGACCTCACAGCCGGACAATAATAATATTACAGAAAGAATGAGCGGAATGAGTCCGCAGATTGTCAAGGGAATTGGACGGTGAATATAACAGGAGGTTATTATGAAAACGAAAAGACTTTTATCGGCACTTGCCGCTGTGGTAATGTGCTTTTTGTTTATAGTTCCGATGCTCTCTTTTGCAGGGGACGGCTCATACAAGGAATGGAAACAGAGCGACCAGAGATGGGGCTCTCTCGGCGTCGGAAACGGCGGAACTATGAGCAGCTGGGGCTGTAAAATTACTGCAATTGCTATTCTTATGGTGCATTCGGGTGCGGAGCCTGACGATGTAAGTCAGTTCAATCCCGGAATTCTCAGAAACAGATTCGACCACGCAGGCTATATTGCCTATACCGATGACTATAGCGACGGAAATCTCTCCGCCGCCGCACTTACAAAATCGGCTTCTCCCGATTTTTATCTCAGCGAAAAGGTGAATGTAATCCCTACACCCTTTTCCGAAATCTACGATATCATCGAAACAAGACTTTCGGACGGCTATTATATTGAGGTTCGTGTGAATTACAACGGTCATTCCGTTGCGGTTGATTATTGCTCAAACGGCACTATTTACATAATGGATCCGGGAAATACGGGTATGACAACCCTTAATCAGTATGACGGCACGATATATTATGTCAACTGCTATAAGGCAACAGAAAACTATAATGCTGCAACACCCGATTACGGTATTGAGGATTATATGTTCAATCATGAGTTCTATGAGCAGAAATATCCCGAAATTGCGAAGATGTACGGTTATGACAGCTCACGTATGTATAATTACTGGATAACAACGGGAATTTCCGACGGACAGGCTGCAAGCGCCTTTTTTGACCCTGTGTGCTACGTGAACAGAAATCCCGATATCAAGAAAAAATTCGGCAATGACTATGAGGCGGCATACAAGCATTTTCTCCATTACGGCTGTAATGAGAAAGGACGAAAGCTTTCAGCAGTTTACGACTCGAAATATTATGCAAAGTATGAGGAATTTGAGGGCTATTCCGCTGTTGAGCTTCTGCGTCACTTTATAAGCAACGGTATATACGAGGGATACAGGGCAAGCGATGAATTTGACCCTGAATACTATCGTGCAATGAATCCAGACCTTGATGCCATGTATGGCAATGATTATAAGTGGTACTACTGGCATTATCTCATTCACGGTGTGGAAAATGGTGAAGCGGGATTTGATGTTGAGGCTGAAGCTGTACTCGGAGATATTGACGACGATGGAAGCATTGATTCCTCAGACGCATCCATAGTGCTTGCCACCTACGCCTCAATTGCAACAGGTGACGGACATTCTCTCGGTGTAAAGCAGACTTATTCTGCGGATATTGATAAGGATAACGTTATAGACTCTACCGACGCTTCAAAAATTCTCAGCTACTACGCTCACTCTGCAACGGGCGGAAAAGGCACGCTTGAAGAATTTTTCGGGTTAGCATAATAATAAAACGCTGTTTGGAATTTCAAACAGCGTTTTTCTTTACATCTTGAATTTAAGTCTTGACCACATTACAATAATCGCCTGACCGGGAATTCCGAGTACATAGATTAGCCATGTATTGAAGCCGAAAAGCTGTAATGTAATATGTACCGAACAGAGCACCGACCACATAAGCAGGGATATTATAA
>SVNJ01000082.1 GCA_015066955.1 Ruminococcus sp. | reverse complement strand
AAGGCAGGCTTTACTTCAATCATGTTCGACGGTTCACACTTCCCGATTGAGGAAAACATCGAAAAGACAAAGGAACTCGTAAACGCTTCTCACGCTCTCGGTCTTTCAATTGAGGCTGAGGTTGGTTCAATCGGCGGCGAAGAGGACGGCGTTGTTGGTGCAGGCGAATGTGCTGACCCCAACGAGTGCAAGATGATTGCTGATCTCGGTGTTGACTTCCTCGCAGCAGGTATCGGTAATATTCACGGTAAGTACCCTGAGAACTGGGCTGGTCTTTCATTCGAGACTCTCGAGGCTGTAAACAACGCAGTAGGCGAGCTTCCCCTCGTACTTCACGGCGGTACAGGTATTCCTGACGATATGATCAAGAAGGCTATCTCACTCGGCGTTGCTAAGATCAACGTAAATACAGAGTGCCAGCTCGTATTCCAGGAAGCTACAAGAGCTTACATCGAGGCAGGCAAGGACCTCGAAGGCAAGGGCTTCGACCCAAGAAAGCTTCTCGCTCCCGGATTTGAGGCTATCAAGGCTAAGGTTAAGGAGAAGATGGAGCTCTTCGGAAGCGTTAACAAGGCTTAATTTAATCCATAAGTTTGAAAGCGGACACATTTTATGTCCGCTTTTTTGCGGGGAGCCCCCGCTGGCATCGCCCCCTCCCGCCATATTTTTTGAGGACTTGTAATATAATTGCCCTCCCCGCAGGGAGGGGGCGGATTTTTGAAACATCATATATATAGGGACGTCCAATGGGCCGCCCGTTGGTTTGCCGTATTGTTTCGGTCATGGATTTGTAGGGGCGACCCTTGCGGTCGCCCGTCCCTGCAAAATGCGGTAAGCCTTTGAAATTTTACTGTAAGCCTTCGGGCGAACAAAGTTCGCCCCTACAATTGAACGTTGGTTTATCGTATACAAAAATTAACGGTATATAGGCAAAAAGTCTTTGTGTGTACGATGTTTTTCTATTCTTTTCCTATTTTATATTTTATAATTTTAAAGTTTATAGGATTTTTCTCGTACACATCGTACACAAATGACATTAAACCACGTAGAACAGGCATTTTTTCGTGTACGAGTATGCCTTGTTTTATCGTACACAGCTCGTACACATCGTACACAAAAAATAAAATAATCCCCTTCACGAAGAAGGGGATTTTATCATATACGTAAAATTTATGCCTCAGTAGCTTCCTCAGAAGGAATTGTAATTTCCTCTGTAGGAGCTTCAGTTGAAGGCTCAATGATTTCAACCTCAAATGTAGGGTCATCAACGCCGCAGAAATCAGCAATGGAGAGTACCTTGCCGTCTGTTGTTGAAGCGTAAGCGTAGTAAGCGAGAACCTTTGATGTATCGGAGGAGTTGATTTCTCCGTCAAGGTCAATATCAGCCGCAATCTTCTGAGCCTCGATATACTTGCATCTATGACCTGTAGAAGTAAGAGCGTAAACGGTAAGAATGCTTGAAGCGTCTACAGCATCAACTGCACCGTCAGCATTTACATCACCGAAAGCGTATTCAGCGTCAAGTGCAATGAACTCAATGCTGTTGAGTGAAGCGAAATTCTTTGTTGTTGATTCTGTATTGCCGTAAAGCACCAGATACTTGTTGGGATTTACAATTGCATTGATAGCAAATGCAGTCTCATCGTTAGCAAAGAGAAGTCCTTCAAGATTTACAGCGTTATCAAAAGCATATTCTGCAATAGCAGTAATTGTTTCGGAAAGCTCAACGTAGTCAGTTTCAGCACCCGAAGGATACTTAACGATTGTTGTACCGTCAGCACTGCAGAGAATTCCGTCAACAGCAGAGAAATTTGTATTTGCATCTGAAACAACAAATGCTGTTACGTTTGCACTGTCAGAGAATGCAGTATTATTTATAGCAGTAAGGCTGTCGGGAACGATATATTCGCCTGCAGGACGACCGCAGGGGTACTTGATAAGCTCTGTACCGTCGGCATTGAAGAGTACACCGTCAATTGCACTGAATGCAGCATTATCGGCAGAAACCTCAAATGCGGAAAGGGAAGTACAGCCTGTAAAGGGAGTGCCCTCAAAAGCCTCAAAGGAAGCACCGAGTGTAAGCTGAGCGATAGCAGCACAATTTTCGAAAGCTCTGTCACAGATAGTCTTTACGCTGTCGGGAACAGTATAAGCGTCCTCTGTTCTTCCGTACATATACTTGATAAGCTCTGTACCGTCCTTGCTGAGAAGAACGCCGTCAACACTGCTGTAAACCTCATTTGAAGAAGAAACGTTGATATCGGTAAGTGCGTCACAGCCTGCAAAAGCATCAGCATCGATTTCAGCAGTATTAGCAGGGATAGAAATTGACTTAAGCGAAGCACACTTAGCAAAAGCGTTATCTGCAATTTTCTCTGCAGAACTGAGAGCAGCGGAAACGAGAGCCTTGTCATTAGCGAATACGTTAGCAGGAAGCTCCTTTATGCCTGAACCGAGCACAGCTGTAGCAAGACCGCTCATGTTTGCGAAAGCGTTTTCGCCGATAGTCTCAACACTGTCGGGAACTGTAATTGTAACAAGCTTTGAACCCTCAAAAGCAGCGGGAGCGATAGCCTTAACGCTGTCGGGAACTGCATAGGAAGGAGTTTCGATTTTTCCCGGAAACAGAATAAGCTCAGTCTTATCCTTGTTGAAGAGTACACCGTCCTCACTGCTGAATACGGTATTTTCTTCGTTTACGTGAATATTCTGGAACTGATTTCCGTATTTTCCGCTTGTAAGTACAGCTTCTGTAACGGAAGCGGAAAGAGTAATAACAGCAACATTTCTGCCAAGACCAAGCTCAGAAACAGTAACTGAGGTAATGCCGTTTCCGAGTGTAAGCTCATAGAGATGAGTATTGCTGCCGAAAGCTTCGGAAGCGATTTCTGTAACGCTGTCAGGAACAGTAAATGTTACATCGGACTTTGCATAAGGATAAACAAGAAGCTTTGTCATATCCTTGTTGTAGAGAACGCCGTTTTCAGCAGCATACTTTGTATTGTCACCGTCAACCTGAATAGCTGAAAGACCTGTAATATTGTCGAAAGCGTTTTCGCTGATTGAGGTAACGCTTGAAGGGATTACAAGAGTACCGATTGAACCGTCAGATGTAATATCTCCGATTGAAGTAACAGGAATACCTGCAACATCAGCAGGAATTGCGGCAATATCAGCAGTACCTGTAAAGCCTGTAATTTTTATGTAGTCGCCGTAGTTTTCAGCAGAGAAGACAACACCGTCAACGGGAGCAGCTTCTTCAGCTTCTTCTTCGGATTCAGGTGCTTCTGTTGTTTCTTCGGAAACAGTAGTATTTTCTGTACCTTCTGCATAAGCAGCCATACCTGTTGTAAGAGGTGAGGCGGCAACGAGACATGCAGCAACAGCTGCAAGAATTTTTTTTGTATTCATGCTTGTCCTCCTAATTTTATAATTGTTCTAATTAATAGTTATATATAATAGTATATCAAAAAAACTCCCTGTTGTCAATGGTAGTGGGAAAATCATGAGAAATGCCAATATAATTTTATATGATTACACAAATAGGGTCCCCCTGCTTTTGTGAAATTCAACAATTTAACAGCGTAAAGTACCGCTATTTTCCTGATTTTACAGGATTTTCCTCTATATATCTGTCGAGAATCTCAGCAGCAGTCCTTACAAATCTCACGCAGGGACGTACCTTATAGTACTCTTCGGTACGCTTATCGGGAGTAGGAGAGCTTGTAACACTGAGATTTTTCAGCAGCTCACGACATATTATAGTCCTATGCTCTTCCTTGAATTCAGCCGCAAGAGCTTGTATACGCTTGTAGTGCTCAGCCTTTTCCTTATCGTCATCGGTTGAGCTGTAGCCGTAGAGTATACCTGCAGCCATGAACATACCCGAGCAAGCACCGCATACCTCACGCATACGTCCCATACCTCCGCCGAAGGAGGACGAAAGCTTAAGTGCAAGCTCAGGGTCAAGTCCCGTAACATCATTGAATGCCGCAAGTACAGCCTGCGAGCAGTTACAGCCCTCTGCAAATAATTTACATGCCTTTTCTGAATGAATACTCATAATTCACACCTCATTGTTATTATTTTTTTCGGGAGTCTTACAGCACCCTGCACAGTATACCCGTGAAGCACCGCAGGCTTTGAGAAGCTTTACGATTTCCGAAAGGGTACTTCCCGTAGTACATACGTCATCGACTAACAGAACAGATTTGCCTTTGACAAGTGAAGTGTCCGTTACCGAAAATGCACCGCACAGATTCACAGCACGTTCCCTTGCCGTAAGATTTTTCTGCATCTGCGTTTTTCGGGATTTGATTACAGCGTTTGTGCAAAGGGGCTTACCAAGCTTATCTGAAACTACTCTTGCAATAAGCTCTGACTGATTATATCCTCTTTTAAGCTTGTCAAAGCGGTACATGGGGACAGGGATTATTATATCAGTTTTATCGGCAAATCCGCATTTTTCCACCGTCTCCGCAAGGGAACTTCCCAGTGCAAAGGCGGCATTTCCGCAGATACCGTCCTTTAGCAGCATAACGGCAGGAGTTACCGCATCATTGTACTCAAAAGAAGCACAAAAGCCGTCAGAATCGGGAATACTGAACGTGCCCCTGCAGACAGTAAGCTTTTCGGGACAGTCGGTACAGAACATGTCCTGCGCATCGATAATTTCACCGCAGACAGGACAGCGGTTGGGGTAGAAAAGGTGGAGAATCCGCCTTGAAATATTCTTATTCATGTTATCACCTGCAAAGAAAGCTCCCTTAGGAGCTTTCAGAAGTACATATAAAGCTGACATTTAATCATGCCGTTGTAAAGCTTTCTGCGTTTTTTGGCATTCGTGCCGAAGAAGGACTCAAACTGTTCATGAGGGGAGATGATGTAGCTCTGACAGCTTCCGCCCTTTTGGAGAACCTTACCCATTTTACGGTAAATATCCTCAGCCTCTCTCAGTTCAAGAAGTCTTTCGCCGTAGGGAGGGTTGCAGATAACCATTGAATTTTCGGGCTGTCTGAACTTGGTTATATCAGCCTGTTCAATGCGGAGTCTCGACTTGATTCCTGCCTTATGGGCATTGTCAAGAGTAAGTGCAACAGCCGCATCGTCTATATCAAAGCCTATACCCTCAAATTTAGCATTGCGGTCAACGTTATCAATTGCACGTCTGCGTTCCTCCTGCCATATTTTCGGGTCAAGGGAGGTCCACTTTTCAGCCGCAAATCTTCGGTTGATACCGGGAGCAATTTTCAGTGCTTTAAGTCCTGCCTCAATGAGGAGTGTACCGCTTCCGCAGAACGGGTCGCACACTATGGAATCGGGACGCACTCTTGCAAGGTCGATAATGCCTGCCGCAAGAGTTTCCTTTATAGGAGCGGCATTTGAGTTTCGGCGGTAGCCTCTTTTGTGAAGTCCGATACCGCTTGTATCGAGGTAGATATTTACCATATCCTTAAGGATACTGAACTTAATCTGAACCTGCGGTCCTGTTTCATCAAACCACGTAATACCGTACTTTGCTTTCAGACGTTCAACAGCTGCTTTCTTGATTATAGCCTGACAGTCGGGGACGCTATGGAGTGCGGAGTTGAGGGAATAGCCCTTAACGGGGAATGCGTCGTCCTTTGCAATGTAGCGTTCAAGCTCAATAGCCTTGACGCCCTGAAAAAGCTCCTCGAAGGTTACAGCCCTGAACTGAGCAAGCTCAATGAACACTCTTTCTGCGGTTGAGAGGCAGAGGTTTGCACGGGCAATGATACTTTCATCGCCTGAGAAGCTGATTTTACCGTCGCTTACCTGCAAATCCTCTCCGCCGATTTTTAAGATTTCGTATTTCAGTACGCTTTCCAGTCCGAAATGGCACGGACAGCATAATCTAATTTTATTATCCAAAATATTCTCCTGTTCTGTTATGCGGCAGGTTCCTGCTGTTCGGGTGCAGGTGCAGGGTCGGGCGCAGGTGCCGGATCGGGTGCAGGCGCAGGGTCAACCACAACGGGTGAATCCTCTACAGGAGCCTGCTCCTGAGGCTGCTGCTCCTGAGGCTGTTGCTCTGCATTTCCTTCCTGAGGCTTTGTAACGGGCTGACCGTTTTCGTCGGTTGTAGGCTGAGGAGCAACATAGTGACCACCGCTGCACACTTCTGCATTTGTTGATTTCCAGTAGCCGATAATGCCCTTAGGACAGCTTGTTCCTGCAATCTTGCCCGATGAAGTACACATTGCTGCCTCAACTACGTCCTCAACGGGGTCGAAGTCCTTATCGGAAGCAACACCGTCAGCATATTCGCCGATGATATTATGCCATACTTTATCCGAATCAAGCGATGTTGGGAGTGAAAGTGCGTCGTTGTAATACTTGTAGCCGATAGTGATACCGCTTACGAAGTCTCTTGTAAGACCTACGAAGGTAAGGTCATACCAGTTATCGGTTGTACCTGTTTTTCCGCATACTACCTTATTCTGAAGTCTGGCGGAAGTACCTGTACCGTGATCAACTACATTTTTAAGGAGACGGTTCATAACCCATGCAGTCTCGGCACTTACAGCCTGACGTGGGTTGCCGTTGTTTTCGAATACTACATCGTGGTTGCCCTGTTCGATTCTTGAAACGATGTGAGCCTCGTTGTAAACGCCCTTGTTTCCGTAGGGAAGGTAAGCATTTACGAGATTTTCAAGGGTAATACCGTAGGTAAGTGAACCAACGGAAAGCGGTGAATAGCTTTCATCACCCGGGTCAAGCTTCATGCCCATTTTTTCCTTACAGAAGTTGAATACTGCATTAGGGGTAAGAGCCTCACAGAGCTGAGCGGGGATAGTATTATATGATTTCTGCAATGCAAAGTAGATATTGAGGTTTGCACCCGAAATACTGATATTTTCGCCTGTTGAGTAGTTTGTAGGCCAGGGACGACCGTTGATTTCCATAATAGCCTCATCCTTGTAGGTTGAGCCCCAGTGAATCATATCGGTTTCAAGAGCAAGACCGTAGGTTGAAATAGGCTTCATGGTTGAACCAATCTGTCTCGGTTCTGTTACCGCAAAACTTGTAACGAGAGAATCCTCTTTCTTTCCCCAGTCACCGATGGTACAGAGAACAGAGCCGTCATAGCCGAGAGCTGTAAAGGCTACATGGGGGAGGTATTCCTCAGCCTCGCCGTCGCCGTCGATGTCAGCCCATTTTCTTACACTGTCAACGTTATCTATGATATTGCTCAGGTCTGAGAATTTATTCTCGATATATTCCTGCATTTTCATATCAACGGTGGAGTAAATCTTGTATCCGCCCTTGTTGATACGCTTTCTTGCTTCGGTACGGTCGATATTGTAAAGCTCCATGAGGTATTCCTCAGCCTCGTAGTACATAGCGTCAACAACCCATGAGGTTGCTTCCTTTTCGCTTTCAAGCTCCTTTGCGGCATCTTCGGGGTGAGCTGCAAGGTACTCGGCGGAGTCGGTATAGATAAGCTTTTCGTTGAGATACTGCTGATACTCGTCGTAGGTTATAGCACCGTTCTTGTAAATCTGCCACAGAACATACTGCTGACGTTCCTTGTTGTTTGCACGTCCGTCAACAATAAGCTCGCCTGTCTCGGAATCCTTTGTCTCAACGAAGGGACCGTAGGTATTCGGGCTTTTCGGGATAGCCGCAAGTGTAGCCGCCTCAGCCGTTGTAAGCTCGCTTACGTCCTTACCGAAGTAACGGATAGAGGCAAGCTGAATGCCGTTGATAGGACCTCCGAAGCCGATATAGTTGAGGTATTCTTCGAGGATTTCGTCCTTTGAGTAGGTTTTTTCCAGCTGCATCGCACGGAAAATTTCTCGTATCTTACGTGAAGGCGAACGCTCGTCGTCACCTGTAAGGTTCTTTACAAGCTGCTGTGTAATGGTTGAACCGCCCTGCTCGGTATTGTAGATATGAATGAACATATTGAGGAAGGCGGAGAAGGTACGCTTATAGTCAACACCGTCATGGGCGTAAAAACGCTCGTCCTCAGTATAAACGAAGGCGTCACGTACATGCTGGGGAATCTGGTCAATAGTTACAGGAATACGCTGAACGTCCGTTTTAACGGTTTTGATAGCAACGTATTCAAGCTCGCCCTCTTCATTTTCCTGCTGAGCGTAGAAGTAGGTATCGCTTCCCGATTCAAGCTCCTGCAGGGTGATACCCGTAGTTTCCTCCATGAAGTCGAGCACATATACGGTAAGTGCGGTTGCAACGATAGTACCCGTAATAACCATAATAAGGAAAAGTGAAAGCAGGGTAGTCATAATGACGGTAACAAGCTTCTTGAAAATGATAAATGCCTTGCTGTGTTTTTTCTTTTTCTTCTTTTTGGTGCCAGCGGATTTTGCGGCAGTATCGGGTCTGCGGGTTTTCGCTCCGCTGCTTGGTGATTTTTTTCTTGTCTGAGCGGGACGGCTTCCCGATGAAGACCTGCCCTGTGACGGACTTTTTTTATTTTTATCGTTCATTTTGTCGGGGTTATCCGTAAGGATAACTGCTCCTTTCAAAGATTTTTGTACAAAGATACATAATACATTATATCATATTTTTTTGCATTTGTTAAGGCTTTTCTTGAAATTTTCATCAATTTGTATATTTTAGAAAAAAGGGGCAATGATATGTACAGAGATTTATGCAGGAGGTGAAACGGTGTTTGACAGAAAAGTATTTTACACGCTTGTAAGCTCTGCGGTTGTTTCGGGCTTTATCGTAATCTGCACTCTCGGACAGACGCTTCACTATCAGAAATCAGAGGCAAAGGGTGAACGCATGGTGAAAAAGCTTCCCGAAGCGGAATATGTTGTAAGGGAATACGACGGCAAGCTCGGAGTATTCAGAGGTAACAGCAATACACCCTACAGGGTTGTTGAGTATGATGCGTCGCTTTTGTCGGAATATGACCGCAGTCAGCTTGTACAGGGTATTTCCCTTGAAACTGAGGCAGAGCTTGACACCTACCTTGAAGACATAATCACTTAGGTGTTTTCTTATTCTTCTTCTTTTTGCGTACAGAGAAGCCGAAGTCTCCGAGCTTTCTTCCGAGAGCGAAGTATTCTCCGTGAGCGTAAGCGGCAAGTCCGCATTGCTGTAAATTCAGCTTGCCCTTGCTGTCAATATAGCGTTCATCAACGTCAATACCAACGATTTCAGCGAGGAACATTGTATGCGAGCCAAGCTCCTTTGCTTCGGTAACTCTGCATTCAAGACTTACGGGGCATTCTTCGATTATGGGAGCGGAGATTTCCTTCGCAGGCACTGCATGGAAGCCGCACACCTGAAATTTATCGGTATCACGTCCGCTTCTTACGCCGCAGAAATCGGTTTCACGGCACATTGCGGAGGTTGTAAGGTTTATGGCGAATTCTCCCGATTCTTTTATAAGGTTGTAGGAGTAGCGTTCGGGTCTTACGGATATATAGGTCATTGGGGGACGTGTACAGATTATTCCTGTCCACCCTATGGTAAGGACGTTGGGATTTTCGACAGTACCGCAGCTTACAAGTGCGGCAGGTACGGGGGCAAGCAGTGCACTGCCCTTCCAGAATACTTTTGACATCATTGTACTCCTTCACAATTAAATAT
>SVNJ01000001.1 GCA_015066955.1 Ruminococcus sp. | reverse complement strand
AAGGGTGCACCCGTTGATTCATTTGTAACTCCCGAAGCGTGGGACATGCCCGGCTATAACAGCAAGGTAATAATGGCGGCAGGTGCATTTACAATGGGAGCATCAATCGAGCTTTCGGCAGACGCACCCATAAGAGAGCCTTTTGCAGCGTGGATGCAGGGCGG
Source organism: Ruminococcus sp. (assembly GCA_015066955.1). Taxonomy (GTDB): domain Bacteria; phylum Bacillota; class Clostridia; order Oscillospirales; family Ruminococcaceae; genus Ruminococcus. The sequence goes on along the minus strand of SVNJ01000001.1, from coordinate 54,560 downwards.
CATCACCTATACAAGCGGAAAAATCGGTGTGATGCTTGCGGCACAAGAGATGCTTGACAGCGGACTTATAAAGCTTTAAACTCTGATTACAGGGCGGTAACGATACAAAAATATCTGTTACCGCCTTAAATTGTTACAAAACGTATAAGAATTAAGCTGTAAATATTACAGAAAAAATACAAATTCCGACGATTTAATTATAAGAGGCTTTAAGCGGTTGACTTTTTGATAAAATGCTGATAAAATAGATATGATGCATATACTGTGCATTTCTGATTATGATAATAAAGGAGGAGTTGCTTTGGGAGAAAGAAAATTCTGCTATAATTGCATGGGAAACTATGAATCACCGAGAACAGTCTGCCCGCACTGCGGATATGATGAAACAACACCACACAATCCCATGTATATTGCCCCGGGTACAATACTCCACGAAAGATATCTCGTTGGCGTACTGCTTGAATATAACGGTGAGGGCGCTACATATGTAGGATACGATAAGGTTATCAGCTGTAAGGTGCTTATTCGTGAGTATATGCCTATAAATCTTTGTACAAGAGTAAAAGGCAAGCCTACAATCAGCGTAAATTACAACAATCTTGCCAAGTACAAGGCTTTTATGGCTGAATATACCGAGCTTAATAAGTCGCTTGCACGTCTGAGAGCAAATTCAAGTATTATTCAGGCACTTGATATGTTTGCCGAAAATAATACAACATATACTGTTTTTGAATATATTGAGGGAAAGAAGCTTCTTGATTTTCTTAAGGACAATGCAGGAGAGCTTTCATGGGAACAGGTTTCAAAGCTTTTTCCGCCCCTTTTTACAACAATTGGTATACTTCACAATGCGGGAATGACGCATCGTGCGATAAGTCCCGAGACGGTTTATATTACAAACAAGGGCGAGCTTAAGCTTTCAGGCTTCTGCATTTCTGCCATAAGAACAGCTGATGCAGGCCTTGAATATGAGCTTTTCAGAGGCTATGCCGCACCAGAGCAGTATTCAGCAAGCAGCAGCAGCCGTCAGGGCTCATGGACTGACGTTTACAGTATGTGTGCACTTCTTTACAGAATTCTCACAGGCTGTATGCCGTCTGATTCAAGAGGACGTCTTGAAAACGATGACCTCTGTCTGCCTCACATGCTCAATAAGAACATTCCCCAGCACGTATCCCGTGTAATTATGGAGGGTATGAATCTTTCGGGACGAGACAGAATACAGACCATTACAGAGCTTGTTACAAAGCTGTTTGAGCAGCAGATTTCCGCGAAGCCGCTTCATCTTGCTAACAGTCAGAGAAATGACTACAGTGAGGAAAACTACGGCGGAGGACGCTATGAGCAGAGAAATCCTCAGCCTCAGAGAAGAGTTCAGCAGCCTGTAGAAGAATACTATGACGAAGAAGACGATGATGATTACGAGTATGAGGAAAATTACCGCTATGAAAAGGTAAATACCGTTGATAAGCTTAAGGTTCCCGTAATTATAGGAATACTTCTTCTTGCAATACTTATGATTATTGCAGTGTGGTTCCTTGATATTTTCGCAGGTGACAGTGATAATGATGCTGAGACATCCTTATCCTCAGGTTCATCAATGACCGATAACGTCGTAACAGGTACTACAGAGCCTTCAACAGAGGTTGAAACAGAGGTTCTCGACAGTCTTATGTTCGACCTTAAGGGCAAATATTTTGAAATAACAAAGGATAAGTATAAGGAATACTTCACGCTTGAAGCAACCTTCGAGTTTAACGACGAATACCAGAAGGACCAGATTTTTGAACAGGAAATTGCCGCAGGTGAGCCTTTCAAGAAGGGTCAGAAAATAAACGTCAAGGTAAGCAAGGGTAAGGCAGTAGCCGAGATTCCGAATTATGCCAATATGACGGTTTCTCAGTATGAGAGTCTCCTCAAGCAGGCGGGTATTATTAACTACTCACTTATTGCAGAAGATACAGCTTCATCCGGCACACCTAACACCGTAACACAGCTTCAGGTAAACGGTCAGCTTGTAAAACCGGGCGACAAGTTTGATAATAAGGAAAATCACTCGCTTGTAGTGTATTATCTCTCTAAGGATGCTGTTATAGCAACAGAGCCGCCTCCGACAGAGCCGCCTACAGAAGCGCCTACAGAGGCTCCGACCGAAGCACCCACAGAAGCTCCGACTGAAGCACCTACAGAAGCTCCTACACCCGCACCTACTGAGCCTCCCGTACAGGAGCAGCCTCAGGAAAATCCCGATCAGAATCAGCAGGGTCAGGATCAGAATCAGCAGAATCAGGAACAGGCTCCACAAGGAGATTTGAATATCGCTATACTTATTATGGAGTGACTTGAATGCAACAAAATTTTATGGTTTGTCAAAATTGTCAAAATCTCTTTTTCCCAAATTTTGAAGAAACAAATAAAAGTAAATTGTGTCCACATTGTAATTCAGAATTGGTAATATCAGAATTAACATATGAAGAATATCAAACTTTACCTAAAACAAAAAGATGTAAAAAATGCAAACGAAAATATGCTAAATTATTCATTAAATGTCCTAAATGTAATCAGCAGTTAATAAAATTATCAACTGAAAATAAAAATGTGGTTCAACAAATAATACAACTTGAACAACAACATATTGAAAAACAACAAAACATCCCTAAATGTTTAACTTGTGGTTCTACTAACATAGAAAAAATTTCTGATACAAAGAAAGCGGCAGGATTTTTGACTGTAGGTGTATTCAGTAAGAATTTTGGTAAGACCTATCATTGTAAGAACTGTGATTATAGATGGTAATTTTTGCACTATCTATTGCTTTTTGTCAAATCTTGTAGTATAATGTAATCATATACTATAATATTGGGATGTGGCTACAATGACAGAAATAGATCAGCCTGCACAATAATGCTATTTAAAGTACACATTCTTCGGGATGTGTACTTTTTGCGTTATGTAGCAAAAAGGAATACCCCCATGAGGGAGTATTCCGAATACATATTATTTATTGAGAATCCGATTACTGCATCTTGTATGCGTCAATCATCTTCTTAACCATCTGACCGCCGATTGAGCCTGCCTGACGTGCTGTAAGGTCACCGTTGTAACCCTGCTTGAGTGTTACGCCTACCTCGCTTGCAGACTCCATCTTAAATCTTTCGAGAGCTTCCTTGCCCTTCTGAGTAAATTCACCCTTCATAATTAAATTCTCCTTTAAATTTGATTTATTGATGCCGTGATAGTATTATATCACCACAGATAAAATATATTATTGGAAAATTATTATAAAAACTGAGCTGAATTATGTAAAGAGCCTGCGTTTGACAAAATTTGATATATATGCTATAATCTAAAAAATAATCTTTCTGTATTGCCGCCGGGTAATGCAGATTCAGCGTCAGACTCACTTCTTCAGGCTTTATAGAGGTGTATCTGACTTTTTTTGTGTGAATAAAAAGAAAGATTATGCACAAATTGATTATTGAACAGCTTTGAGCACAGATTTTGGAGGAAATATGGCAAAGAAAAGTCTGCTTTCGGAATTTATCGGAAATGTAACACAGAATGTAGCGGGAATGCTCGGAATATCATTTTATATACTTGCGGACACATTTTTTATTTCCCTTGCACTCGGGGCGGAAGGACTTGCAGCACTTAATTTTGCACTTGCGGTATTCAGCGTAATGTACGGACTCGGACTCATGATAGGAATCGGAGGAGCGGCAAGGAGAAGTATTCTGCTCAGTCTCGGCAAAAAACATGAAGCAGAAACAATGCTTGTACAATCATTGTTTCTTGGTGGTATAACGGCACTTATACTCATGACAGCGGGAATATTTTTCAGTCCTTCAATTTCTGAGGCAATGGGTGCGGATTATGAAACAATTCACCATTCAAATGTTTACATGAGTACTATGCTGTGTTTTTCACCGTGTTTTATACTTAATTATATAGTATCTGCGTATGTGCGGAATGACGGCAATTCAAAAATAAGCATGGCGGCAATGCTTATAAGCAGCATGGCGAATATTGTCCTTGATTATATATTCATATTCCGTTTTTCAATGGGAATGTACGGTGCGGTATTTGCAACGGGACTTTCACCCATAATCAGTCTAACGGTGCTTTGTATACATCTGAAAAGCAGGCACAATACAATAAAACTCGTATGGTCATGTCCGAAAATAAAGCGCATGACTTCACAGCTTAAGCTGGGGTTGTCCTCGTTTATCGGAGAGTTTTCAGCAGCTGTAACGGTTACCGTATTCAACCTTGTACTTCTGAAAGCAGGCGGAAATACAGCAGTAGCGGCATACGGAATTATAGCGAATACCGCCCTTGTTGCATCATCTGTTTTCAACGGAATTTCACAGGGCATGCAGCCTCTTGCAAGCAGGGAATGTTCGGATTTAAAGAAAAGAGGAAGAATTGTCAGATATAGTATATTTACTTCCGTAACAGCATCATTGGTTCTTTTTGTATCGGTATTTTTGTGCGCTGAATTTATAACAGCAGTATTCAACAGCGGAAACGACCCTGAGCTTGCAAAACTGTCAGTAAGAGGAATGCGGATATACTTTTCAGGCTTTCTCTTTGCGGGACTGAATATAGTAACAGCGGCATTTTACAGTGCAGTTGATATGCCGAAGCAGGCATTTGTCATTTCGCTTCTCAGAAGTGCGGTTGTGGTAGTGCCTATGGTGCTGATTCTCGGCTATTTCCTTGAAATAGACGGTGTATGGCTGTCCTTTGCGGCGGCAGAGCTTGTGACATGCATAGCGGCTGTAATATATATAATCAGTTCAAACTGTGCTGACCGCAGGAAAATGCGATAAACCGGTGATGGGATTATGAAAATATTCCCATCACTTGACTTTATATGTGAAAGTATGTATAATTGGGTATAGGAAAAAAGCCCCCATCCGAAAGGAGAAAATATGAAGAAAATAATTGCAAATATAGCGGCAGCGGCACTTACATTCAGTTATGTGCTTGCTTCTGGTATGGTTTCGTATGCAACGACGGTAGAAGATGTTATTGAGGCGGCGAGAAAAAATGGTATTCCCGAGACTATGATACAGCAAGGACTAAGTGAGTACTATCAGAATCCGGAGAAATATGCAGATAATGATTATTACCTTGATAATGCCTTGTATGCTATTGAGAATTATAGGGACTTGGTAATTGAAAAATTTGAGGATTTCATCGGTTCAGAACAGCCATCACAGCCACCCACAGAATCCGAAGAAAGTCAGCAGGGAAATTCTTCATCGGGTAATTCATCTGAAGAATCTACCGAAGCTGTAATGGGCGGCAATGGAGAAAATCTTCAGCCTGAGACAGGAAATTCAGGCGGTGCAATTACCACAAATCCTGTGCAGAACGGCAGTTCGGGACAGTCAGGAAAACCAGATCAGGAAGTAAGCGGCGTGCTGACTGAAAAGCCGACAGCTTCAACCGGAAACAACTCAAACAACAATTCAGGCAATGCAAATAATAATTCCGGCAGCACAAACAGTAATGCCGGCAGTGGCAGCAGCAGCGACCGAATCAATCAGAAGGACTTCATAAATATGACGCTTGAAGAAAAGCTGGCTTACGTTGCTTCACTTCCCGAAGATGAACGACAGGCATTCATGCATTCTCTTTCAGCAGAGGAGCTTAAAAGCATAGTAAAGCAGCTTCCTGTGGATGATAAGGCTGTGATAGTTGATAAATTCGTTGAAGTAGGCGAGTCTATGGGCGTCGAGGTAACCGTAGATGAAATTTCCGACGAAAATGTTTCAATGCTGATGAAAAATGAAAAGGGCGAGCTTATTGACATAGCTACCGTAGGTGTTATTGTTGATGATACAGGCTATGATTATCGTCTTATCTACTCAATCTGCGGAGCTTGCATTATTGCTGCAGCAGGCGGTATCTGGCTTGTAATCCGTAAGTGCTTCAACAAAAACGAAACAGAGGAATAAAATGGACGAAAAAAAGACAAAAGGAAATCTTCTGCTTCTGATTGCAACTCCCGTAATTATTCTGCTGATATGTACGGCTGTGATTATTTTAGGTGCAATCAAGCCTTACAATAAGATTTCAATGTATCTGAATCTTGCATTCAATGACAGTACACATTCAAACCCCATTAACAGCTCAAACGGACTTGTCATCAAGGACGGTAATATAAACCTTGAATTTGAAGGTACTATATCCGATGAAGGCGAGGTAATACGCCCGTCATTCGGTGAGAAGTATGCTGAGCTGAGAAATGATAAGCTTGAAGTCAGCGTACCTGTTTACTGGGGAAGTGAGCGAGAGATTTTAAAACTCGGTGCATGTCAGGCTTCTTATTCAAAGCTTCCGGGTGAAGGCGGAAATACCGTAATCAGTGCTCATGCTGATACATATTTTGCTAAGCTGTCTGAGCTTGCTGTAGGAGATAAGGTTACAATCAATACAAATTACGGTGAGTTTACGTACACTGTAAAAGAGCTTATCAGCTTCAAAAAGACTGATAAAAGGTATGTTAATCCCTCCGATGAAACAAAGCTTACGCTGTACACCTGCAAAATGGATGTATTCGGTGCCTCTGACGAAAGAATCGGCGTTGTATGTGAGCTTACGGAGAAGAAATTCTATGTACAGGCGGAGGAGGGGACACTGAATTGAAAAATCTGAAAACTTATATTCCCTCGCTTCTTGTTTCAATCCTTCTGACCTTTGCACTTCTCGGTACATCCGCACTTATGCTTGCGGATAAGCTTGCAGATACCACCGCACTTACAGACCTTGCAGAGGAAAAGCAGATAGTGTCAATGGTAAAGACCGAGCTTACCGAGCATTTTGAGGATAATTACAACGAAACGGGTGTGCCTGCACAGGTTTACACCGACGCAATTACCGATGAATATATTTCAAAGCTTATTGAAATCAATATCAGTGCCGGCTTTGAGAAAATGAACGGCGGAAAGTTTGACAATACAACGGGAATGGAAAATCCCGCACTTGAAGAAAGTATTACAGGCTTTTTTAATGACTACGCTCAAAAGAGCGGCTATGCAATGGATGAAAAGTACGAGGAATATCTTGGAAATACTATTGAAAATGCGTATGATACGATACGTAAAGCGTGTGATATCTATAAGTTTGAGACAATCAATAAAGAGGGCATTTTTGAAAAAGCTGGAGGAATTTACCGCAGCATCGGTAAGCTTTCGCTTGCGGCGGCAGGTGCTTCACTGCTTCTTATAATAGTACTTGCACTTATAAATATGAAGTCTGTTTCCGCAGTATTGTACTGGACGGGCGTATCGGCACTTATTTCCGGAATTATCGGAATAGTACCGTGTCTATATCTCAATGCTACAAGCTATTTTGATGCATTCACAATCAAGCAGCCATATATTTTTGCTGCATTTACGGGGCTTATGTACAAGGCAGTTGACTTATTTATGTTTAATCAGATTATATTTGCCTCGGCAGGTGCGGTATTGATTATTGCTTATGCAGTTGTTACTAAAATCAAGAATAAGGCGTGATGAAAGGGCAGCCGTGATGGCTGCCCTTAGCTTATATATGAAAATCGGGCGGAAATCATATCCGCCCGCAAATATTATATATTCTGATTAAATAGCCGCAAAAGCCTGCTTAAGGTCATCGAGGATATCCTCAACATTTTCAAGACCTACAGAGAAACGAATCATACCTGCATCGATACCGCAGGCAACAAGCTGTTCATCGGTAAGCTGACGGTGAGTAGCACTTGCAGGGTGAAGTACGCAGGTACGTATATCAGCAACGTGAACCTCGTTTGAAGCAAGCTTAAGAGAATCCATAAACTTGACAGCAGTATCTCTTCCGCCCTTGATAACAAAGGAGATAACACCGCTGCAGCCGTCGGGAAGGTATTTCTGAGCAAGGTCATAATACTTATTGCTCTTCAGACCTGGATAATTCACCGATTCAACCTTATCGTTAGCCTCAAGGAATTCAGAAATAATCTTAGCATTTTCGCAGTACTGCTTCATGCGGAGTGCAAGGGTTTCAAGACCGAGATTGAGATAGAAAGCAGACTGTGCGGAAGGATAGCAGCCGAAATCTCTCATGAGCTGCATTCTTGCCTTTACGATATAAGCCGCCTTACCGTAGGTTTCAGTGTAAACAATACCATGATAACTTTCATCAGGTTCTGTAAATTCAGGGAATTTGCCGTTAGTCCAGTCAAAATTGCCTGAGTCAACAATAACGCCGCCTACCTGAACAGCATGTCCGTCCATATACTTTGAAGTGGAGTGGATAACAATATCAGCACCATGCTCAATGGGACGGCAAAGAACGGGAGTAGGGAAGGTATTGTCGATGATAAGGGGAATATTATTTTCGTGAGCCACCTTAGCAAACTTTTCTATATCAAGAACAGCAAGTGCGGGATTTGCAAGAGTTTCACCGAAAATAGCCTTTGTATTAGGCTTGATTGCATTTCTGAGTTCTTCTTCGGAAGCATCTGCGTCAACGAAAATGCACTCAATACCGAGCTTCTTGAGGGTTACGGCAAAAAGGTTTACCGTACCGCCGTAGATAGTTGAAGCAGAAATAAAGCTGTCGCCTGACTGACAGATGTTAAGAAGTGAGCAGAGTGAAGCAGCCTGACCGCTTGAAGTACACATTGCACCGATACCGCCTTCGAGAGCGGCAATTTTATCCTCTACAGCCATAACTGTAGGGTTTTCAAATCTTGAATAGATGAGACTTTTCGTAGGGTCGTCAAATACAGCAGCAACATCGTCGGTAGAGTCATAAACGTAAGTTGTACTCTGAACGATAGGAACTACACGAGGCTCCGTGTTTTTTGGAGTGTAGCCTTCATGAAGGCACTGTGTTTCAATTCTCATAATTAATTACCTCCGGATTTGTGATTTACTTTATAAATACCTGAAAGGTATAAAAGTCATTTTTTGTCATTTCGTACAGCAAAAGCGGTGCATTTTTTCAGATTAGGCAATATAAATTCAAGAAGAGCGCAGTACTTATCGACCATAACGATAACATACCCCTCCTTGTATTTAGGAAGCTTCTTTGTTGCAGGCCACATATGCTTTTCGATAATGTCACGTTCAAGTTCAGATATATTGAAATACTTTGAAGCATTTTCCGCAGCAACCAGTGAATGCATATTGCTGTGGGAGAGCTGACCTTTTGAACGCATAGCATTGTAAGTTTTTCTGTTATAGTAGAATAAATCATGCAGAAGCCCTGCTCTTGCGGCTGAACGAGCATTAAGACGCAGCTTCCTGCAGATGATATAGCTGTAGTAGGAAACGTTAATGCAGTGCTGAAAGCGTGTTGTACAGATGTGGTGGGTAATATCCTTCAGCTGTCTGAGTTCGTCGGAATCTATGATGTCGCTTATGCAGTCAAAATAACTGTTGACGGTAAGCTCCTTTCGGGAACCGATAGCTTTTAGCATATTAATCTTCCTAATATAATTTTAGTACTTAATGTACAGTGATATTATAACATACTTTGCAAGGAATTTCAATAATTTTTTTAAATCCGTGAATGATTTATAGGATGTATTATTTGTAAAAACCTGTTTAAAATAAAATGTAAGAATATATTAATAGAAAATGCAGAAAAATAACAGCATGAAAAATACGCTTTTATATTGACATATTGCATTAATAATGATATAATAAGCAGGTTGTTAAGAAAATAACGATCATTATTTTTTGGAGGAAATTCAAATGAAAAAGATTACAGCATTTTTAATGGCATTAATGATGGCGGCTGCATTTACAGGCTGCGAAAAGGATGAACAGAGCAGCTCTGAGTCTTCAAAGGAAAGCTCAATGAGTTCAGAGGCGGAAGCTACTGAAGAGGCAGAGACTGAAGCTGAAACAGAGGCAGAGACTGAAGCAGAAACAACAGAAGCTGCAGAAGAAAGTGCTCCTGAAGCTGATGCAGAGGGTGCACTCGGACTTCTTAATTCAGTATGGGCTTCTTACGAGGATGCAGAGAAGTTTGCAGCAGCAGGCGGTGACTATTCAGAGGAAAACATGACAATGGATGCTCCCGGAAAATTCGGAATTGAAGACAAGGAAACTCTTGATTCTGTTCTCGGAATTCCTGCAGCTTCAGCGGAACTTATCGATGATGCGGCATCACTTGTTCACATGATGAATGCAAACACATTTACATGCGGTGCTTTCCATGCTGCAAATGAAGCTGATGTACAGACAATAGCTGACGGCATAAAGGAGAATATACTTGTTCGTCAGTGGATGTGCGGTTTCCCTGACAAGCTTATCGTAATGACAGTTGACGGCTATGTTATTTCTGCATTCGGCAGTGCTGATTTAATTGATAATTTCAAGGCAAAGGTTACAGCAGCATACGCTTCAGCACAGCTTGTTTACGATGAACAGCTTGTATAATTGACAAGGACGAAGCGATGGTATTTTCAAGTATAACATTTCTCTTTTACTTTCTCCCGATTACACTTGCGGTATACTTTATCGCTCCGAAAAAGCTGAAAAATACGGTTCTTCTCATGTCGAGTCTCTTTTTCTACGCATGGGGAGAACCGAAATTCATTATTTTCATGCTTGTTTCGGTGATACAGGGTTATATTCTCGGACTTCTGATAGAAAAATACAATGGCAGAAAGCAGTCAAAGCTGTTTTTGATTTTATCAGTGACAATAAGTCTGGGACTGCTTGCTTACTGTAAATATGCGGATTTCTTCATTGAAAACTTCAGTGCAATAACGGGAATTTCGATTAAAGCACTAGGAATAGCGTTGCCTATAGGAATAAGCTTTTATACATTTCAGATTCTCAGCTATGTAGCTGACGTGTACAGAGGTCAGGTTAAGGCACAGCGTAATTTTATAAATCTGGCGGCGTATGTGGCAATGTTTCCTCAGCTTATTGCAGGACCCATTGTCCGTTATTCAGACATTGCACGTCAGCTTGAAAACAGAGAGCATACAATTGAAAAGGCGTCATACGGCGTTCGACGCTTTGTAATCGGTCTTTCAAAAAAGGTTCTGCTTGCAAACAATCTTGCGCAGCTTTGTGATGTGTTTAAAGCCTCTGAGGATAAGTCGGTACTGTTTTTCTGGGTGTATGCAATAGCGGCATCCTTGTATATCTATTTTGATTTTTCAGGCTACAGTGATATGGCAGTGGGACTTGGAAAAATACTTGGTTTTGACTTTGTGGAGAACTTCAATTATCCGTACATTTCAAAGAGTGTAACGGAATTCTGGAGACGCTGGCATATTTCACTCGGTTCATGGTTCAGGGACTACCTTTACATCCCTCTTGGAGGAAACCGCTGTTCTAAGGCAAGATGGCTTTTCAATATTCTTGTAGTATGGATGGCAACGGGCTTATGGCACGGTGCGGCATGGAATTTTGTAATATGGGGACTTTATTTTGCGGTATTCCTTGCGGCGGAAAAGCTTTGGCTTAAAAATAAGCTTGATAAATCGGTTGTATTCAGCCACATTTATGTTTTATTGGCAGTTATAATAAGCTTTGTAATATTTGATTCAGCTGATATGGGAGAAGGTATTTGTACAATAGGTGCAATGTTCGGAGCAGGAGATTATTCTATTGTATCGGATGATGGATTATATTATCTCAGAAGCTATGGTCTGATCCTGCTGTTTGCAGTGGTCGGTTCCGCACCGTTTGTCCGTAATTTGCTTTCAAAGGCTGAAAACAGTGACAAAACACGTATTATTATAAATACAGCCGAACCGATAGTACTTTTCATAATGCTTCTGCTGTCAACGGCATTTCTTGTGGATGGTTCATTCAATCCATTTTTATATTTCAGATTTTAGGAGGACGACAGATGAATACTAAATTTAAAAATTATGCGGTTATTCTTCTTGCGTCCGCTTTTGTACTTGTGCTTAGCGTATGGGGAATAATCAAGCCGCACGGCGAATTTTCCGAAAGTGAACGCAGACAGCTTGCGGAATTTCCGAAGCTGAATAAGGAAACAGTAATGTCGGGAGAATTTATGACCGATACCGAAAGCTTTGCACTTGATAATTTTCCTCTGCGTGATAAAATGAGAACGCTTAAGGCATTCACAGCAATGAAGCTTATGGGACTCAGGGATAATAATGGAGTATATATGTCAGAGGGGTATATTTCAAAGCTTGAATATCCGCTGAATACAGATTCTCTTGACTATGCGTCTGAGCGATTTGAAAATATTTATAATAATTATCTGAGTGATACGGAATGCAGTGTGTATCTGAGCATAATTCCCGATAAGAATTATTTCCTTGCGGAGGATAACGGCTATCCTTCAATGGAATACAAAAAGCTTGAGGAATATATGCGTGAGCAGTGCGGTTATATGAATTATATAGATATTTCCGATACACTTGAAATAGGTGATTACTACAAAACCGATACGCACTGGCGACAGGAGAAAATAAAAGATACTGCCGAAAAGCTTGCATCGGAAATGGGTACTGCTGTAAGAAGTGATTATACTCAGCAGCTTCTTGATAATCCTTTTTACGGAGTATACTACGGACAGCTTGCACTGCCGTGTGATGCCGATGAGATATATTATCTTGAAAATGATATGCTCAGAAACTGCAAGGTATACAATTACGAAACAGACAGCGAGGGAAGTATGTATGATATGGAAAAGGCATACGGAAAAGACCCTTATGAAATGTATCTTTTGGGTTCTGTTTCGCTTATTGAAATAACAAATCCGAACGCTTCATCCGATAAGGAGCTTATTGTTTTCCGTGATTCATTCGGAAGCAGTCTCGCACCCCTTCTTGCTGAGGGCTACTCAAAAATCACTCTTGTTGATATAAGATATCTCTCATCTGCTATGCTTGGAAACTTCATGGATTTTGAGAATCAGGATGTGCTTTTTCTGTACAGTACGCTTGTATTGAACAACAGTGTGACACTGAAGTGATTTACAGGAAGTAACGTCATTTTATCAATTATATTTCTTATGTACGATGTGTTTTGCACTTTTCCTACAAAAAAAGAGCTTTTAAAATATAAAGCATTGACAATACAGCTTTTATTGGTATATAATAATATGAGTTGTTTTAGGCTTACTAATTCCCGGCATTCGGTTAAAAACATATATAACCGATGCTTTAATTAGCAGGATAGTAATTTTTGAAAGGACGTAAATTTTGTATGCTTAAAGATTTTTTGTATTGGAAGTTTAAATATCCGATGCTTGTTCTCAGAAGCAGAATATACAGAAAGGTTATTGCCTATCTTATTAATAAGGCAATGTCTGAAAATACAGAAAGAAATAAAATAATAACCTGTGATTTCATTCTTGAGGAAAATACTTCTCCACAGGATGAGTTTGAGCTTTTCAAATATATCTATAATAAGAAGGACAGCGGTTTTGAGCCTTATTATATCATAAATGAGCATTCAAGTGCTTATCCTGAAATAAAAGCTGAATACGGTGATAACATTATTCCGTATTCAACAGAAAATCACGTTAAGTTTTCATGGCAGCTTAAGAATCTTTTCAAGACCACAAAGTTTATCTGCGGCGGTTTTCAGGTAATGCACGCACTTAATTTCGGAATTACCGATGCGGTTAAGAAAAGTCCGTATGTATATTCCTTTTTCACACAGCACGGTGTAAACTTCTTCAAGAACAACTTTATTACACAGGCAACCTACAGCCAGTTCCTTTTTGATAAAATTATGATAAGCAATGAGTTTGAAAAGGAACTGTTTATAAGCAAGGGCTGCTACGAAGAGGAAAACCTTGTACCGAACGGTCTTTTCAGATGGGATTTGCTCAGTGCCGATAATGCTAAGTCTGAAAAGAGTATCTTCATTTATTTTACTCACAGAAGATACCTTCGTCATATTTCCGATATAACCGAGTCTGTCTATGTTCAGACCATTACCGGACTGCTTAAGGATCCCCGCTTTACAAAGCTTGTAAAGGATTACGGTTATACAGTAAAGGTTGCTCTGCATCACACCGTACTTTCAGTTTGCGGAAGCGACGTTCTTGACGGAATTCATATTCTTGAAGATGCGGAGATAGCAGCAGCAAAGAGAGATTCCGCAATACTTATTACTGACTATTCATCCATGTGCTTTGAAATGTGGTTCCAGCACAAGCCTGTAATTTTCCTTAATGTACCTGACCGTGAGGATTGTCTCAGATACAAGCATAAGACTGATCTTCCGACTCCGTACAAGGATAAGGAGGACTACATTTTCAATGTCGTTGATACGGTTGATGAGTGTATAGATATGCTTGACGGATACTTTAAGACTGATTTTGAGTTTACTGAATCCGACAAGGAAAAGAGAGACCGTTTCTTCTACTACAATTCAGGTTTCTGTGAGAGATTCTACAATTATCTTGCTGCAACAAAGAATGATACAAAAACTATGTATCAGATGCAGCTTAATAATTACATACGTTTTGCAAGATATCCCGATATATATACTGAGGGAATAGAGTATCCCGACAATGTCGGACGCTGGATTGTAAGCAAAAAGGCAAAAATCGGTTTCCATATTCCTCATACCGATAAGGATTTGGCAATCAAGCTAAGAGGAGGTCCTTATCTCAGATACAAGCAGTATGAGGTTCACCTTAAATTCTACGTAAACGGTCATTATGTCCGCAGTGCCAAGCTCTTTACAAGAAAGAACAGAGGCTTCCTGCTTCAGGTTCCGAACAGCTGGTTTGCAGATAAGGATTATATTGAGATTACAATCTGTGCAAGCAATGTATATCGCAGAAAAGAACTTAAGATAAAAGGAAATGACGGACGTTATCTGTCACTTAAGCTTATTTCAATGGATATAATCGAGCTTGAACCCGATATTCCGGCTAACGAGCAGATTAAGAGTATAGAAGAACAGAGAAGACTTGTGGCACTTGAAGAGAAGAGACTCAGAAGAATACAGTATCTTGAAGAAATGATTATTCTTAATCCTGAACTTGAAGAAGAGTATCGTGCGGAAATAGAGCAGATTAACGAACTTCGTGCACAGGAAATGGCTGACAGCTCACAGGATGATAATGACGAGGAAATTTATGAGGAATCTGATGTTGACTCTCAGGAGAAGACAGAAGAAGAGTTTCATAAAAAGAAATCAGCAAACGGTTTATTTGATGAGGAAAACTAAATAAGATATAGAAAAGGCTCACCCAAAAGGTGAGCCTTAAATATTATCTGTTCATAAGCATACGTGAAAGTGAAATAAGCTGCTGCATATCAAGCTGCTCGATGCGTGCGGCTTCGGGGAGTCCGCAGGAGGTCAGAGCTGAATATATATCATCCTTTTTGAGACCGAGCTGTGAGGAAAGTGCATTGGCAATAGTTTTTCTACGTTGAGAAAAACCGTATTTCACCATTTTGAAGAAGAATTTTTCCTCTTCTTCATCAAGCAGTCTGTCATGATTTATATCAATACGTATAACTGCGGAATCAACATTAGGCGCAGGCATAAAGCTTCCCCTTGAAACATTGAAGAGACTTTTCACTGTTCCGTAATAATTAATACCAACGGTAATAGCTCCCGATTCTCTTGAACCTACCTTTGCGCAAAGACGCTGAGCGGCTTCTTTCTGTACCATAACGGTAATTGAGTCTATGGGGAGTCTGCTTTCAAGAAGGAGCATAATAACAGGTGAGGTGATGTAGTAGGGGAGATTTGCACAAACAGCCGCCCTGAGTCCGTTGAATTCTTCTTTGATTATTTTATTCAGGTCGCACTTCATAACGTCCTCATTGAATATTTTCACGTTGTCGAATTCTTCAAGAGTTTCGTCAAGTATGGGAAGCAGTCTTGTGTCAATTTCGACAGCTGCAACTTTATCTGCACGTTTAGCAAGCTCAGCTGTAAGTACGCCGATTCCCGTACCGATTTCGAGTACGCCGTAGCCCTCCTTTGCGTTGCCGTTTTCAGCAATTCTCGGGCAGATATCGGGATTAATAATAAAGTTCTGTCCCAGTCCCTTAGAGAAGCTGAAACCGTGACGAGAAAGTATATCCTTTACAGTTCCTATGTTAGTAAGATTCATCATACACCGCCTTTACGCCTTATGACGCTGTTTCTGAGAAAACTCAGCCTGTTTTGCGTCATTGAGCTTTTCCATAGTATTTACAAGATAATCAGCAGAGCGGTAAGCATGCTGAAAATCAGTGTCTTTGAAATAGAATTTAAGGTCTACAAATTCACCGTCAAGAGTAATATCAAGCTGAGAAATCTGTCTGCCTTTATATTTTCTGCTTCCGTATTTTACATACTCATCGATTTCGTGAACATCAAGCTCACCGTTTATTACATTGATTTTCATATGCAAACTCCTTATTTAATTACGCAGATACTGTGTGCAAGCTTAGCTTTGGCGATAATTTCTTCCCCGCCTTCGCCGATGCGAATAAGCGCTTTTCCGTTGGAGCAGATAATATCTCCATTGTCAAGGACAGTATAATCAAGCACACCACGTTTGATAACGGTTTCTTTCCCGTCAGCTTCTGTACGCACAAGAACTCGGTTTACGGGCAGAATTCCGGGATTTTTATCTCCTTTTGCGGAATTTTCCTTTTCATTTTTCTCAGCCTCGAGAAGTTTGCCTTCTAAGTAAAGCTCCTTATCGGACTTCTGCTTTGTCTTGACGTCACCATGCTTCTTGCCGCTTTGCAGAGATTCTCCGCCGAAAATTACACTGAAAGCGTTGAGAAAGCCGCCGATTGCCTTGAGAATTCTGAAGGGAAACAGCAGAATATCCTTCCAAAGCGGATCCTTCTCCTGAGGTGCTTTATATGGCTGCTTTATGTAATATAAGTTTCCGTGAGAGTTGTTTTTCGGCTTAAGGAAGTCATAATCTTCGTCTGAATAAAGCTCTTTGATAGAGCCGCCGTCAAGGTCAACAGCCATTATTGAACGCGGACTGACTGCGGCAATGATTCCTCTGCTGTCACGCGCAAGTCCTGCTGTAGTACAAAATATTCTGTTATCGGTTAAAGACCAGCTTGGGTCCTCCTCACGGGAATCGCCGTCAGTGATTTCATCGAGATTGCCTTTAAAATCCGAAACTGCAAGATGACCATCGATGCTTGTAGCTATTCTATCGTTTTTTATCGAAATCGTGCTGATATTTGTATTCATGCCTGTGAATATGTGTGCCTCAGCTTCATTCGGGTTATCAATGCTTTTGCTGTAGATACCGCCCATATCTCCGAGTCTCATCGAATACACAATACCCAGTCCACCTGCCGCAACTCCGTTAATATTGACGTATGCATTTTCCTCAGATCCGGGATGTACGGCAGCTCCCATAAATTCAGCACCCGTACCGCTGTTTTTCCACTCTTTGTTTTTATTGATCTGTGCGATGGTACCGGTGTAATGAAGAACCCTTTCGCTCGGAAGCTCCGCAATTTTCCCGTTCTCGCACTTATAGATTTTGTTTTCCGAAATATAAATGATTTTCATAATACTAACCTCTTAGTTTGGCAATTACTGCCTCCGCACATTTTATACCGTCAACAGCCGCTGATACAATACCGCCTGCATAGCCTGCACCTTCACCGCACGGGAAAAGTCCTCTGACTGATAGGGACTGTAAATCTTCGTTACGATTTATACGTACAGGTGACGAGCTTCGGCTTTCAATACCTGTAAGTACGGCATCGTTATCATCAAAGCCGTGAATTTTTTTACCCATTTCCATTAATCCGAGTCTCAGGCTTTCACATACAAAATCAGGCAGATATTCATCGGGTGAGCAGTGCTTTACTCCGGGCATATAGGAAGGTGTTACCTTGCCGAAATCGCCGCAAGCAGTTTTACCGAGAAATTCTCCGACAGTAACAGCAGGTGCACGGTAATCGCTTCCGCCTGCAATAAACGCCTTTTCCTCAAGATCACGCTGAAAATACATACCTGCAAGCGGGTGTTCACTGCCGTAATCGTCGCTTCCTACACCTACAAGCAGAGCACTGTTTGAGTTTTCGGCATCACGGGCAAAACAGCTCATACCATTAACCGCAAGTCTGTTTTCCTCTGAGGAAGCCGCCATAACATAGCCGCCGGGACACATACAGAAGGTGTAAAGAGTGCGTCCGTCAGGGAGATGTACCGCAAGCTTATAGTCAGCGGCTTTCAGTGCACTGTGACCTGCAAAATCTCCGTACATAGCCTTATCTATATCTGTTCTCAGGTGTTCTATGCGTACTCCGACTGAGAAATTCTTCTGTGAAAGACTTACGTTTTTTCTGTGCAGCATTTCAAAAACGTCTCTTGCACTGTGACCTGTCGCAAGAATAAGATTATCCGTTGAAAGAGAATATTCCGTTCCGTTTTTAATGTACTTAACAGAGGAAATATTGTCAATAATCGTTTCATATCCGCAGAATTTTGCGTTGAAAATAATATTACCACCAAGTGATTGGACGTATTCACGCAGATTTTTAACTGTAATTTTAAGCTTGTCCGTACCGATATGCGGTTTAGCAAGGTATAGTATTTCATCAGGTGCACCGAACTCAACAAGACGCTCAAAAACATAGCCTAAACGCACGTCCCTGATACCTGTTGTAAGCTTTCCGTCTGAGAAGGTACCTGCACCGCCCTCGCCGAACTGCACATTGTTTTCCGTATCAAGGATACCCTTTTGCCTGAAAAGCTCAACAGCTTCGGAACGTGAGTCCACATCGCCGCCTCTTTCAAGGACTACAGGCTTTGCACCTGCTTCAGCAAGAACGAGTGCCGCAAACATTCCCGCAGGACCAAAACCTACAATAACAGGACGCTTTTCGGGTTCGGCGGTAAGCTTTACGACTTTGTAGGAGTACTTTTCCTGTTTTACCGCACCCTTGATTCGTTTCAGAAGCTTTGATTCGTTTTCTGCTACAATATCAAGGGAAATAGTGAAGTGAACGTCAGATTTTTTTCGCGCGTCCACAGATTTTTTAGCAAGGCGTACACTTCTGATTTGCTTTTTTTCAATTCCAAGCTTCTGAATACAAAACTCATGAAGCTGACCGAAATCAAAGCTCAGCGGAACCTTAATATTATTAATTCTGATCATTTGTGTTCCTCCGATTCAAGTGAAAGTGCACAATTTCTTCCGGCATGAAGTCCCGAAGCCCATGCCCATTGCAGGTTATAGCCTCCGCAGTCGCCGTCGGCATCGAGAATTTCTCCGCAGAAATATATACCTTTGTGCAGTTTGGAATGTAATTTTTCATCAACACAGCTTCCGTGAATTCCTCCGCATGTAACCTGTGCATTCTGCCATGAAGAACAGCCTGTTACTTTGAATTCAAGGCACTTGATTTTTGCGGCAATACGCTGAATTTCGGGATATGTGAGAGATGAAATCAAATCCGTAAGAGGACGGCCGAGCGAATTTTTCATAAGATATAGTGCAAGATTCTTAGTAAAAATACCTGTAAGGAATTCTTCAAGCGTACAATCATACCTTATAGACTGAACCATATACAGGTATTCTTCAAGCTTATCTCTCTTCATTTCGGGAAGAAGATCTGCACGGATAATTAGCTTGCCTTCATATTCGGAAAACAGATGTGCAAGGTTGAAAACGCATATTCCCGAAAGAGAATTTTCCGTAAACTGTATTTCACCCTGCTGAGTTTTCAGGATTTTGCCGTCTGCTATTGCTGAAACAATACCTTTTGCACGTACACCTTTAAGCCCCTTCACGCTTTCGGGAGAAACTCTCAATGGAGCGATTCCGGGACAGATTTTAGCAGTTTTGTAGCCTGTATCCCGAAGAAGCTTAATAAGGCTTCCGTCAGTACCGAAAGCAGGTGCCGCATAGCCTCCGGCGGCAATAATAAGACGTCTGCACTGTATGGTATCTCCGTTTTCCGAGTGAAGCAGAAAGCCATTTTTCAGTGGCTGAATTTTTACTGTATTAAAGCCGCAGATTTCCTTTGCACCGAGCATATCACATTGAATTCTCAGCGCACCGAGAACGGAAGCCGCAGAATTGCTGTGAGGGTATATTCTGCCCTGTTCGTCTGAAGTACAGAGTATACCCATATCCGAAAAAAGCTCTTCGGGTGAGGGGGAATTTTTTATAATACCCATAATATTTTTCACTGAGCCGTGATAATAATCTTTCGAGATATTTCTGTTTCCGAGATTGCATCTGCCATTGCCTGTTGCAAGGATTTTTCTTCCCGTTTTTTCAAGACGTTCTGCTATTACAACACTGCAGGAACAGGCTTGAAGTGCACCTGTTGCCGCCGCAAGTCCCGATGCACCGCCGCCGATAATGGCTATATCGCATTTAGCTTTTGCTTCCACATTTTCACCCCGAACTTATTCATTTTACTTATATACATTATAACATAAAATTCACGGTGTGTAAAGTACGGTATCTGTATATATCGGAATAAACGACAAAAAGTTGTAATCTGCAATTCACAATACGACACTATATCTGTTTTTGCATAAGTATAATTGTATTTATTAATAATTAACGCTATAAAGGG
The DNA here is from genome assembly GCA_015066955.1 of Ruminococcus sp. Taxonomy (GTDB): domain Bacteria; phylum Bacillota; class Clostridia; order Oscillospirales; family Ruminococcaceae; genus Ruminococcus. The sequence goes on along the minus strand of SVNJ01000001.1, from coordinate 34,048 downwards.
TGATAAAAATGTTGAAAATGAGGACGGCTGAAAAAACAGGTGCTGGAATGCAGGCGGCAGGCTTTGCAGCTTCGCTTATAGGAGGTTTTCTTCTTGCGGAAACGAAATTTGCCGGTGCGGCATCCTTTACAAATATTTCGCTGACAGGTGCGGCAGGTCTGCCATACGCTGCGGCGGTACTTACAGGCAGTATAATCAGATACATGACTTCGGAGAGTATTGCAAAGAATATGATACAGCTTTCCGCAATGGTGATATGTGTTATTTTCAAGCTTTTTTTTGAATCAAAGACTTCTCCGAAATACTGCGGAATAATAACTGCGGCGGCTGTTTTTGTTTCAGGAACTGCGGTTTCGGCAATTCTTCATGAGATTATATATAAGCTTGTTTTTTACGCTTTTTACGGTGCGGTTGCAGGCTTTACGGCTTATTCCCTTGCGCTGATAATGGAAAGCCTCAGAAATCAGCTTGTGCTTGACCTTTCAGCACCTGTAAGCTGTGCCTATGCGGTAGTTTATACCATATTCACTGCATCATTATGTTCAATTGATATTCCCTTTGTGAATACAGGAATAATTGTCGGCACAGCCGTTACGGTAACAGCGGCATATCATTACAGATATACAGGAGGAATACTCTGCGGTGCACTTACAGCCTGCGGAGCGTATCTCTGTTCATCGGTAACGGGACTTGAAACAATGCTTCTTCCTGCGGCTGGCTTTCTTACAGGTTATCTGCATAAGCAGAAGGCTGGAATTGCGGCTGGCTGTTTTGTTGCAATGAGCTTTGTGATTACAGTGTTTACGGGAGTCGGTACAGAGAGTATTTCAAGAATGCTCAACATTATTATCGGTACTGCGGTGTTTATTTTTGTTTCCCCTTATTTTTCGGACAAGCTTGTTATGACGGGCATCGGAGAAGGTGACGCACTTACGGGAATAATCGGTTCAAGAATGAATTTTCTTGCAACATCAATCAGAACAATCCGCACTGAATCGGGAAAAATATTTGAGGTTCTTGCGAAAAATGCAGAGAAGCCCGATGAAATCGGAATAAACAGCAGTGAGGTGTGCGGTACATGTCATAAGCGTCTTGCGTGCTGGTATAACAGCCGTGAGATAACAGAAAGAGGCTTTCAGAGACTTTCGGGACTATCTGAGATTACAAGGAATAATTTTCCCTATGAGCTTGAGGACTGCCTTCACAGGGATGAGCTTATAAAAGCTTTTGAAAAGACTTCGAGAGAAAAGATGACCGCAAAGCTTCTTGAACTGAGATTCTCTGAAAGTCAGCGGCTGCTTTTCGAGCAGATAAAGATAACAGAGGAAATAATAGCGGCGGCAGGCGAGCGTACAGACGTAAGATGCAGTGCACCTATAAGCCGTACTATAGCGGAAAAACTGAAAAAGTACAGCTACAATGCAAAAAATGTAATAGCATATTATAATTCACGCAACAGGCTTCAGGTAGAGCTTTATTTTGCCTATGCGGACGCTCCGAAGAATTGTCTGCGTGTCTGCGACCTTATAGCGGACGAGCTGAAGATAAACCTTGATTATTCCGAGCCTGTAAATTCGGGTAAGGAAGTAAGAATCCGTCTGTTTGAGCGTCCCGATTATTCCCTTGAAATATACGGTGCATCGGTATGTGCGGAGGATTCATCAGAAACAGGCGATTCGACAGCAGTTTTTTCCGACGGTACAGGGATGAGCTATGTTATACTTTCCGACGGAATGGGTACAGGACGAGGTGCCGCCCTTGAATCAAGAATGGTAGTAAGCATGTTCCGACGTCTTATAAGCAGCGGAGTGCAGTACAATTCAGCGATAAAGCTGATAAATTCAATTATGCTTGCAAAGTCGGCTGATGAAGCTTTTGCTACACTTGATGCTGTAAGAATAGACCGTGACACCTGTGAACTTACGGTTATCAAGTCCGGCGCATCGGCGACACTTATCCGACACAGAGGGCAGGTCATGAAGATAGCAACACCGACCTTTCCTATAGGAATAGTAGAAGAGGCAGACACCTTTGCCCGCAATTATGATTTTGAGGAAAACGACATAATAATCATGTTTTCCGACGGAATAAGCGAGGGTGAGTATCAATTTATAAAGGAGCTTTTATTGCAGAATGACGACGTAAAAATGATAGTTGATGAAATATGCGCAAAGGCGGAGCTGTTCAATCCGAATCTGAGAAGTGATGACGTGACGGTTATCGGCATAAAAGTCTATAAATCCGAAGATTTAACTTAATGCGGTGTGAAATGTGTGTAAATAGCTGAAATAATCTTGAATCAATTGGGGTGTAATTTGTCATAATGCACTAAAACGCTGCTTGAAAATTAGTATATCGTCTGAAAATTTTACCGTGAGGCCGAAAATGCTTGAATAATTTCCTTTTTTCTGATAAAATGTAATAGAAAAAGCATCCGGTGACGAGACAGGTGCGTCTGTACAGCTGTATCCGGAGGCAAAGGGGGTTAAATATGTCACCTAATAATTATAACGAAAATCTGAATGAATTCCCGTTATACTTATTCTATCAGGGAAAAAATTATGAAGCATATAAATTTTTCGGAGTGCACGCCCACAAAAAGGGAAGAGGAAAAGTTTATGTATTCCGTGTCTGGGCACCCAGAGCGGTAAGTGTTTCTGTTGTAGGCGATTTCAACAAATGGGACAGAAAGGCGAATCCCATGAAGCTTATCTCAGACGGAGTATGGGAGACGGAAATAAAAGGTCTCAAGCAGTTTGATGTGTACAAATACAGCATTGAGACAGCGGACGGAAGAGTAATTCTTAAATCTGACCCTTATGCAAGCCATTTTGAAACAAGACCCGGCACTGCATCGAAGATATACGAAAGCAGCTATGAATGGTCTGATGGCAAGTGGTATGAGGAAAAGAATAAGAGAACTATCTATAAAAGTCCGATGAATGTATACGAGGTTCATCTCGGTTCATGGAAAACCTACGATGAAAACGTTTTCCTTGATTATATATCATTTGCAAAGCAGATAATACCTTATCTGAAAAAAATGTCCTATACTCATGTTGAATTCATGCCGCTTACCGAGTATCCCTTTGACGGTTCATGGGGATATCAGGTTACAGGCTATTTTGCACCGACCTCACGTTACGGTACACCCGATGATTTCAAGAAAATGGTTGAAATGTTCCATGAGGCAGGAATAGGTGTTATTCTTGACTGGGTACCTGCACATTTTCCGAAGGACGCTGCAGGACTTTATGAGTTTGACGGTACATGCTGTTACGAGTATACCGATGAACGCAAAAGAGAGCACAAGGCATGGGGAACACGAGTATTTGACTATGGCAAGAATGAGGTTTGTTCATTCCTGATTTCAAGTGCATGCTACTGGTTTGATGAATTTCATGTTGACGGTCTGAGAGTTGATGCTGTTGCGTCAATGCTTTACCTTGACTATGACAGACGTGACGGCGAATGGTGTGCGAATATCTACGGAGGCAATGAAAACCTTGAAGCTGTTGCATTTTTAAAACAGCTTAATGAAGCGGTATTTGCAAAGCATCCCGACGCACTTATGATTGCCGAAGAGTCTACTGCATGGCCTCTCGTTACAAAGCCTACTGATATGGGCGGACTCGGATTCAACTTCAAGTGGAATATGGGCTGGATGAATGATATGCTTGCTTATATGTCACTCGACCCGATTTATCGTGCATTCAACCATGACAGGCTCACATTCTCATTCTTCTACTGTTTCTCAGAGAATTATGTTCTGCCTATTTCTCACGATGAGGTTGTTCACGGAAAATGCTCAATGATTAATAAAATGCCCGGCGAATATGAGCAGAAATTCAGCTCGTACCGTGCATTCCTTGCATATATGATGGCGCATCCCGGAAAGAAGCTTCTTTTCATGGGACAGGAATTCGGACAGATGAAGGAATGGGACTACCATACTCAGCTTGACTGGAATCTTATGGAATTTGATTCACACAAGAAGCTTCTCAGATTCTCTGAAAAGCTCAATAAATTCTATGTGGACAATTCTCCGCTGTGGCAGACTGACGATTCATGGAGCGGCTTCAGCTGGATTTCAAACGATGACTACAAGCAGAGTGTAATTGCATTCCGCCGCTTTGATGATAACGGCGATGAAATTATTGCTGTCTGCAACTTTGTACCTGTTCAGAGGGATGACTATAAAATAGGCGTACCTCAGAAGGGAAGATACAAGCTTGTATTCAACTCCGATGCAGTTGAATTCGGCGGTACGGGAGTTACTGAGAAGTCCTTCAAAACCTCACGCTTTGCAATGCATGGCTTTGAGGACAGCATTTCAATGACGCTTGCACCCCTCTCGGTTATCTACCTCAAATATGCTCCTGTTAAAAAACGTGAGCCGAAGAAAACCGACGCTGCACCGGCTGAAAAGAAACAGGCAGCTAAGAAAACCACAGCAAAAAAACGCTCTGCCAAAGCAGAATAAATAACCGGAATAAAAGATTCCGTGACACATACCACTACACACTTTAGGAGGAATACTATGTATATAAAAAAGAAATGCGTTGCAATGCTTCTTGCAGGCGGTCAGGGAAGCAGACTCTACGCACTGACAAAAAACGTTGCAAAGCCGGCTGTTCCTTACGGCGGAAAGTATCGTCTTATTGATTTCCCGCTTTCAAACTGTACTAACTCGGGAATTGATACTGTCGGAGTACTGACACAGTATCAGCCTCTCGTTCTCAATGATTATATAGGCAACGGACAGCCCTGGGACCTTGATAAAATGAACGGCGGAGTTCATGTTCTTCCGCCTTATGAAACACAGTCGGGTGCTTCATGGTATGAGGGTACTGCAAATGCTATCTATCAGAATATGCGTTTCATTGAGAGGTATGACCCTGAATACGTTATCGTTCTCGGCGGTGATCATATCTATAAGATGGACTACTCAAAGATGGTTGATTTCCATATTGCCAATGAGGCTGACTGTACTATTTCCGTAATTGACGTACCGAGAGCTGAGGCTTCACGTTTCGGTATCATGATTTGTGACGAGAACAACAAGGTTACTGACTTCGTTGAAAAGCCGAAGGAGCCTAAGTCAACACTCGCATCAATGGGTATCTATGTATTCAGCTGGGATAAGCTCCGCAAATACCTCATCGAAAATGAAAACGACGCAAATGCAAAGCGTGAAAAGGGTGAGCCTTGGTCAAAGGATTTCGGCAAGGATATTATTACATCCATGCTTCGTGATAATCAGCGTCTTTTCGCTTACGAGTTTGAAGGCTACTGGAAGGACGTAGGAACACTTGATTCTCTCTGGGAGGCAAATATGGACCTTCTCAGCCCAAGTGTACCGCTTGACCTTTATGACCGTAACTGGAAGATTTATTCACGCAACAGCAATATGGCACCACAGTATATCGGCTTCAATGCTAACATCGAGAACTCAATGATTTCAGAGGGCAGCAGCATCGACGGTACAGTTGACTTCTCAATCGTATTCTCAGGAGTAACAATTGAAGAGGGTGCAACTGTAAACTACAGTATACTCATGCCGGGCACTGTAATCAAATCGGGTGCGGTTGTTGAGTATGCCATTGTAGGTGAGGATTGTGTAATTGAAAGCGGTGCAAAAATCGGTACAAGTCCCGAGAATATCGCTAACAGAGACGACTGGGGAATTGCGGTTGTCGGACATAATGTAACTGTTTCGGAAAACAAGGTAGTAGAGCCGAAGCAGATTATCGGCGAGAATATCTAAGGAGGACTTCATTATGAGTTTAAATTACAATGTACTGGGATTAATATTTGCAAGTATGCACGATTCATCGGTTGCAGAGCTTACAAAGCAGAGAACAATGGGTTCGCTTCCTTTCGGCGGACGTTACAGACTTATAGATTTCCCCCTTTCAAATCTCGTTAATTCGGGAATTCCGGAGGTGGGAGTAATAACAAAATCAAACTACGGCTCACTTCTTGACCATCTTGGCTCAGGACGTGAGTGGGATTTATCCCGTAAAAAGGGCGGACTTCATCTTCTTCCGCCTTACAGTCAGACAGGCGGTATCTACAGAGGACGTCTTGACGCACTCAACAATATCTGGAGCTTTGTTGAGCATTCAAAGGCAAAGTATGTAATTCTTTCAAACTGTGATATCGTAACAACAATTGACTTCAATCCTGTACTCAAGCAGCACATTGCAAATGAAGCTGATATTACACTTATTTATAGTAAGAGCAAATATGACAGCGAAGTAAGTCACGGTGCAACAATGCTTGAATTTGACGCTGAGAACCGTCTCAAGGACGTTCTTGTTGACCCTCAGTTTTCAGGCGAGTGCAATATGTGGCTTGAAATGTTCATCATCAGCAAGGATTTCCTCAAGAAGATTGTATCTGATGCTGCAAGCCGCAATCTGTACAGCTTCACAAGAGAGATTCTTCAGGGCAAAAAGTCTGAGTACAAGATTATGGGCTATGAGCACAAGGACTTCTTCACAAGAATTGACAGCGTACAGAGCTACTACAAGGCAAATTCAATGCTTCTTGAAAGCGAAAAGAGAAACGCACTTTTCTCAAAGGATTTCCCGATTTACACAAAAATCGGCGACAACGGTCCCGCAAAATACGGCCTTGAATCAAATATCAGCAACTCACTTATTGCTGACGGCTGTGTGATTGAGGGTACTGTTGAAAACTCTATTCTTTTCAGAGGCGTAAAGGTAGGAAAGGGTGCCGTTGTAAAGAACTGTGTTCTTCTTCAGGGCACAAAAATCGGAAACAAGTGCGACATTACTTCGATTATTACTGATAAAAACGTAGAAATCAGTGATGAAAAGGTGCTTACAGGTTCTGAGACATATCCTCTTTACATCGGAAAGAACGGCAGAATATAAACGGCGGTGATTTAATTGATGAATATCTTATTTGCCGCAAGTGAGGCTGTTCCTTATGCAGCTACAGGCGGACTTGCGGATGTTGCAGGCTCTCTTCCTGAGGCAATAAACAGTAAGGGAAATGACTGCAGAATAGTAATACCGCTGTATAAGGCCATACGTCTGGAGCTTCGTGATGAAATGACATTTCTCACGAATATTACCGTAGACGTTTCATGGAGAAAGCAGTATTGCGGAATTTTTACAGCTGTACACAACGGAATTACATACTACTTTATTGATAACGAGTACTATTTTGCCCGTGAAGGTCTTTACGGTTTTTACGACGACTGTGAAAGATTTGTATTCTTTTCCCGTGCAGTTCTTGAAATGCTCAGATATATCGACTTCAAGCCTGATGTAATCAATGCAAATGACTGGCAGACTGCTCTTATTCCTGTTTACTATAATGTATACTACAAATATCAGCAGGGCTACGATAATATAAAGACGGTATTTACCGTTCATAATATCGAGTATCAGGGACGCTACGGTAAAGAGGTTCTCAATGAGCTTATGGGCATTCCCATGTATCATGCGAATCTGCTTGAATATGACGGCTACATCAATATGATGAAGGGTGCCTTTGAGACTGCCGATATGATTACAACGGTAAGTCCTAGTTATGCGTGGGAGATTCTTGACCCTTGGTATGCACACGGACTTGACAGAATTCTCGTTACAAAGCAGCACAAGCTTAAGGGGATACTTAATGGTATTGATATTAATAAGTACAATCCCGAGACGGATGAGCTTATTCCCGAAAACTTTAACGCTGATAATTCCGATGGTAAGGCTAAGTGCAAGCAGGTACTTTTGTCCGAGCTTGGACTTGATGACGGAGATGACCCTGTTATCGGCATAGTTACCCGTTTTGTATCTCATAAGGGTATCGACCTTATCCGCTGTGTATTCGAGGAAATGGTCGGTCTTGGAGTCAAGTTTGCGATACTCGGAAGCGGTGAATGGGTATACGAGGAATTCTTCCGTGAAATGGCGGCAAGATATCCCGGACGTGTATCGGTAACGCTTGGATTTGTTCCTGAGCTTTCGAGAAAGATTTATGCGGGAGCAGATATGTTCCTCATGCCTTCACAGAGCGAGCCTTGCGGACTTGCACAGATGATGTCCATGAGATACGGTACAATTCCGATTGTACGTGAAACAGGCGGACTCAGAGATTCTGTACGTGATAACGGAGGCGAAAACGGCAACGGCTTCACCTTCAAAACGTACAATGCTAATGATATGCTTGATGCTGTTAAGCGTGCAAAGCGTGATTACAGTGATAGAAAAGAATGGGCAGACCTTGTAAAGCGTGCAATGGAATGCGATTACAGCTGGTTTGCATCGGCTGATTTGTACATAAAGATGTACAAGGAGCTTACAGCAGAATAAAGATTCAGGAGCACTTTCGGGTGCTCCTTTTAGTTTAAATAAAAAAATATTTCTGACCTTCGTCTTTTTTGCCTTTTAATGACACTTATATATAGAACCCGTCAAAAAATTTTTTCTGACGGGATAAAGTAAAGGTAAAAAGACGGAAGGAGAATTATTATGAAAGACAAAATAAGAAAAATCACAGCGTTTACTGCAGCTGTAACTCTTATGTTCGGAGCAGTATCTTGCGGAAAGACTGAAAACGAAGAAATCAGCGACAGTCAGGAACGCTCAGAATCTTCTGAATCCTCATCTTCGGAAAAGGCTGTTATCAAGGTTGCAAACATTGCAACACAGCGCGGTGAATTCCTTAATAAGGCGAAGGGTTTTGAAACGGATAAGTATACTGTTGATTTTGTGAATTATCTTGAAAACGCAGAAACAGAAGCGGACGACGGCGAGGATATCGATGCTCTTGCAAGGGAGACGCTTCAAAGGGACATGATAAGCGGTGATTGTCCTGATATAATAGTAAGTGACGGAAATTTCATCATGTCCATTGTTGACGACGGCTATTTCACCGATTTATATCCGCTTATGGATGCAGGCAGTGTACCTCGTGATGCTTTTCTGCCGAATGTTCTTGAAGGCTTTGAGCGTGACGGAAAGCTTCCTGTGATAGCAAGCACCTTTGAATTGAGGACTGCTGCAGCTAAAACAGAGTTTGTAGGCAAGGAGTACGAAAACTGGACATTGGATGAAATGTCGCTAATATGTGAAACTCTGCCTGAAAATACGCAGATTCTTAATATACAGCATACAAAAACAGACATTCCTAATTTTATGCTTTATAAAATAATACGTGACAGCGTTGATTTTGAAAATAATACCTGTGATTTTCACAGTGCATTTCTTGATGCCTTTAATTTTCTTGATGCACATAATATTGAACGTAATATCAGTGAAATGACCGAAACAGAACAACTTGAAGTATATGAGCGGGAGGCAGACGGACTAAAAAAGGGGACTGCACTATTGAGTGAAATTAACATCAGCGGAATCAACGCTCACGTCGGTCAGCAGATTTATGATGATTTCGGCGGTGCTGACATAACTTATGTCGGTTATCCGAATACAGACGGCTGCGGTGCGGTGACTGATACGGAAACTATGCAGATGTATGCAATTCTTGAAAACAGCGACTGCAAGGACGGTGCATGGGAGTTTATCTGCGAATTTTTCAATGAAGGCTATCTGTTGAGTGAAACTGTGAAAATGCATGGAATTCCCGTAATTGAAAGTGTGATTGACAGTGCAATGGAGTATAACAAGTGGGACAGCAGTTCCATTAATGCACCGTTTGCACAGACACTTGACGGAGAGGTACTTTCACAGATTGACGAAAAGAGCAAGCAGGCAATTAAGGACTATATTATGAGCGTGGAGATTAATCCGTATTTCGATACACAGCTTATACACATTGCGAGAGAGGAATATCTTGCAGTAATCAACGGTGAGAAATCACCTGAAGAAGCGGCTGATATGCTTGAAAACAGAATATCACTTTATCTCAGCGAGAGAGGGTAATAATGTCCAAAACCTGTGATTGATATTTTACGTTTATTACAAATTGAGATTTTTATGATGAACGATTGAATGTTTTTCGTTTACAAATAATTTCCTGTGTGGTATAATAAAAAGATAGAAAAAGATTACTTATCCGAATAATATCACGGAGGAATATCATGAATAAAAACTTAAGACGAATAATTTCCGCATCGGCGGCATTGATGATTGTAACGGGTACGGCGTCTGCTTATCCCGAAGGAAGCTTTGCCGCATTCAGCTCGGAGGTTATTTCAGCGGACAGACTTTCTGCTTCCTGTGAAGCGTCGGTTTCCTATGCGATACCGAATTTCAAGAGCCTTATAGGACAAGACGTTGAGGGTGTAGGTGACCTTTCACCTGTAGCAGGTTATGGCGCAATTGAGGAAAATGTAAGTATATCGGAAACTGAAACAATTCTTCCCGAGTCTTTTGACCTTCTTGATGCAGGTTTTGGCACATCAATGAAGAATCAGAATCCCTTTGGTACATGCTGGACCTTTGCGTCTGCGGCAAGTGCGGAAACAAGCCTTATGAAGTATATTCCGTCAATTAACCTTTCTGAGATGCATACTGCTTTTTATCCGTACTACGGCGAAGAGAGGGTACAGATTGCAAGTACCGATATGACGTCCAATGAGCTTATGGACGCAGGCGGAACTGTCTTTATCGTAACGAATCTGTGGTCGCAGTGGAAAGGACCAATCAGCGAGGACAAGCTTGCACATCCCGACATCAATCTTTTTTTGGATGATGAGTATGCGGCGGGTTTTTACGAAATGGCTGATTATCATCTTGAAAATGCGTATCTTTTCGACTTCAACGAGGACGGCACAAACAGGGACACTATAAAAAATCTTGTCAAGCAGTTTCTTTATGATGGACATGCAGTAGACGTTTCTTATTCAACCAAAGGCTACAGCTCCAGTTCAAATGCGACCCATTCCTATACCGACCCGAGACTTGCAAATCATTCCGTAACAATCGTAGGCTGGGACGATAATTTTACTGCTTCACATTTCGCTGGAAACATAGGTGCATGGCTTGTGAAGAACAGCTGGGGTACTCATTTCGGCGATAACGGCTACTTCTGGATATCCTATGACGATACGTCGCTTTGTGAATTCGGTGTATTTGAGCTTGACGAAAACACCAATTATGCCACCAATTATCAGCATGACAGCTTTATTCCAACACAGACCATGTCTGCTGACGATGATCTTGATATAAATCAGCCGTCGTACATGGCAAACGTTTTCACTGCGGAGGAAACACAGCAGATTGAGGCGGTATCAACCTACATAAACAATCCCGCCACAGACTACGAGATTACGGTATATACCGATATAAAGGATATGTCAGACCCATCATCGGGCACTGCTTCTGCGGTAACGAAGGGTACCTCTGACCTTACAGGATATATTACAATTGAGCTTGATGAAAATGTGGTAGTTGAAGAGGGTGAGAGCTTTGCGGTTGTTGTAAAACTTTACTGTGAGGACACCAAATTTGTACTTCCCCTTGAAACCTGCATGGTTCTTGAAAAGGACGGCGAAATGGTAGACGATACGCTTAACGGTTTTATTTCCTATGACCAGATTTGCGAGTTTACTGCAGAAAATGAAAGCTTCTATAGTGAAAACGGTACAGAGTGGATAGACGTAACCTCAGAAAATTACCTTTACACAGAGGAAGAAACACAGGCATATTTTGATGCTCTCATTGAGGAATATACGGGACTTATCACAGATGAGGAAATAGCTAAAATTGAGGAAATGGCAGTCGGCACACAGCTTAAGGTGCTTATGGGAAATATGTCGCTTAAAGCCTTCGGTAATCCTGTGAATACGGTTGATTTTTCTCATATAGAGGGAAATGTTCCCTCCGATGAAAAGGTTGAACTGAGTGTGAAGGACGGCAGTGACATTTACGTATCAATCAATGGCGGAGAGTACACCATTTACGAAGCACCCATTGAAATTACTGAAGAAACCGTTATTTCAGCAACAACAGATAATGCTACATATACCGAAAAGACCTATATACCCGCAAAAGCGGAGCTTAATGACCTTATGTATTCAGTAAAGACGGGTTCAAGCTCAAGCTATGATGCTCAGTATGCAAAAAAAATAGATGAAAATACTTATGAAATAATTCTTGGCGGAATAGAGGAAAGCATCAGCTTTCTTCCGTTTTCAGCGGCAGATGTTTACTTCAACGGTGAACTGATTGAAGCAAATACTTTTACTGCTGATTCAGTGCTAAAAACAGGTGAAAACATATTCACCTTTGAACTTGAACAGGAAAATAAGCTTGCTTCTACCGTTACTGTAAAGGTTTTTCGTGAATTGATAAGCTTTGACCTTGAAAATGAAACTGTAAGTCTTAACGATGCAAGCTCGCTTACTGCGGCAGACGGGCACAGCTTTTATGACGGTGAGTCCGTATCTGACTACGCAGGACAGATTCTGACTGCTAAATGTATGGGTGTAAATGTTGAGGTTACAGTACCCGAAAGAGCAGTGCTTCCTGAGCTTGAAGTAGATTACCTCAATGAGACGCTCAATTTCATTTCAAATGATATAGCGAATAATGTGGTGTATGCTGTCAAGTCAGATCCTACTGACGAGGACTATATTCCTGCTGAAAAGCGTTACATTGACGGACAGAACATAACTTCAGGAATGGTAATGAACAAGGCGTTCAGAATAATTCCCGGCGAGATCGTAACCATTAAAATTGCTGCAGGTGAAGGAAAATTTGCAAGTATTCCTGAAACATTTAATATAAAGGAAGCAGGAACTGCACCGACTGAAGAGCCTGAGTATACAGTTTCCGACGAATATTATGAAGTGGAATACAGCGATATTCTTGAATTCGGAATTGTACATGAAGCTGTAACAAGGAATGAACTTGACACAGCTGCTGCGGATTTCGGCTATGAAACAGCTGAATTTACCGAGCTTATGAAAAAACGTTACAATGTTAACGACGAGGAAGAACTCCGTAAAGCGATGGCAGTCGAGTGGGATGCAGCTTTTGATTATGAGAAAAATGGCACAGAGAGCGTCGAAATAGCAGTACGTTATTACTCGCTTGACGATGCATTTGCATCATGTATGAGGTTTACTGAGCTTGCATATAAAATGAGAGGTGATGTGGATGCTGACGGAAGCATTGACTCTACAGACGCTTCTTCGGTACTTGCGTACTATGCGGCGGTAAGTACGGGTAATACTCCCGAAATGACTCATACTCAGCTTTACGGCTGTGACTATAATGAGGACGAATTTATAGATTCAACCGATGCGTCGGGAATTCTCACATACTATGCAATGATATCTACAGGACAATATTAAAATCAAAAAGGCAGGTGCGGAAAATGTCTGATAAAAGCGGTTTAAAGGTTATAGCTGCGGCATTTTCTGCACTGCTTTTAGTTTCATTGTATTTAGTGCTGAAAAGTCCGGATAAGAACAGTGAGCAGATGATTATAACTATTGAGAGCAGTACAGAAACTACGGAGACAGCCACTGATAAAGCTGTTAAAAATGATAAAAATGCTTCCGACAAAAAGGAACCTTTATCTGAGGAAAGCAAAGAAAACGAAGAAACAGCGAAAACGGAAGCAATTACGGAAGAAGAGGATTTGTGGCTAAATATCAACACTGCCACAGCTGAAGAGCTTACAAAGCTTAACGGAATAGGGGAGGTTATTGCGGAGAGGATAATAGAATACCGCAAGACAAACGGAGAATTCCGCAATATAGAAGAAATAATGAATGTTGACGGAATCGGCGAGGTTGTTTTTTCTGATATTGAGCCTTACATATATGTAGAAAATCCTGTGTACGAAATCGAACCAGTAACGGAACAGAAAACAGAAGAAACAGCCGAACCTTCATCGAAAGCGACAGAACCTATAACGACAGAAATAACAACTACTGAGGATATTTCCGAAGAAATAACCGAAACAATTAGCGAAGAAGAAACAGTAACAACAACAGAACCGCATACTGAAACCGAAATTACATTGGAGAATATTGCACCGATAGACCTTAACGAAGCAGAAAAGGAAGAGCTTATGCTGCTGCCGTACGTGGAGGAGGAAATAGCTGAGCAGATAATCGAACTGCGGGAGAAAATAGGCGGATTCAGTCACGTTTATGAGCTTTTGCTTATAGAAGAACTTGAGCAGAAAGAGGTATCTGAAATGCTTGAATTTGTAACGGTTGGCGAATTGGAGTAAATAATTAAGGAAATAATTGGTGAAAATATAACAATATCAATTTTAACCGTTTTGTAACTATTTCGGAAATGACGCGAAAAAACTGTGACAAATAACAAAAACAGATGTATAAATTTGTATAAACCGACCAAAAAAGATTAAAGAACGATTTTAAGCATTGACTTTAGACGAAAAATACGGTATATTTATGTTACGAAAGCAATTGAACTGTGACGTTTTTGAGACAAGTTGTGTATGTTGACACTGATACATATATAATTAACTGAAAAACAACGGTTATTCACATACTGCGAGTGAGTGGGTCTGAGCATGGCTGAGTTCTGCGGAATGCGGAATGATTGCCCGAAGCAGAGGACGTCTGCAAAGCAATAAAAGCTGTGCGGAGGATTGCTGAGCTGACAGTATGGATTTTGTACGGGAAACGCCCGTGCGGGAGTTGCTTGATGAATAAGATTACACAGGCCTATGCCTTTTGTAATATAGCTGAGCGCACCGAAGCAGGAAGGCTTGGGTGAGTACATTCATTTTAGCATGAAATGTCTGAGGAAGCGGCGGCAAAAACATTATTTACGCTATTATATTTTTAAAATATAATATATATATTTAAGGAGGAAAATTCTAATGAACAATCTTAAGAAAACATTAGCTTTAATGGCAGCACTCGTTATGTCTGCTACAGCATTCGTTGGTTGTAGTGATGAAAAGGAAGAGTCTAAGTCTTCATCATCATCTTCAGCTTCTGAGTCAGCTTCTGAGTCTGAGTCAGCTTCTGAGTCTGAGTCAGCTTCTGAGTCTGAGTCAGAGTCCGAATCTGAGGCAGCACCTGCTGGCAAGACAACAGAAGTAGGCGAGGTTAAGCTCGCTACAGGCGGCGACAAGTTCACAGTTGCAGCTTGGAACGGTGATGACGTTCCTTACCTCATCTGCCAGTGGAAGGGTATCACAGACTACAAGGCAGGCGTTGAGCAGGTTGCTAACGGCGAAATTGAAGGTGTAAACTTCAACAACATGGGTTGCCAGGGTGGCGAAGCTTCTGAAAAGTATGACAACATCTTCGCTGGTGGCGAGGACATGGACGTATACATGGTAGAGGCTGACTGGGCTCTCAAGTACATCAACGATGATACTAAGACAGCTCCTCTCTCTGACCTCGGTTTCTCAGATGCTAACTTTGCTGAGATCTACAGCTACACAGATGAAATCGGTAAGGATAAGAACGGCGTTCGTAAGGGCGTTTCATGGCAGGCTGCAGCAGGCGGCTTCCAGTACAGAGCTGACCTTGCTGAGCAGTACCTCGGCGTTAAGAGCCCTGAGGAGATGCAGGCTAAGATCGGTACATGGGATGATTTCGTAGCAGCTGCACAGACAATTTCTGAGCAGTCAGGCGGAAAGACAGCTCTCGCTGATACACTTGGTGGTCTCTGGCAGGCATACGCTTGTGGTCGTACACAGCCTTGGGTTGTTGACAACAAGGTAGTAATCGATGACTTCTGCAAGAACTTTGCTGACACAGCTAAGGCTCTCTGGGACTGCGGCGGTGTTACAAAGAACGGCCAGTGGACAGATGAGTGGACAGCTGCTGGTACAAACGACACATGTATGGGTTACTTCGTATCTACATGGGGCTACAGCGGCTTCGGTCTTACAGCTGCAGGCGGCGTAGGCGGCGAAACATACGGTAAGTGGGCTGTATGTCAGGGTCCTCAGGCTTACTACTGGGGCGGTACTTGGATGGTTGTTAACCCCAAGACTGACAACGCTCAGGAAGCTCAGGACTTCATCAAGTCTGCTACAGTTGACAACGCTCAGATGAAGGCATACGCTTCAGCTAAGCCTGAGTTCGTTAACAACTCTGTTGTTATGGATGAGCTTATCAAGGCTGACACAGTATTCAACCAGGATATCACAGGCAACATGAAGGACAACCAGAACATCTACGCTCCTCTTTATGAGAACGTACAGAAGATTGACTTCAAGGGCCTCATCACAGAGTACGATAACCCCTGCAAGACAAACTTCGTTGAAGCTGTTAAGACAGAATACCTCGAAGGCGGAAAGACTTGGGAAGAGACTCAGGAAGCATTCAAGGATCTCGCAGCAGAAGCACTTCCTGACCTTGATTGGGAATAATAATCGTCAATAATATTCATTCTTCAAAATCGTTTTTGAAAACCTACGGAATGCTGAGGCATTCCGTAGGTATATATTTACTTATCTACTTTTGAGAGGGTGTGTGTTATGGCGTCAGCTGCGCAGAGAAGAATTAAATCGATAAGCTATGCCAAGTACGGCTACTTTTTTATCTTACCTTTTTTCTTAGTATACTTCTTTTTCCAGCTTTGGCCGCTGATTAATACTTTTGTACTCAGTGTTCATGGTAATGGTAAGGAGTTGGAAGCCTTTGTAGGCATGGATAACTACAAGGCAATTCTCTTCGGCGACGGAAACCGTTCAGTTAAGATGGTTCATGAGAAGTTCTTTATTGCCCTTCAGAATACAGTTATTCTTTGGGTTGGTAACTTCATTCCTCAGATTATCTTATCTCTTTCTCTCGCTGTTTGGTTTACAGAAGCTAATCTTAAGATCCCGGGCAAGGGCTTCTTCAAGATTGTTATGTACTTACCTAATATTATTACTGCAGCATCTGTTGCTGTACTCTTCCTCCAGCTTTGCGGTGAGGCAGAGAATGTTCCGGGTTCACTCAACCTGTTGCTCAGTAAAATGGGCATTGTTGATTATAACTCGACATCTGCAAAGTATGATACTATTAAATTCATTACCGATACATGGACTTCACGTGGTGTAGTTATGTTTATCCAGACATGGATGTGGTTCGGTAATACTATGATTATGCTTATGTCAGGTATTCAGGGTATCAACCCCTCATTATTTGAGGCGGCAAGCATCGACGGCGCTAATTCAGGACAGGTATTCAGAAAGATTACTCTTCCTCTTCTCAGCCCAATCATGGCTTATACACTCGTAACATCCATGATCGGTGGTCTCCAGATGTTCGATATTCCTTTCCTTTATCATAAAGACCCGCAGAAGGTCAGCGATGACCTCAAGACCGTTGCGGTTTACATTTATGAATATTTCCACGACGTAACAAGTCCTAAGATGGGTTACGCAGGTGCTGCGTCTGTTATTCTCTTCATTATTACTCTTATTCTTGGTTGTATTGCATTCTATCTCACAAGAGACAAGGATGAAATCGCTAAGAAGAAGCAGCGTAAGAAGAATGCACAGCAGGCAAAGCGTGAAAATAAGCAGTTTGGAGGTCTTACTATATGAGTAATATGAAAGCAGTATACGGCACTTCAAACGCTAACTACACACGTAAGATCAGAACTAAGTCTACAATCCTTTTTATCTGGTTTGTAATTCTTACAGTAATTTGTCTCTTACCTATTTATATTCTTATTATAAATGCTACAAGAGGCAATCATGATATTTCTAACGGAATTTCATTTGTTCCGGGAACATATCTTATGAAGAATATTGATACACTCTTCAAGGACATCAACTATAATACTGTATTTAACGTACTTATCGGTTACAGGAACTCTGCTATTATCACAGGTTTCTCAACTGTATTTACAGTTTTCTTTGCTGCACTTACAGCATACGGTATTCACGTTTATGACTTTAAGCTTAAGGAAATTTCCTACACAATTATTCTTCTTGTAATGATGGTTCCTGTACAGGTTACATCTGCCGGTTTCGTAAGCTTCATGCTCGACCTTAAACTGACAGATACATACTGGCCTCTTATCCTTCCTTCAATTGCAGCTCCTGCTGTAGTATACTTCATGCGTTCATACATGAAGTCCTCGTTCCCCCTCGACATTGTTGAGGCTGCGAGAATTGACGGTTCAGGTGAGTTCAGAACCTTCCTTACAATTGCAATTCCCATGATGAAGCCGGCTATCGCTGTACAGGCTATCTTTGCCTTCATCGCAAGCTGGAACAACTTCTATACACCTAACATGATCCTCATCAGCTCTAAATTTAATCAGAAGACACTCCCGATGATGGTGTCTGCAATTCAGGCATCCGATAAGTTCGTTGATTACGGTGCAATTTATCTTGCAATCGCACTCAGTATTCTTCCTATCGTTATCATCTACATCATTCTGTCTAAGTTCATCATTGCTGGTGTTGCTCTCGGTGGTGTAAAGGAATAATATTGTTATTAAACAGCACACTTCGGTGTGCTGTTTTTATTTTCCCCTGTCATAAGGCAGGGTTTTTTTTATGTCATAAAATATACTGCAGCTGAATATGATTATAAAAAAGAGTGAGGGATGTTTTATGAAAAAAACGGCATACGAAACCATATCATCATATTTACCCGAAAGAATTTGCACACAATTAAATGATATACCGGTTCATATCAGGGATAAGCTATGTGAGATCCGACTACGTGTTGGTCGGCCGGTTTCTCTTGTGCAATGCAATTGTTTATATTATGTGACTATGAGTGGAAATCTTTCAGAAAATGGACGAACTGATAATTTACTAATTGTTACAATTGAAGACGTACAGGAAATACTAAGACGATTGTGCCGTTATTCCGTTCACAGCTTTGAGCGTGAACTCCGACAAGGCTACTTTACAATTGAAAATGGAGTCAGAGTCGGTGTATCAGGTGTAAGGAATGATTCTGATTCACCTCTGAAATATGCTGGAGGCTTTAATTTCAGAATAGCACGGGAAGTTATTGGCTGTGCAGAAAATATTTTTGGTAAATTGTATTCAACACAAATAAGCAGTGTTCTTGTCTGTGGCGGTCCGAATTCGGGTAAAACTACAATCTTAAGGGACTTATGCCGCTTGTGCGGAAATAAGTACAAGGTCACAGTAATTGATGAACGAAGCGAGATTTCCGCCTCTGTAGACGGTCTTCCATTTTTCGATACAGGACTTCAGACTGATATTCTTGAGGGAATCAACCGCTGTGACGGAATAATTTCTGCAATCAGAACTCTTTCTCCTCATATAATTTTCTGCGATGAAATCAGTACTTGCGACGATGCAGAAGCTTTAATCAACGGATATGGCTGTGGTGTCAAGTTTATTTCAACTGTTCATGCCGAATCTTTGGCAGACCTGTATAAAAGGCAGGGAATTGAACTTTTGCTTGAAAAAGGTGTTTTTGATTATGCTGTTTTTCTTCAGGGGGAGTCCTTTCCCGGAAAAGTTAAGGAAATCAGGAGGCTTAAATAATATGCTAAAAATGATTGCGTTTGTTTTATTTGTTTTATGCGGTGCTGTTGGCGGGTTTACTTTATCGGAGAAGCTTCGTATAAGACGTGATTCCTGTCGTGCGGTTTGTGAAATGCTTCATCGGATTTCAATGCTGATTCGTTACAGAAAAATGGACATGTTTGAAATTATCCGTGAGCTTAAATCCTGTAAGGAATATTCAAATCTGCATTTTCTTTCTGAGCTTCCTGATTATTATGAACCGTGTGATGATTTTCATAAGCTTTGGGAAAATGCCGTGCAATCTGATAGAAATTTAGAAACTGAGGAGCGGAATTGTCTTGTTTCATTCGGACATGCACTTGGAAAAAGCGATATTGAAGGACAGCTTTTATCAATTGATGGTACCTGCGAAATAATAAAGGATATTCAGCAGCGTTGTAATGAGGAGTATCTTCGGAAGAGCAAGCTTTACAAAAGCGTCGGCGTACTTTTAGGAACAATGACAGGCATAATGATTATCTGAAGCAGAAGGGAAGTTTTCAAATGGATATTGATTTGATATTTAAGATTGCAGGAACAGGAATCATAGTTGCAGTGCTGAATCTTGTACTTAAACGTGCGGAAAGGGAAGAACAGGCAATGCTTACCACACTTGCGGGACTTATAGTGGTGCTTGTGGTTATAGTGAATGAGATAGGTGAGCTGTTTGAGACAATAAAGTCGGTGTTCGGATTATGGTAGACAGCTGTTTTACTGTTTCGATTTTTTCGGTCTGTTCGGTAATTTTTGCGGTATTACTTCGTCAGTATTGCCGTGAGCAGTCACTGTTGGCGGCACTTGCCGCATGTATCGGAATACTTTTAGCGGTACTTACGCTTGTTCAGCCTGTTATACAGCAGGTCCGTGAGCTTTTTGAAACAGCTGGCATCTCGTCCTCCTACTTATCAGTGGTTTTCAAGGCGGCTGCTATTTGTTTTATAACTCAGATTACAACTGAAATATGCCGTGACAGCGGAGAGCGTGCGATAGCTTCTGCAGCTGAATTGTGGGGGCGTTGCGCCGTAACGGTTATTTCACTTCCGATTATTTCTGCATTGATTGAAATGATAAACGATTTTCTGTAAAAGGGAGTTGAAAATGAGAAGATTTTTGAAAATACTGCTTACTGTTACAATAATTATATGCCTTTCAAAGGTATTTTCGCTTGATGCTTTTGCACAGGACATCAATGCGAGTACTAAGAGATAAGCGGTCAGGTTAATGATATGCTTTCGGAATACGATACGAATTTTTCTTATGAGGATATGGAAAATCTTTCGCTTTCGTCAATAATTGATTCGGTGCTTGCTTCCGTGACTGCACGTCTTAAAGCACCATTCCGACTTTTGGGTACGATTCTGATAACAATAGTTTTTGCTTCGTTAATGCATACAGCAGGAGACACCACATTCCCGAAAAGTCCGTCAGCCAATCTTTACAACATGGTTTGCGTAATTTCAGCCGCTGCGGTTATATGTCCGCCCCTTCTTGAGGCTTATGAGAACAGCAGTGTTGCCCTTGAAAAAGGTTCCGGCTTTATGCTTGCATTTGTACCTGTTTACGTTGCAATTTCAGTGGCTTCGGGAAATATAGTTTCAGCAGGCGTATATAATACAATTACTCTTGCAGCAGCTGAAATTATTGTACAGCTTTCATCATGTATCGTAATGCCTCTTGTGGCTATGACTGCGGCACTTTCAATCACAGGGAGTGTTTTCCCCGAAACCTCAGCAGAAGGAATAGTAAGGCTTATTAAGAAGCTAATAACGTGGGGACTTACTGTTTCAATGACATTATTCAGCGGGTTTGTTTCCCTTAAATCAACTCTCGGAAATACAGTAGACGGCTTTGCTTCAAAATCTGTGAAGTTTGTTGTATCAGGACTTGTACCTGTTGTGGGAAGTGCGGTAACGGATGCATACTCTACCGTAAAGGGAAGCTTTGAGGTTATGAAGTGCACTACAGGTACAGCAGGGACTATTGCTGTAATCATTCTTATGCTTCCACCTATACTTGAGATTTTTGCATTCAGAGCAGCTTTATGGGCTGGTACAGCGGCAGCAGAGATGTTCTCGGTTGCACCGCTTGAAAAGCTATTTAAAGGACTTGACAGCGGACTTGCAATTGCACTCAGCGTACTTATCTGTTTTTCTGTACTTTTTATAATCAGCACGGCAATACTTATGAAAACAGTATAATCGGGAGGTGTGCTATGGACAACTTAAAAGAGATTATCAGAGCAGTCTGTATTATATCGGCTGCGATATGTATAATGGACGGGCTTGTTTCGGGTACACGTCTTAAAAATCAGATGAAATTTCTACTGAATCTTATATTTATTACAGTGATTGTAACACCGTTTCTGAAAGGTACGCTGAAATTTGAGCTTCCTGATTTAAAGAATTATACTCTGCCTGAGTATACGAAGCAGGACGAATTATACAACGAGGAAATCCGCATTCAGACAGGGGAGAATATTTCATCTGTACTCTTGCAGCAGCTTGAAGCGGCAGGTGTTGAATGCAGTAAAATAGAGACAAATGTTAATATTTCTGAGACAAACAGCATATATATTAGTAATGTTACAGTCAGCGCAGACGATTTTCAGGCAGCTGCACAGGTAATCAGGAACAGTCTCGGAGAAGAAACGGAGGTAATCGATGGGAATAGGTGAACTGATAAGGTCTCTCGGGAGCGATAAAAAAGCTCTTTCGGCAGTAATGATACTTGGTGCTGCGGGACTTTGTCTGATTCTGATTTCGTCACTTCTTCCGGGAGTAAAGGAAAAAGAGTATAAAACTGCAGAGTCATGTACTGTAACATCTATGTCAGAGGACTACTGTAAAGAAACCGAAAAAAGACTTTCTGAATTTCTTCGGAAAATCGAAGGAGTAGGCGAGGTCGAAGTATATCTCACGGTGAGCAATGAAGAGGAGTATGTATATGCGACTGAGGGAAAGTCAAGTGAATCGGAAAACAAGAAGGAGGAGGAATATCAATATGTGATGGTGGGAGGAAGCGGAGATAAAACTGCGCTGATAGAAACAGTTAAAGCACCGCAGATAAGCGGTGCGGTGATAGCCTGCAGCGGCTGCGACAGTCCTGTTGTGCAGGAAATGGTGTACAAGGCGGTATCTACCGCACTTGGTATTCCCACAAGCAGGATTTATGTAACAAGTCTTAAGTAAAAGGAGAAAACGATTATGAGAAAACCTTCATTTATCATCAGAAAAAAGCATATCATTATGAGCTGTCTTACATTAATGCTTGGAGTGGCAGTGTACATAAATTACGTAACAGCACCAAAAATCGGCGAAAAGGATAATGCAGCCGCAGGCAGCAGCGGTCTTAGTGAAAATATAAATTACGGCGAAACTGAATTTGTAAACGGTGATGCAGCTGTAGAAGCAGATGCTGAGACTGACGCAGATACAGCAGTCAGTGCTGACGGTACAGATTATTTTGCACAGGCTCGTCTTGATAAGATGAATAATCGTGACGAAGCGGTGCAGACCTTACAGACAATCATAGGCGGCGGTGACCTTACAGAGGACGAAATGGTAGTGAATGCGCTTGATGCAGTTGAGGTTTCAAAGCTTATCGAGTCTGAGGGAACAATTGAATCTCTTGTAAAAGCACAGGGCTTTGCGGACTGTGTTGCATACCTTGACGGTGAAAGTGCAAAGGTTGTTGTAAAGACAGAAGGGCTTGACAAGGCACAGGCAGCCTCTATTAAGGAGATAATTCTTGGTGAGGCAGAAGTTTCTGCAGAAAATATCAGAATTTTTGAGGTAAAGTAGTTGTACAAATCGATTTTTTTTGGTATAATATAAAAGTAGGGGTGTAAACACAATATTGATTAAAAAATACACCTAATTCTGCGGAAAGGCGGAGGTAAAAATGGAAGGAATGAACAAAGCTGCAAAGAGCAGACTTGAAATATCTGAGGATGTATTACTTACAGTTGCAAGACTTGCCGCCCTTGATGTAAAGGGCGTAGCAGGTCTCGACGGAGAAATGAATGCAGTAAGCAAGCTTCGCAACAAGAGACCTATATCAGCATCGCTTATCGGTGATGTAGCTGCAATTGATATTAAGATTGTGGTAAACGGTGACGCAAAGGCTTGTACTGTTGCACAGGCGGTTCAGTCGGCTGTTAAGGAGAACGTGCAGAACATGACAGGCGTAACCGTAGCAAGAGTTAACGTAACAATAGGCGGCGTTAAGTTTGAATAAAACAGAGGAGAAGAAAAATGACAAGACGTGAAATAAGAGACAGCGCATTCAAGCTGGTATTTGAGCAGCTTCTGCGTGATGACGACATACAGGAGCTTTATGACATCGCTGAGGAAATCGATGAGATTACAGTAAACGATGAAGTGAAGAAGCTTGTTGAGGGAACGATTGAGCACAGAGAAAAGCTTGATTCAATCATTTCAAGCTACAGTAAATCAAGAAGCATTGCAAGAATCTCAAAGCTCAACCTTGCAATACTCAGAATCGCACTTTACGAGGCTATCTATGATGAAAATACACCCGTAAATGCGGCAATAAGCGAGGCTATCAAGCTTTCTATGACGTATACTTATCAGGAGGACACTTCATTTATCAACGGTGTTCTCGGTGCATTTTCAAGAGACCACGCAGGTGAGGAAAAGGCAGATGCCTGAGTATCTCGGTATAGACACAAGTAATTATACAACCTCTGCCGCTGTCTATGTCAGCGAGGAGGGGAAAATATATCAGTCAAAGAAGCTTCTTCCCGTAAAGGACGGAGCACTCGGTCTGCGTCAGAGTGATGCGGTATTTCACCATACCAAGCAGCTTCCCGAAATAATCGAGCAGCTGTATTCTTCACACAGCTTTAATCAGCCGTCACTTGTTACGGCATCAGTGAGACCGAGAAATACCGAAGGCTCATATATGCCCTGTTTTTTGTGCGGAGAGGGCTATGCACGTTCTTTGGCGGCAGTAAACGGGATTCCTGCAATGTTTACATCTCATCAGGTGGGACATATACTTGCGGCACTTTATTCCGCAGAAAGACTTGACCTTGTGAATGAGCGGTTTATCGCATTTCATGTAAGCGGCGGCACTACTGACTGCCTTTTATGTGAGCCTGACGAAGAAGAGCTTGTGAAAATTACTCAAATCGGAACATCACTTGATTTGAAGGCGGGACAGGCTGTTGACCGCACAGGACTTATGCTTGGACTGAAATTCCCTTGCGGTATTGAACTTGAAAAGCTTGCGGAAGGAAGTACTGTAAAGCATAAGGTAAAGCCTGTAATGAAGGGCACTGACTGCTGTTTGTCCGGTCTGGAGAATAAATGCGAAAAAATGCTTGCAGACGGAGAAAAGCCTGAAAATATAGCAGGCTACTGCCTTGAATTTTTATCAGAAACGATCATTGCCATGACAAAAGCGGCAATTGAAAAACACGGACCGCTTCCGCTGATTTTTGCAGGAGGAGTAATGTCCGATAAGATTATACGTGACAGAATTATTTCCGTATTTCCCGAAGCGCACTTTGCCGCACCGGAATTTTCGTGTGACAATGCGGCAGGCGTTGCACTATACGGATTTTTGAAATCTAAAACAACAGGAGAAAAATAATGCCTGTTTTAACAGTAACACAAATAAACAAATACCTGAGCTTTCGAATAAAGGACGACAAGAATATTCAGGGAATAATGGTAAAGGGCGAAATATCGAACTTTACCGACCATTATCGCAGCGGACATCTATATTTTACGCTGAAGGATAAAGAAAGCTCAATAAGAGCTGTAATGTTTGCTTCTGCGGCTTCACGTCTTAAATTCCGTCCTGAGGATGGCATGGCTGTGATAGTATCGGGAAGTATAGCAGTATTTGAGCGTGAGGGTGTGTATCAGCTTTATGTGAATGATATTCAGCCTGACGGACTTGGTGCGGCAAGCCTTGCACTTGAACAGCTTAAACAGAAGCTTGCAAAAGAAGGCATCTTTGATACCGCTCATAAGCGCCCCTTGCCTGTAATGCCGAAGAAAATCGGTGCCGTAACGTCACTCAGCGGTGCGGCGGTACGCGACATAATCAACGTACTTACAAGAAGGTATCCTATCGGCGGACTTTACGTTGTAAACGCACTTGTACAGGGTGAAACAGCTCCTGATTCGATTTGCAGAGGTATTCTAAAAGCTGAACAAGCAGGGTGTGATGTAATTATCGTAGGCAGAGGCGGCGGTTCATCTGAGGATTTGCGTGCTTTCAATACCGAAAAGGTAGCCTATGCTATATATAACTGCAAAGTGCCTGTAATCTCAGCAGTCGGACATGAAACTGACACAACAATTGCCGACCTTGCGGCTGACATGAGAGCACCAACACCTTCGGCTGCGGCAGAGCTTGCGGCACCTTCAATGGAACAGCTGACAGAGAAAATAAACATACTTGAGCGCAGGATCAAGACTGCGGCAAATATGCTTTTAGATAAAGCGTCGGACAGATATATGCAGCTTTACACACGTCTTTCTGCATACTCTCCCGAAAACAGGCTGAGACTGAATAAGGAGCGTCTTGAAGGACTGGAAAAACGCAGCGAGCTTGCGATAAAGAGGTATATATCAAGGCTTGATTCACAGCTTAATGAAAAGCTGATAAGACTTGACAGTCTTAGTCCCGTTAAGGTATTATCGAGAGGCTATTCACTTGTATATAAGGGTGAGAGTCTTATAAACGACGCAGATAAGCTGAAAAACGGTGATATAATTAAGATACGCTTCGGCAGCGGTGAGGCTGAGGCTGAGATAATCAATAAATAAATCGGTGATACTATGGAAGAAAAACTTACATTTGAGGAAAATATGATTCAGCTCGGTAAGATTGTACTTGAGCTTGAAAAGGGAGAAATTCCTCTTGAAAAGGCTGTTGAGCTGTACGGCAAGGGTATAAAGCTTTCAGCACAGTGCAAGAAACAGCTTTCGGAGGCTGAGATAAAAATTACAGAGGACAGCGGTACAACTGTATCAGCGGAGGAGTGAGCCATGAGCCTGAATTTTAACGAGAAGCTTGCGGAATATATAGAATTTACGGAAGCAAATCTTAAGAAATACAATAATTATACGAAAGAAAATGCACCGCAGAAAAGTCTGATAGACGCAATGAATTATTCCCTTGAAGCAGGTGGAAAGCGTATAAGACCCGTTCTTGTTTATGCATTCTGCGAGGCACTCGGAGCGGACTACCGCATTGCCGCTGCACCTGCCTGTGCAATTGAAATGATACATACCTTTTCCCTTATTCATGATGACCTTCCGTCAATGGACGACGACGATTTCAGAAGGGGAAAACCGTCATGTCATAAGGCTTTCGGAGAGGCTTGTGCTGTACTTGCAGGTGACGCACTTTCATTTCTGCCTTTTGAAATTATTTCCGAAGATACACAGCTTTCCGACAGCCGGAAGGTGAAAATTATTTCCTGCCTTGCAAAGGCATCGGGCAGAGAAGGTATGATAGGCGGACAGATTATTGACATTGAAAATGAGCAGAGAAGCGACGTAGATGAAGCTAATCTGAGAAATATGTACAGAAATAAGACAGGCCAGCTTATTGCAGTATCGTGTGTAATGGGCTGTATCTGTGCAGGTGCAGACAAAAAGCTTATTGAAGCTGCATCGGAGTATGCTTTCAGACTTGGTCTTGCTTTTCAGATAATTGACGATATTCTTGACGTAACAAGTACAGCAGAGGAGCTTGGAAAGCCAATCGGAAGTGACGCAGAGGAAAACAAGACTACCTTTGTAACACTTTTCGGTGTGGAAAAGGCACAGAAAATAGCGGCGGAAATAACAGACGAGGCGATGAAGCTTCTTGAAAATTTTGATAATAATGATTTTCTTGTTGAGCTTACAGAAATGCTTCTGAAGCGTACAAAATAGTATCAAAGGAGTGCGGCGGATGTATTCCGACGCTTTATATAAAATGAAGGAAAAAATAACAGTAACCGAAAAACCGGTAATCAGCGGACTTAATCTGCCGCAGGATCTGAAAAAGCTGTCTTTAAAACAGTGCAATTCCCTGTGCAGTGAAATCCGAACAATGCTGATTTCAACGGTTTCGAAAACAGGCGGACATTTAGCGTCCAATCTCGGCGTAGTAGAGCTAACAATGGCTATTCACCGTAATTTTGATTCGCCGAATGATAAAATAGTATGGGACGTAGGTCACCAGACCTATACACATAAAATCCTTACAGGACGTGCTGACAGGTTTTCCACACTTCGTCAGGAGGACGGTCTTTCAGGATTCCCCAAGCCTGAGGAGTCGGAGCACGACTCATTCATAAGCGGCCACAGCAGTACTTCTGTATCAGTTGCAATAGGTATGGCTGAGGCAATGAGAATGCAGGGCAAAAAGAATTATGCTGTTGCCGTAATAGGTGACGGCGCAATGACAGGCGGAATGTTCTATGAGTCCATGAATAACGGCGGACGTGAAAAGAACAATAACCTCATTGTAATTCTCAACGATAACAATATGTCAATTTCAAAGAGTGTAGGTGCACTTTCACGCTATCTTACGTCACTGAGAAATACCGAGAATTACCTTAACACCAAGAGGGCTGTTGAAAAAACTCTGCTTAATATTCCGGTAGTCGGAGCACCTGTGGCAAGAGGAATCAAGAACGCAAAGGATTCATTCAAGTCGAAAATTCTGGAGCAGAGCACGCTTTTTGAGGATATGGGATTTGTATATCTCGGACCTGTAAACGGTCATAATATAGCTGAGCTTGACGAGGTTCTGCGTACTGCAAAGAGCTATCACCGCCCTGTACTGATTCATGTTAAAACAGTAAAAGGAAAGGGCTATATTCCGGCTGAAAAGAATCCCGGAGAATATCATGGTATCTCAAAATTTGACGTAGTTTCGGGAAATCCTGAGGTTTCGGTTGATGAGTGCTATTCAACAGTTTTCGGCAAGGAGCTTACCGAGCTTGCAGATAAGGATAAGCGTATATGTGCAATTACAGCGGCAATGAAGTACGGCACAGGACTGCAGTTTTTCTCAGCAAAGCATCCACAGCGTTTTTACGACGTCGGAATAGCGGAGCAGCATGCAGTAACCTTTGCAGGCGGACTTGCTTCAATGGGACAGATTCCCGTATTTGCAGTATATTCGACATTTTTACAGCGTGCTTATGACCAGCTTATACATGATGTTGCAATAGGAAAGCTTCATATTGTGCTTGGAATTGACCGTGCGGGAATTGTTGGCGAGGACGGAGAAACTCATCAGGGACTTCTTGATGTGCCTATGCTTGCTTCAATACCCAACACTACTATATATTCTCCCTCATGCTACGAGGAACTGAAAATGTGCATGAATAAGGCGATATACACCGATAAATGCATAGCGGCTGTAAGATACCCCAGAGGCACGGACGATTCCGTATTTGACAAATCCAATCTGAATACGGAGTACACCCTTAACAATAATAATCAGGGTGACACGCTTATAATATCTTATGGACGCATCTACAATGAAGTATACAAGGCGCAGTCAATCCTTAACGGTGACGGAATCAGCTGTGATTTGCTTAAGCTTACGAAAATCTATCCGCTTTCTGATGAAATTATTGATAAGATAATCGGTTATAAGCATATTGTGTTCATTGAAGAGAGTATGGGCAGCGGTTCTATTTCCGAAAAAATCGGAAATATACTTGCGGAAAGTGCATACAGCGGTTTATACAGTACCGTTACAGCTGATGACTTTGTAAAGCAGGCAACTGTTAAATCAAGTCTTACAAAGCTTGGAATGACCTGTGAAACCATAGCTGAGTTTGTACGCAGAAGGAGCATGATAAATGGCAAGGCTTGACAGCGAGCTTGTAGCAAGAGGAATTTCACGAAGCCGAGAGCGTGCAAAGGAAATGATAAAAAACGGGAATGTAACCGTTAACGGAAAAGTAGTAACTAAACCAGCCTATGATGTGCTTGATGAGGACGAAATCGTATCAGCGGAAAACGAGCTTTATGTTGGACGAGGTGCACTTAAGCTTGAAAAGGCGGCAAAGGAATTTTGTCTTGATTTTACGGGAACGATATGTCTTGATATTGGTGCGTCTACAGGCGGCTTTACCGATTATATGCTTCAAAACGGTGCGGCAAGGGTTTTTGCTGTAGATGTGGGACACGGACAGCTTGTCCAGTCACTGCGTGAGGACAGCCGTGTGGTAAATGCTGAAGGTACTGATGTACGAACTCTTACAACAGAATTTCTCGGAGGAGAGGTTGACTTTATCTGTGCCGATGTTTCGTTTATATCGCTAAAAATGATTCTGCCGAAGATGTACGAGCTGCTTAAAGAAGGTGCGTGTGCGGCAGTGCTTATAAAGCCACAGTTTGAGGCAGGACGCTCAAATATCGGTAAAAACGGAATTGTCAAGGATAAGAAGGTACATGAACAGGTACTGAGGGATATTGACAGCTTTGCTTTATCAACAGGCTTTTTTACGGAAAAGTACACATATTCCCCAATAAAGGGCGGAAGCGGAAATATAGAATATCTTGTAAAGCTTGTAAAGGACCGCAGACCGCCTGTTATTCATGATTTCAGAAGTCTTGCCGAAGAAGCGTTCAGACAACTTTAAAGGAGTATAAAAATGAAAGCAGTTCTGTACCCTAATTTTCAGAAGGTAAATGCACTCGGCTGTGCAAGAGAGGTATGCGATGTACTTGCACAGGAGGGAATAGAAGTATGCGTAAGCGAAAAATACCGACGAGAGTTTTCCGATAAAGCTGCAGTGAACTATGAATCTATAGCAGAATCTGTAAAGACAGCTGATGTGGTTATAGCTATCGGCGGCGATGGTACAATACTTCGCTGTGCAAAGCATCTTATGGGTACTGACACAAAGCTTCTCGGAATAAATACAGGTACATTGGGTTTCATGGCAGGACTTGAAGCAGACCAGCTTGATAAGCTGAAACGCCTGAAAACAGGGGAATACAACATTTCTGAGCGTATGACACTTGATGTAGTAATCGGAGAAGGCGAAGCTACCCGCAGAATTACCGCACTCAATGATGTGTGTGTGAAGTCTGTAAATTCGAGAATCTGTGATTTTGAGGTTTACTCCGACGGTTATCTCATCGGCAGATACAGGGCAGACGGTGCACTTTTCAGCTCCCCCTCAGGTTCAACAGCCTATGCACTTTCGGCGGGGGGACCTATTATCGAGCCTGATCTTGAATGTATAGAAATGACGCTTATATGTCCTCATTCGCTTTTTTCAAGAACAACACTTTTTTCTGCTGAAAGAAGGCTTCTGATAAAGGATACGACCTCTGACGTAATGCGTCCGATGAATATAACGATTGACGGCGATTATTATGCCGATTTAACGGAAGGGCAGTCCATAGAAATATGCAGAGGAAGGCATAAGATAAAATTCATTGACCTTATAGGAAATTCATTCCATGATTCTCTTTGCAAAAAAATGATGAAACCGATAAAATGAGGTGAAACAGATGAAAAACCGCAGACTTGAAGCAATACTTGAAATAATTTCGGAGACTCCTGTTTCAACTCAGGAGCATCTTATAAAGCTACTTGAAGAGCGTGATATAAAAGCAACACAGGCAACACTTTCAAGAGATATACAGCAGCTTTCGCTTGTAAAGGCTAAGGACGAAAACGGAATATACCGTTATATGCAGACTGCCGCAGGAATTGCGGAGAAGAGCTTTTTTGCCGAAGCCGTGCTGTCTGTGGACTATGCCCTCAACACTATAGTACTGAAATGCAGGGCAGGAATGGCACAGGGTACGTGTGCGGCAATTGATGCAGTTACACATCCGGGAGTTGTGGGTACAATTGCCGGTGATGACACAATATTCATACTTGTAAGAACCGAAGCAGATGCAAAAAAGCTTTCGAAAAAGTTCAGAAGTGAGCTTTTTCCTGGAAAATAAACGAGGTAAAAGATGCTCAGGGAAATATACATAAAAAATCTTGCTGTAATAAAGGAAGCTGTTATTCCACTGAATAACAGCCTGAATATATTTACCGGTGAAACAGGTGCGGGAAAATCAATACTAATAAACGGAATAAATGCCGTACTCGGACAAAGATGCACTAAGGATATAGTACGTACAGGCTGTGATAAAGCGGTAATTACGGCACTTTTTACTGACCTTTCGGAAGATGTGAAGTCTAAGCTGGATGAACTTGGAGTAGCACACGATGGCGATGAAATTACCATTACCCGTGAAATAAGCGCAGACGGCGGAAGTGTGGCACGTATCAACAGCCGTACCGCATCAGCGTCACTTCTCAAAGAGATAGGTGCGATGCTTATAAATATTCACGGACAGCACGATAATCAGGTACTCCTTGACAGCGAAAAGCACCTGCATATACTTGACAATTTCGGCGGTGATAACACTTTGCTTGAGCAGTACCGAGAAAGCTTCAGGGAGCTTCAGCAGACAGCAAGGAAGCTTGGCGAGCTTAAAAAGCTTGAGCAGTCGAGAGCCGAAAGAAGCCGCTACCTCAATGAAGTTATTGAGGATATAGGTGCACTTGAACTTGAAGAAAACGAGGACGAGCAGCTTGAAAAAGACTACGAAACCGCAAAGAATGCCGAGCGTACTATACGTGCGCTGAACAGTGCGGTACAGCTGATAAGCGGCGAAGAAGCAGTGATAGAAATGCTTACATCTGCCGAAAGCACAATCAGCGGCTACACGGATAATAACGAAAAGCTCAACGCATTATATGAAAGACTGTGTGCGGCTGAAATTGAGCTTTCGGACATATCCTCAGAGCTTGCCGCAGTTGCCGACAGAGTTGAGCTTGACAGCGGAAAGCTTGAGCTTATGAGTGACCGACTCAGTGAAATCAACCGACTGAAACGCAAGTATATGTGTGACTGCAATGAGCTTTGTAAGCTTTACACTGATTCACTTGCCGAGCTTTCGAAGCTTGACAGCTCAGCCGATGAAATTGCAAAGCTGAGCGAGCGGAAGAATGAGCTTCTTCATACCGTTACTGCTCATGCAAAGGCATTGTTTGACTATCGTGAGGAGCTTGCGAAAAGCTTTTCGGAAAGAGTAACAAAGGAGCTTGAATTTCTTAATATGCCCAATGTGGTAATAGCAGTACGTCACGAAAAGGGCAAGCTCACACTCAATGGTATGGACACAGCAGAGTTCCTCATATCTGCAAATAAAGGTGAAGAGCCGAAGCCCATATCAAAAATTGCATCAGGCGGTGAGCTTTCGAGAATTATGCTTGCACTTAAAAGTGTAATTGCCGACAAGGACAGCATCCCCACCATGATTTTTGATGAAATCGATACAGGTGTAAGCGGTAAGGCGGCTCAGAAGATAGGAATAAAGCTTCGTGAAATCGGAAAGGTGCGTCAGGTTATCTGCGTAACACATCTTTCGCAGATTGCTGTAATGGCTGACAACCACCTTATGATTGAGAAAAAGGTTATAGACGAGCGTACCGAAACTCACGTAACACAGCTTGATTTTGACGGCAGAGTTTCCGAGATTGCACGTATAATGGGCGGTGAAAATCCAAGCAGACTGATGCTTGATACGGCAGTTGAAGAACTTGAAAAGGCTTCACGAATATAGATGTGAATTTGTACTAAGCACGGAGGAACCGATAAATTGATAATATATTCAACACGTCACGGACAGACAGACTACAATTTCAATGAGCGAATACTTGGTACAACCGATATCCCTCTCAACGAAATAGGACTCAGACAGGCACAGGAGCTTGCTGAAAGAATCCGTAATGATAATTTAAGCATTGATATAATAATTGCATCGCCTATGAAAAGGGCGTTGAAAACTGCCGAAACAGTTGCACAGCTGAACAATATTCCGATTACTGCCGACAGTCGTCTAAGGGAGTGGGACTATGGAAAATACGAAGGAATGTTCAGGGACGCAGATGGCTTTGCTGAAAACAAAAGGCAGTTCGGGGTGAAAATGGGAGAATGCGGAGAATCGCTTCTTCAGCTTTCACACAGAGTATATTCGGTACTTGATGAAGTAATTGAAAAGTACCGTGATAAAAATGTGCTTCTTGTAAGTCACGGAGGAATCTGCCGTGTAATAGAGACATATTTTAATAACATGACAACAGCGGAGTACAGTAACTGGTTTATGGGAAACTGTGAGCTTCGTGAATATAAAATAAAATAGGAGTTCAGATATGAAAATTGGTGTAGATTACTATCCCGAGCAATGGGATAAAACCTTGTGGAGCAAGGATGCCGAGCTTATGGCAAAAACAGGAGTAAAAACAGTACGACTTGCAGAATTTGCATGGTCAAGAATCGAACCGACAGAGGGAACATACGATTTCAGCTGGCTTGATGAGGTGATATCCATATTCTCTCATTTTACTTATGAATTCTTTATACTCTTCTGGTACTTTTTCTATTGGTTTTCCTTCATATTTTTCAAGTTCCTTTCTTTCTTTAGATTTTTTCCATCTATCATATAAATTTTTTTCATTTTTTTCTTCTTGTGTCATATCTTCTACTAATTTTCTTGTTCCATTTTCGTCTTTAATACTTCCTTTTGGCATTCTATGTCCATCACTTTTTTCTATA
>SVNJ01000081.1 GCA_015066955.1 Ruminococcus sp. | reverse complement strand
CGATACACACGCTTTTATGAATTTTTCCATGATTGTTTCCTTTCAGACTTATATTATGCATATTTTTTTCGGAGCAACGAAAAAGCAGTATAAACACAACATTCGGACAGCCGCAAGGGCTGTCCCTACTGTATATGCTTAAAACAGGGATTATCTGTAGCGGCGGTCCTTGCGGTCGCACGTCAATCCACCCGAAATCGTTGTTTTTCTTCAACCCGATTATAATATACTATTATATAATAACAGCATTTTCGTGTTTTTTCAATAGGAAAACAAAAAATTCACCTTTTTTATTTTTAATGTTGCCGCATCATTCACTTTATGATAAAATAGAAACAGCAAATTTTCCAATAAAATTTTCGGAGAGTGCATAATTTCACCTTCTCCGATTGTGTAATATACATAAGGACCTCCGGAGATACTTCACAGAAACAACATCAGGGTAAATGTACTGACTGCAAAAATTTTTCCCGGTGCATAAAATGCCCCCTTTGGATTGTGTTATTTATAGAAGACGTATGGAGATATTCCGCAAAATGACGTAAGGGTGTGATATGGAAATGAACGGAAAAACAACTGCACTGTATGCTTTCGATACCTTCGGTGAGCTTGTCCTCAGGACTGCTTACTGCTGTGTAGGAAACTACAGTGAAGCGGAGGACATTGCACAGGATGTGTTTCTGACCCTGCACGAAAAAAAGAAAAGCTTCAACGATGATGAACATATGAAGGCATGGCTGCTGAGAGTAACCATAAACAGGTGCAAAAACTACAAAACAAGCTGGAAACAGAAAGGACGCACCGCTCTTGAAGACGTACCCACAGCCGCTGTTGCAGTTGACAACTCACAGGCAAGAGAGCTGAAAGAGGCGCTTTCGGCACTGCCCGAAAAATATTCATCGGTGCTCTTTCTTTACTATTATGAAGGCTATACCATAAAGGAGATAGCCGCTATTCTCGGCAAGCGTGAACCTACAGTAGGCTCACTTCTCCGTCGTGGCAGGGAAAAGCTTAAAATCGAAATCGAGGAGGTATAAGTATGAAACAGGAAGAATTCCGCAATATTTTCAATGATATAAAGTATACAGAAGAATTCAAGGCAAAAATGAGACGCATGCTTTCGGAAGAGCCTGAAAAGGCAGAGTATTCCCAGAGCGTTGAGGGTGTCGAAATCGACCGCAGAAGCCATATTGTCCGCACATCAGCCACTATCGCAGCCTGTGCCGCAGTTGCTATTGCACTCGGTGTTGTCGGCTACAATATGAGAGGAATGTTTTCAGAGGAAGAGGTAACACTCAGCAGTCCCACTGAACAGTCAACCGAAGACGAAACAACAGAAGCCGAAACATCAGAAACAAAAAGAAAGACACTCTTCACCCCCTACACCGACCTTTACGGAAAGTCCGACGATGAACTTCTTGAAATCGGCAGAATTTACTACGAAGAGGCCATAAGCCGTTATAATCTCAATCAAGGCTCTTGTGAGTGGACTGACCTCTTTGAGCTTGACTACGAAAAGTTTATTGAGTCTGTTGATTACAACGCATATTTTCTTATCAAGGATGAAAATATAAAGACTATCGCCGATATAAATGAAGTCTATTACTCTGTTTTCACCGATAGCTGGGAGTTTGATAAGAATTATTTCATTGAACATGAGGACGGTCTGTATTTCTATGAGCCGCTGGTGGATGAGAAAATGGATGCGAAATATATCTGCTATAACGGCTATGATATATCCTTTGAAGAGGCAACCGAAGAAATTATCCGTTATACCGTCACCGCAAAATTCAATGACGGTGTGAATTACGAAACAATTGTGGCAGAAGTACCGCTTGAATTCAGCCTTGTCCCCACCGATGAGGGCTGGAAGGTTTCATCCTTTATTTATGCTCGCGAAGCACCTTATGACCCGTCTGCTTTTGCCGAAGCAGAAGAGAAAAGACAACAGCTTGAAGAACTCGAAGCTGAAAAACAAGAACAGGAGGCAGCCGAAGCAGAAAGACAAATACATGAGGCACAGAGAAAAGAACAGGAAGAAGCCGCAAAAGAAGCCTTACTGAATGCAACAGAAGCTGACCCCTATGCATGGGCTAAGGAATATATCGGTGAATGGCGATCAAATTATGGTATTGATGGATATAAACTCATGATCTACTCCGTTGAAGCAGACATTATGAAATTTAGAATCGTAGCTCCCGACGGCACTTCAATAGGAGTTGTGGAAGGTGTACTCGGCGACCCTGTTGCGGCACAGAAAATGGTTTCCTTCGGTATGGCATCAGATGCAGGAGACGCACTTCAGGGCAATCTCTACTTAGGAGACAACGCTGTATATATAAGCATATTTTCCGATCCAACATCTATTCTGCCTACAGAATTAAACTTCCCCATCCATGCGGAATAATAGAATACAGATATATCAAAGGGCGTCCAATCGGACGCCCTTCACCTATTCTCTTATCTCAAAATTACCGTAGCCGCACACAGGCAGACTTTTCACACGAAGATTTTCAATACGCACAAGCCAGCCCTTCTCTATAGAAAGGATAACGCTGTCGATGGCGTTTTCCGTACCCTCTGCCTCCATTTCAACAGTACCGTCGCTGAGATTTTTCACCCAGCCGCAGACACCGTATTTCAGAGCGGCATTAAGTGCCCTTTTGCGGAATCCCACACGCTGTACGCTTCCGCTGAATATAATATGCTTTCTGATTTTTTCCATATTTTATATTTCTTCCATAGATAATGTTGCAATCGCATTAAGGCTCTCGTCCGCAGTAATTCCAGCACAAAGATTATAGTAACCCTGTGAGGCTATCATCGCCGCATTATCACCGCAAAGCTTCTTATCAGGCATATAAAACTCAAATCCACGCTTCTCACACGCACGGGAAAGCGTCTCACGAACGCCTGAATTTGCCGAAACACCGCCTGCAAGGGCGATTTTTTTATATCCCAGCGACTCTGCCGCCTTTATGGTCTTGTCGGTGAGGATTTCTGAAATTGTAGTCTGAATGCTTGCGGAAAGGTTTGTAAAGTTAAGCTCAATCCCCTTCTGCTGAGAGTTGTGGATAAGGTTTATGACAGAGGTTTTCAGTCCCGAGAAGCTGAAATCAAACTCATTTCCCGCAACAACAGGACGTGGAAGCCTGAATTCTGTCGGGTCACCGCTCTGTGCCGCCTTATCTATATGTACACCGCCGGGATAAGGGAACCCCATAGCCCTTGCACACTTGTCAAAGCACTCTCCTGCCGCATCATCACGGGTGCGTCCCACAACACGGTATTTCGTATACGAAAGCACCTCGATAATATGGCTGTGACCTCCGCTTGCAACAAGACAGAGATACGGCGGCTCAAGTGTCGGGTGTGTAAGGTAGTTTGTGGCGATATGACCTGCAATGTGGTGGACAGGCACAAGCGGCTTGCCCGTAGTCATTGCAAGACCCTTTGCAAAGCTTACTCCCACAAGAAGTGCACCGATAAGTCCGGGTGCGTAGGTTACCGCAACAGCGTCAACGTCACTGAGAGTAAGGTTTGCCTCGTCAAGTGCCTGACGCACTACGGGAAGTATATTCTCGCAGTGACGGCGTGAAGCTATTTCGGGTACAACTCCGCCGTACTTGCGGTGTTCTTCAATCTGAGTTGAGATAACGGAGGAAATTATTTTACGTCCGTCCTCAACAATGCTTGCGGCGGTCTCGTCGCAGGAGCTTTCTATTCCGAGTATCAACATAATTTTTGCCTTTCTTTGGGAGTATAATTCTCTGTTTTACTGTAGGGGCGACCTTGCGGTCGCCCGCAAATGAACGTATCAACAGAATATTTTATCCCACGAATTATTTCAACAATGATTTTCTCATCACAACCGCATTTTCACAAGGGTTATCGTAGAAATTCTTACGTATGGAAAGCCTTTCAAATCCGCACTTTTCGTAAAGTGAAATTGCAGGTATATTGCTTTCACGCACCTCAAGGAAGATTTCCTCCGCATCATCGGGAAGAAGCCTTTCAAGCTCATTAATAAGCCTTACTGCAAGTCCCTGTCTGCGGTAAACAGGGCTGACGGCAACATTTGTAATATCACCCTCGCCGAATGCACTGTAAGCCGTCAGAAGTGCACATACACCGCTCTTTTCGTCGGGAAAATACAGCACATAGCCGTTTTCCTTTTCAGCCTCTGAACGGAAGGACTCCGCAGACCAGCCGTCGGGAATTACCGATTTGTCAAGTGCGGACAACGCATCAAAAATTTCTGGGGCGGTATTTTTATCCGCACGTATTATCGTATCAGCCCTTTGCGTCATACCAGCTTTCCCCCTTGTGAGCGTCAACGGCAAGCGGCACCTTCATTTCGTACACGCTTCTCATTTCCTCCGCAATGATTTCAGCAGTCCTGTCAGCGTCTGCTATTGATGACTCGGCAATCAGTTCATCGTGAACCTGCAGAATAAGCTTCGCATCAAGGTTTTCAGCCTTAAGTCTGCGATAAACGTTAATCATGGCGATTTTGATAAGGTCTGCGGCGGTACCCTGCACGGGAGTATTCATAGCGATACGCTTTCCTGCCGCCTGAACCATTTTATTCGATGAAAGAAGCTCGGGAATACGTCTTTTTCGTCCGAACATCGTAGAAACACAGCCGCTTGACTTTGCATTTTCAACGGTTTTCTCCATAAACTCATTAACCTTCGGATACTTTGCAAGATAGTCGGCAATGTACTTCTTAGCCTGAGCAACAGAGGTGTTTATATCCTTCGAAAGGGAGAATGCACCGATTCCGTAAATAATTCCGAAGTTTACGGCTTTTGCGGCACTTCTCATTTCGGGAGTTACCATAATAGACGGCATATCGAATACCTGAGCGGCAGTTGAGGTGTGAATGTCCTCGCCGCTTACGAATGCATCTATCATATTCTTATCACCGCAGAGGTGAGCCATAACTCTCAGCTCAATCTGACTGTAGTCGGCGTCAACAAGCACCCTTCCCTCGTCGGCAACGAAGAATTTTCGCATCTGACTTCCAAGCTCGGTGCGGACGGGAATATTCTGCATATTCGGCTCGGTTGAGGAAATTCTTCCCGTACGTGTTTCCGTCTGCTTGAAGCAGGTATGGATTCTGCCGTCCTCCGCAACCTTGTCAAGAAGTCCCGTTACGTAGGTGGAATTGAGCTTCGTGTACTGACGGTATTTCAGTATATTATCAACAATGGGAGCGTGATTTCTCAGCTCTTCAAGCACCTCTGCGTTAGTTGAGTAGCCGCTTTTGGTCTTTTTCTTTGCAGGCAGTCCAAGCTCCTCGAAAAGCACCGTGCCAAGCTGCTTCGGTGAGGAAATGTTGAAGGTATGGCCTGCCTCGTCGTAAATCATCTGACCCGTTTCCTCAATCATTTCCGTAAGCATTGTGCCGAATTCCTTAACGCCTTCGGAGTCTACCCTTATACCCTCATGCTCCATTGAAGCAAGCACTTCGGTAAGGGGCATTTCCACATTTCTGAGCAAGTCTGTCATACCCTCGTTTTCAATTTCGGTGCAAAGCTTTTTCAGCAGTCCGTCAAGGGACGCAAGGGCTGCGTACTCTCCGCATTCGCTGTAGTAGTGCACGGAATATTCCGCACAAAGCTTCTCAATGGTATAGTCGGAGGCGGAGGTGTTCAGCAGATAGCCGCAGATAGCCGCATCACTTTCAAGGTTATTGAGTGCGGTGCCATGAGCCATTGCATAGCGGTAATGAGGTTTTGCATCAATGGTACGCTTTTTACAGTCAGAAGCAAGAAACGCACATATAACGTCCTCTTCATCGGTTACGTACACCGTTTCGCCCTCACGCACCGTCAGCCTTTCGCCGTCAAAAAGGTAAGAGCAGTCAGTAAGTGCCGACACCTTTCCGGCAGTAAGCCTGTCCTCAGTAAGCTTTATTTCCTCGCAGATTCCATCCTCACACTTCTTGTCAGAGGCGGTCACAATGCCTGCGGAGGCTGAAATTCCCAGCTTGTCCAGAAGCTTGAACATTTCAAGCTCAGTAAGCAGACGGCTTATACCTGCGTTATCGGCTTCGGCAAAACGATAATTTTCAATATCCGTATCAATGGGAGCGTCACGCACAATAGTCGCAAGCCACTTGCTTTCCTTTGCGGCATCAGCACCGTTTTCAAGCTTTGTGCGTACACCCTTTGTCACGCTTGCATCGGGAAGCTTCTCGTAGAGATTTTCAATGGTAGCGTACTCCTTGATGAGTGCAGAAGCAGTTTTTTCACCGATTCCCGCAACACCCGAAATATTATCGGAGCTGTCACCCATGAGGGCTTTAAGGTCAATGAGGTTAATCGGCTCAAAGCCGTAGTCCTCAGTGAAGCGTGAGTGGTTGTACACGATAGTTTCCTTGTTGGTGGCAAGATAGACAGTAACGCTGTCATCTATAAGCTGTAAACTATCACGGTCACCCGTAAGCACACAGCACTCATTTCCGCTGTCGGAGCAGACCTTAGCGAGAGTGCCGAGTACATCGTCCGCCTCGTAGCCCTCACACTCCACAACCTTTACGCCCATAAGCGTAAGAAGCTCCTTCACAAGAGGAAGCTGCTGTGCAAGCTCAGGGGGCATGCCCTTGCGGTTAGCCTTGTAGGAGGCCACAGCCTTGTGGCGGAAGGTAGGTGAGCGAAGGTCAAAAGCAACAGCAACAGCGTCAGGTTTAATGTCGCTCACATTTTTAAGATATATATTCATGAAGCCGAAAACAGCGTTGGTGAACACTCCGTTTTTATTGGAGAGAAGCCTTATTCCGTAGAATGCACGGTTGAGTATGCTGTTTCCGTCAATAGCGAGAAGTTTCATATACGTACTCCCTTTTATATAATTATACATTATATATTATAGCACAATTTCGGTTTTATGCAAGTCCTGACAGGCAATATTTTTATCCGTCTGACAGCTTCATGAATATTTCTGCAATAAAACGGAAAAATATTCACAAAGGAGCTGTTTTTATTTTATGAGCATTGTTTTATTGAGAGCACTGATACTTTATATACTTGTAATTTTCAGCGTAAGACTTATGGGAAAACGTCAGCTCGGAGAGCTTCAGCCCTCAGAGCTTGTTATTACGATACTCGTTTCAAATATCGCAACACTGCCGCTGGAGGACGTCAATATACCCCTTATGGTAGGAGTAACGCCGATTCTTGCACTCGTCTGCTTTGAGGTGCTTATGTCGTGGCTGTCGCTGAAACACATGAGCGTCAGAAAGCTTGTGTCGGGACGTCCGAAAATAATCATAAGCAACGGCAAAATAGACCGCAGGGTAATGAGCGACCTGCGTTTTTCCGTTGATGACCTTATGACATCTCTCAGAGGCAAGGACGTTTTCAGGCTTGAAGAGGTGCAGTATGCAATTGTAGAAACTACGGGAAGCGTATCGGTTATGAAAAAGCCTGAAACTGAGTCAATTTCAAGAAAGGATGCAAAGCTGAAATCGGATAACATTGACCCTCCGCAGGTTATTATTTCCGACGGACGGCTTCTTGAAAGGGCAATGAGAGCCGTAGGAATGAGCATGGGTGCACTCAATAAGGTTCTGAAAGAACATAGTCTGTCGGTGGAGGATGTGTTTATCATGATGGCTGACAGCAAAGGGTGCTGTTATATACAAGGGAAAAATAATGTCGGGGGAGGCGGAAAGCAGTGACGAGAGTGAAGATAAGCATCTGCATACTTCTTATTCTGATTGGTGCAAGTATTTTTTCGGGTGTGTGGACCTATAACAGCTGTGATGATATGCTTGAGGTGCTGAGAAGTGCGGCTGAAAGGGTTGCAGACGGAGATATTGACGGTGCAATTGAAAAGGCGGAGGAGTTTTCTGAGGAATGGGAGGCTTTCCGCAAAAAGGCAAATGTAGTGGTGAAAAGCGACAAGCTTTCCGAAGCTGAGCGTATTAAGTCGAGGATAGCGAAGCTTATCGAAAGCGGAAGCGATGAGATTGAGGCGGAACTTTCAGAGCTGATAAGTATGCTGGAGCTTCTCAGGGACGGCGAAATCCCGCTTATTACGAGTATTTTTTGATTGACGGTTACACACGGCGTACCGTGACCACAATTTAGAAACGAAATTCAGGATTATCTGCAATCTCAGGCGGATAATATCCGCCCCTACTCGTAATACCCAATGGGACGCCGAGGGCGGCGTCCCCTACAAAGCAAAGTAAATTGGTAAAATTGTAGGGGCGTCCGCCCTCGGACGCCCATCATTTACGATAATATACGATTTTTTCGACACTATGAGGTGGAAAGCATCTGCCATAATATTGTCGGGAAAATGTGAAATTGCGGACAGCCGCAAGGGCTGTCCCTACAGTTTATACATAAAATAGTAGGGGCGACCCTTGCGGTCGCCCCTTTCTTACATCATATTTTAGTTTTTCAAAACAACTTGCGAATTATTACTATAACCAATTGTCATTTCTTATTCTTCTTAAGAAGCAGTACCGCCACAAAAAGCGTCAGCACAAGCGACAGCATAAACGGAAACCACGTAGTCTCTGCATAGGGAAGTCCGCCCGTGTTCATGCCATAAAAGCTATACACCATAGTGGGAATCGCCATAATGATTGTAATGGTAGTAAGTCTCCACATAACCATATTCAGATTGTTTGAGATAACCGACGAGAAGCCGTCCATCATACTGGA
Organism: Ruminococcus sp.; assembly: GCA_015066955.1. Taxonomy (GTDB): domain Bacteria; phylum Bacillota; class Clostridia; order Oscillospirales; family Ruminococcaceae; genus Ruminococcus. The sequence goes on along the minus strand of SVNJ01000081.1, from coordinate 959 downwards.
GAGGATTCCCGAGTAAATGCTTGCCATCTCGATAGCCTGCTTCATCTCAATGAGAACGTCCTCCAGCAAATCCTGGTCGTCGTCGTAAAGCTTAAGCACTCTTCCTCTGAATATTTTCTCAATGGTAGCCTCATTTGCCTTAAGCGAGGTAGAGAAGTAAACGAGAGACTTTTCAAGTGCGAGAAGCTGAATAAGAAGCTCGTTTTTCATTGCATCATGAAGCTGCTGTTCAGCGGCAGATGACATTTTATCAATCTGTTTGAGGTAAAGCAGAAACAACGTTGCAATACGCAGAAGAAGCTGCAGCACAAAGCGTGTCTTGAAGCTTGGGGTAAGTGAACGTATACCGCCCTTTACCGCCTCATCAATAATTCTTGTTGGCTTGCTTGAAATTGTGAAAACGTAATTGCCTGTAATGATTATACCGATAGGCAATGTATAGAACAGCGAGGTATTGTCCTCATTTACTGAGGATACCGGTGTATCCACGATTATAAGAGTCTGGTCGTCCTCACGCTCAATACGTGACGACTCCTCCTCATCAAGCGAGGACTTGACGAAGCCACTGTCCAGTCCGAAATCCTCAATAAGGGTCTTTATCTCCTGCGGGGTTGGGTCAACAACGGAAACCCAGCAGCCGTGAATGAGTTCTTCCGATTCACGAAGGGTTCCGCTTTGCGATGTGTAGTAAGTTATCATATCGAATTTGCGGCTGCATAAATATGCAGTCGGCCTCCTTTCACCGAGTATACTTCGGTGAAAGCCGGAGAGCAGAACTGAGCTTTAACCGAAGTCAGAATAAATTTTTATATTCCCGTAAGGGTCAGCGCTCATAATACACCTCCGTTTAACGACCATAAGTCAGATACGTGGATTTTTACCACATTACTATTATACCTATTTTTTCTGAAATTTACAACCCCTTTCCGATTTTTTTCATAATTTTATCATACAAAAAA
>SVNJ01000080.1 GCA_015066955.1 Ruminococcus sp. | reverse complement strand
ACACGATAATCAGAAACCCTTTTTCACAAGATTTTTCGCTGTAGTAAGTGCTGTTTCCTCATCGGGGGCACCAAGAACAACGGCTATGTACGTTGTTCCGTCCTCTGAACGTGCCCCCTCCGCAACACAATATCCCGATTCATCAGAGTGTGATGCCTTGAAGCCTATATGTCTGTCATACGTTCTTGAAAGCGTATTTTCATTCACAAGCTCTACAGTTTCGTTTTTTACAAAGTCCCGCCACGTTTTGAAGTATGACTCTAAAATATCATATTCCGTAAGCTCAGCACAGATTTTCGCCATATCGTAAGCTGTAGTATGTTCTCTCTCATCAAAGTTTCCCTGAGGACTGTAAAACGATGTATTTCTCAGTCCCATATCAAAAGCTTCCGCATTCATACGGCTTACAAAGTTTTCAACAGACTGCTCTGAATGTACCGCCAAAGCTGCCGCCGCATCGTTTGCATTGCCTATTATAACACTTTTCAGAAGCTCTTCTGTACTCATACTGTCACCCGGTTCAAGCCATACAACCGAACCCTTAAGTCCGCTTACCGCCTGAGGCGCTTTTATTTCGGTCTGTAACGAATATTTACCCGTTTCTATATCCTCAGCAGCAAGCAGCAGCGTCATAAGCTTGGACAGATAGCCTGCATTACGCTCTGTATATGCATTCTGCTCTTCAAGCACCGTCCCCGTACCTGCTTCCATAAGAATATATGAATAATCCGATGCGTCAACAGGAAACATTTTCACCTGTCCTGCAACTATCACCGCAGCAGATATACAGCTTATCAGCTTTTTTAATCGGAAACTTTTCAACATAAACGACCTCCTTGTGTTGGTAAATGTGGAATACATCTTCATATAGAACAAATATTACCACCTGTAATTGTGCAATTCGCAGATTTTATTTTTTCGGTTGACACCGCTTTGAATTTGTACTATAATAATAGTACAGATAGATTACGAGGTGTAGAATGAATAAAAGAAGGAAACGTAAATATAAAATACACTATTTCAGAATAGGTATGGCTGCTTTCCTTTTGGTGCTTATTATTGTGGGCATCTGGTTTATTGCGTCTTCATGCAAAGAACGTTTCTCCGATTCCGCTGTGCAAACAGGTGCGGATAAGCCTTCTGCAACGACTGCTGTAACAGAATCTCTTGCAATAACTACCACCGTCACAACTACTGCGGCTGTACCTGTTGTTGTTTATCCGAGTATAAATTCCGATACTATCGAATACGATGAAGAAACAGATACAAAATATGCGGTTCTGATAGATACGGAAACAAATGAGATTATCGCTCAGAAAAACTATAATGTCCGGATGTACCCCGCTTCCCTTACAAAGGTTATGACGCTTATCGTCGCTCTTGAAAATATCGATGACCTTAACGATACTGTTGAGATTACTGCTGATATGATTGACCCGATGATCGACCTTCACGCTTCAAGGGCAGGCTTCTGTGCCGGTGAAACGCCTACTCTCGAACAGGTTCTTTACGGTGTATCACTTCCTTCGGGTGCGGACGCTTCACTTGCTGTTGCAAAGTATGTTGCAGGTTCAGAGGAAGCATTCGTTGCACTGATGAATAAAAAAGCTGAGGAAATGGGACTGAAGAATACTCACTTCACTAACGTTGTCGGACTTCACAACGATAATCATTACAGTACTGCTGAGGATATGGCACTTATTCTTCAATATGCTATCGAAAATGATAAATGCCGTGAAATTCTTTCAACCTATCAGTATGAAATTCCCCCTACGGAATACAATCCCGAAGGTCTAATTCTTACAAGTACGCTTTTCAGCCGTATGGAAGGCACGGAAATGCCGAATGTTGTAATAAAAGGCGGCAAAACAGGATTTACCGATGAGGCGGGACAGTGTCTTGAAACGTTTGCGGAAATCAACGGAAAAACCTACGTACTCGTCCTTGCAGGCGGTATATCAAAGTGGCAGGCAGTTTATATCACCCTCAGCAGCTACAGTATGTACTGTGCAGGCGGTGAAGCTTACGACCCGCCCGTTAAATAAAAGAGTGTAATATAATATATAAAGAAAAAGATAAATTTATGTGTAGAAAACAGAAAACGGAGGCACAATATGGCTAACAAGCACCTTAATAAGGGCAGACTTTTCCTGACACTTGCCCTTATTGTCGGAACAATTGTCGGTGCAGATGCTGTCAGAAGGGATTACTCTATTCAGACTGACAGCGGAATTACTGTCGATGGTGATTTCAGAAACCCTGCATCACCTGTTCAGGATAATAACAATACAGCTCTCGGCAACACTACCCAGCCGCCATCACAGACGGGAGCTAATCTTTCATATATCGGTTACTCGGAATTCAGTATTCCCTCAGCTCAGCTTTCTTCGGGTATGCTTGCTCTCATTGATGAGACTCACCCTGCTGATACAACCGCTAACAGCAATTTCGTTGCTCTTGCAGATGAAAAAAATGAGTTCTATACGCTCAGAAGCGATGATTTGCTTATCACCTCATCTGCCGCTGAGGCACTTAATGCAATGATGGCTGATTATAACAGTGCAACAGGTCTTTCCGATTTTATTGTATACAGTACTACTCAGGCTTATACCGGTGAAGATTCTGTGTGCGGCAATTATTTCCCGGAATCAATTACTGGAAATACTGTTGACCTTGCGGTACAGGGCGTGAACAGAGTTCTTGAATATGACGGCATGGACGAGGAAGCATGGATTATCGAAAATTGTGCAAACTATGGCTTCGTCGTGAGATACCCTCAGGGTAAGGAGGCTTCACACAGTAAGAATGCGTGTGTATGGCACCTGAGATATGTGGGTAAGGTTCATTCAGCAATTATGGCTCAGAACAATCTATGCCTGGAGGAATACCTTAACTGGATTAAATCCTATACCTTCGACTCCGCACCTCTTATTACACAGTCAGACGGGGTTACTTATGAAGTCTACTACGCTGCTTCTATGGGCGATACTACAGCTGTGAGAATTCCCGTTTCCGGCAACTACAGTATTTCCGGAAATAACTCTGACGGATATATTATAACTGCCGTAAAATAAAAATTGCAATAAATTATGACCTTTGAAATTGAATTTCAAAGGTCATTTTTGTTTATATAATGAAATGCTTAACCATTCCGTTTTCCATAACAGGCATAAGCTCGCCCTGAATAAGAGGCATAACATAATCAATCGCCTCTTCCGTTACACCATTGCACTCAGAATTAATCCATTCCTTCGGGAAGAATTTTTCATTGTTCGCAGTAAGGCTTGCTGGTACTGCTGCTATTTCCATTGAGTAAGGATTATCCGAAACACGCTTGAATATCATCATACAACCTGTTTCGCCCTTTAACGCCGCCTCAACTGCTGCTGCACCGATTGCCTGTGACTCTGTTATATCAGTTTCAGAAGCAATATGTGAGCTGCATCTCTGCATGACATTAAGCTCTATTGAACGAACCTTGCAGCCGATTTTTTCCGATACAAGGTTTTCAAGATATTTTCCCACACCCGAAAGATAAGCATGTCCGAATGCATCAGTCTTAGCCGACTGATAAGCCTCTGCCGCAAATTTTCCGTCAGCAGTCTTTACGCCCTCAGATACTACGGCTATTACAGCTTTATGCTTCTGCATCTCATTTTTCACGTCATCGATGAACTTCTCAGCGGAAAAGTCGATTTCAGGAAGATAAATAAGATGCGGTGCACTTTCTCCGTTTCTTTTAAGACATGCTGCAGCTGCTGTAAGCCAGCCTGCATGACGTCCCATTGTCTCAATTACAGTTACGGAAGGTGCACTGTAAACGTTGCTGTCTCTTGTGATTTCCTGTACCGTTGCAGCTACGTATTTTGCAGCTGAGCCAAATCCCGGACAGTGGTCTGTTTCGCAAAGGTCGTTGTCGATAGTCTTAGGTACGCCGATTACCTTGATGTCAATTCCGTTTTCGGCATAATATTTTGAAAGCTTTGCAACTGTGTCCATTGAATCGTTTCCGCCGATGTAGAAAAACATTCCTATATCGTACTTTCTGAACACTTCAGTGATTTTCTCATAAACAGACTTGTCAGCCTCGTACTCAGGAAGCTTTCTTCTGCATGAACCGAGTGCCGCAGACGGTGTTCTCACAAGAAGTCTGATATCCTCGTCTGACTTTATGTACTCAGACATATCAACAAGTCTTTCTTCAAGAATACCTTCAATACCGTTGAGCGAACCGTAAACTATACCTATTTCCTCTGATTTTGCTCCGGCAGAAAAAACACCTGCAAGCGATGCATTGATTGCACAGGTAGGTCCTCCGGATTGTGCTACTGCTATATTCATTCAATTTTTTGCATACTTTCCAAAAACGGACAATATGCTCTCCCTCTCAATTTTTTGTCTCATAGACAATTTTATTATATCATAAACGTCATATTTATACAACAGAATATGCAAAACAAAATCTTACTTCTTTATTGTGGAATATTGTTCATTTTATGCAAAAAATGTAAATTGTTGCATATAACAGCATTTTATTGCTCTCAGATTATGCCGTAATGCTTAAGTGCGTGTTCTATGCCGTCCTCCATTATTGGCTTTGTAACGTAAGAAACGTAGGGATAAATCTTCTCGGAATTTCCCATAGCAATACTGTTCGGCACATCTTTAAGCATAGGCAGGTCATTTGTGCTGTCACCTATTGCATAGGCATTTTCAAGTGGTATATCAAGCATTTTCAGTATCATATCAATCGCTGTTGCTTTACTGAAGCCCTTCGGTACATTCTCAAAAAATCCGTTGCCCCTGTCAATAAGCTCAAAATCTTTTCCGGCAATATTTCTGAATAACTGTACATCCGTATTCTCGTTGGTATATACAACAAACTTGTCAAAGCTGAAATCCTCATCGTTTACCGTTCTGTTTGTAGGTATATCGCTTGTGAGAAATACCTCCTTGAACTCTTTTATTTCGGAAGTGTTATCAAACTGCGGGTCAAAAAACAGGCAGTCCCTGCGTTCATATACGGGTATTGCACCGCATTCCCTGATTTTTTCCGAAAGTCTTCTGCAATAGCTCTGATTGATTTTATTATAGAAAAGCTCCTTATCATGATACTCGATATATGTACCGCATCCGCAAAGATACCCGTCAAATCCGAGACTTCTGATTTCTTCGCCGATATTGAAAATGGTTCTTCCTGTATTTATAAATGTCAGATGTCCGTTTTCCCGTGCTTTTTTTATTGCATCTCTTGTGCTTTCGGGAATAATTTTATGTTCATCCTCTGTAATCAGTGTTCCGTCAATATCAAAAAATATTATCTTCTTCATAAGCCTTCTCCTTTTCTTCACAAAGCCTATTATAATACTTATGTGTGATATTTGTCAAGAAATATGCGTGTTTCCACAAACTAACAGACTTGATTATTTCAGCCTGAAATGCTATAATAATATACGGAAATATTTTTTTAAAGTAAAGTTTTACTTATTCTACGGAGGTTTTTACTATGTTAAAGTCAATCGTTATAAATGTTACAGGTATGTCCTGCTCACACTGTGAAGCTGCTGTTGTCAAGGCTTGCGAAAGCGTAGACGGCGTTGAAGGTGCAAAGGCAAACGCTAAAAAAGGCATCGTAAAAATCAAGGCTGCAAATGACAGCGTTGTTGAGGCTATAAAGGCTGCTATCAAGGAGGCAGGCTTCGGCTGCTGATAATATGAAAAGCATTACGGTTATTATCTCTGGAATGAACTGTGCCGCTTGCTCTGCTGCTGCCGAAAGAGCACTCAACAAGCTTGACGGTGTAACGGCTTCTGTCAATCTTGCTTCGGAAAAAGCATATATTGAGTACGATGAGACAAAGCTTTCCTATGATGTGCTTGAAAAAACAATAGCAGATACCGGCTTTAAAATGCATGATGAAAAGTCATACACTGTTATGCGTGAACAGCAGAAGCTTCGTCAGCATAAAATCGCTGAAATCAAGCTGATTATTGCAGTCATATTTTCTGTTCCCCTTTTCTATATTGCAATGGGACCTATGATAGGTCTGCCGTCACCTGTTGACGATTCAACTCCACTTCTTTATGCGGTCGTACAGCTTTGTCTTGCACTTCCTGTCATGATTTCGGGTTATAAATTCTACACAAGCGGCTTTACAAAGCTTTTTAAACGTAACCCGAATATGGACAGTCTTGTTGCGGTCGGTACAGCATCTGCTTTTGCGTACAGTGCCTATTCACTTGTGAAAATCATTCTCGGTGATGCTCATGCGGTTCATCATCTCTATTTTGAAAGTACAGCTATTATCATCACTCTCGTTATGCTGGGTAAATTTCTCGAAGCAAATTCAAGAAGCAAAACAAGTGAAGCAATAAAAAAACTCGGCTCACTTGCACCTAAAACAGCAAACGTGGTTCGTAACGGAAAAATTGTAAATATTCCTGTCGAAGAGGTTGAAATCGGTGACATAATTATCATCAAGCCCGGTGAAAGCTTTCCCTGCGACGGTACTGTTATTTCAGGGACAACCTCTGTAAATGAGGCTATGCTTACGGGTGAAAGTCTGCCTGTTGAGAAGCATTCGGGTGATAAGGTGTTTGCAGGTACTGTAAACTCTGAGGGTGCAATTGAGTACAAAGCCGAAAGAATCGGCTCTGACACTTCCCTTTCACAGATTATTAAAATGGTTGAGGAGGCATCGGGTACAAAGGCTCCTATTGCAAGACTTGCTGACAAGGTTGCGGGAATATTCGTCAATACGGTTATTGTTATTGCTCTTTGTGCAGGTGTAGTCTGGTTTATAGCTCAGAGAGATTTTGAGCTTTCACTGAAAATATTTATCAGCGTCTTAGTTATCGCCTGCCCCTGTGCTCTCGGACTTGCTACTCCCACCGCAATTATCACTGCTACGGGACGTGCCGCTGAATATGGCATACTCTTCAAAAATGCACAGGCTCTTGAATACACAAACAAAATCACAACAGTTGTTTTCGATAAAACAGGTACCGTAACAGAAGGTAAGCCTTCGGTTACCGATGTCATCGCCTTCAATGGATTCAACGAAGGTCAGCTTCTTGAAGCTTCATACGCTCTTGAAGTAAATTCCGAACACCCTATTGCATCCTCAATTGCGGAATATGCAAAGTCACACATCGGAGATATGACAAAAGCCGAAAGCTTCAAAGCTGTTTCAGGCTTCGGTGTTTCGGGTGAAATCGGCGGAAAGCTGTGCTATGCAGGAAAGCCTGAACTTCTCACTGAAAACGGAATCAATATTTCAGAGGCTGAAAAGGCAATAACTGAGCTTACAGAACAGGGCAAGACAATTGCTCTTGTATCTATCGGAGGTGTACTCGCCGGAATTATCGGATGTGCCGATAAAATACGTGAGACAAGCCGTGAGGCTATACGCAGACTCAATGAAACAGGAATAAAAACTGTCATGCTGACGGGTGATAACCGTGCCGCTGCTGAGTATATCGCAGAACAGGCAGGTATTTCTGCGGTAATTGCACAGGTTCTTCCCGAACAGAAGGAAAGTGAAATCCGCAAGCTTCGTGATAAAGGCGAATTTACCGCAATGTGCGGAGACGGTATAAATGACGCTCCTGCACTTGCCGCCGCTGATGTGGGTATTGCAGTCGGCTCGGGTACTGATGTGGCTATTGACTGTGCAGATATAGTCCTTATGAAAAACAATCTCAACGATGTCGCAGAGGCTATACGCATCAGTCATGCCGCAGTGAAGAATATCAAGCAGAATCTTTTCTGGGCATTCTGCTATAATTCGCTTGGTATACCCGTTGCTGCAGGCTTACTTTACGCATTCGGCGGTCCGCTTCTCAATCCTATGATTGGTGCGGCGGCTATGAGTATTTCTTCCGTTTCTGTTGTTACGAATGCACTGAGGCTTAAAAAAGTATGATAAAATATTAAGGACTGACGTTATATGATACGTCAGTCCTTTTTCTTACTTTCTAACAACTTCCATTTCAAAAGGTTTAAGCTCAATTCTGTCCTTGCCTACTGAATCGAGTATGCTGTACATCGGCTTTGGAAGTCCTATTGTAGCATTCTGTTCGGAATTGTTGAAGAAGAATATGTAATCGTCAATTCCGTTTGTTCGTGTTGTAACCTCAACACCCTTCGGAAGTCCCTTAAGACGTGGTATGCCATTCTGTTTCATGAGTTTTCTTGCAAAGTCCTCATAGAAGTCCATCTTACACACTGTTCCTATGTAATATGCCGCACCCTTGCAGTACTCATTAAGCGTGATTGCAGGACAGCAGCGATAGAAGCTGTCTGCATACTCGGCATAGGTTCTTGCAGTAGTAGGCTTGATAATGTCGCACCACTCCCTGCACTTGAACTGATTGCCTGCAAAGTCAACTATTGTCTGCTCATTGTTTCCAATCGGGTCATATTCCGTAATCTCTGCACCGATAAGCTCCTTGAATACGGTAGGAAGTGTATCCATAATACAGTTGTTGTGCTTATCCTTTACACCGCTTCTGTTGGTAAGCACGAGTGTACCGCCGTTCATTACGTAGCGGTATATATTCTCAACGTCAGACTTCTTGTTGACGTAAAGTGCAGGTGCAACCACAACCTTATAGCCCGAAAGGTCGGTACCCGGTGACACTACATCAATATTTGCACCGTACTTTGTAAATGCCGCATGGAAATATTTCAGCTGTTCAAAGTAATAGAAACCTTCGGTCTGAGGCTGAATTTTCAGTGCATACTCACTTTCGGGTGAATAGAGTATTGCAATTTCAGAAACAATCTGCGTATTCTTCATTACATCAAGCTTTGAAACAGTCTTGCAAAGCTCAGCAAACTCAAAGAAACGACGGTTAGGTACGTTGCTGTGGTCGAGTATACCGTGCCAGTGCATCTCTGCACCAGTAATAGCGGTTCTCCATCTGAAATGTACAACCGCATCCGCACCGTGAGCAATTGCCTGTAATGAGTAACCCTTAATCATGCCCGGCTTTGGTGCAGGTGCCATAGGTGCCCAGCTTCCTGTCGGACCGCTTAGCTGCTCCATTACCCAGAAATTCTGCTCCTTTACGCCTCTCATCATATCAAGGTGGAATGCGTGAGAGTAGAATGAGTCGGGGTCTTCGGGAATTCTGACAGGCGGATAGTTGTCATACGAAACAAAATCAAGGTCATCGAAAAGCTTGTAAAAATCAGGCATATTCTCACAAAGCCATGTATTTGTTGTAATCTGCGCCTTAGGACAATGACGACGGATTATTGCGGCAAATGTCTTTACATACTTTACTACACTGTCGCAGCAATAACGATAATACTCCATGCAGAGTGCGGGGTTCTGCCATGCCTTAGGATATGCGGTAGGCGGCTGTATCTGAGTAATACTGCTGTATTCACCGCTCCATACAGAATTTCCGAACACCTTATTTACATTCTCAACTGTGTCAAATCTGTCAATCAGCCAGTCACGGAAGCCTTCCGTACATTCCTCGCAGCAGCAGGGATATGCTTCAAGCTCATTGTCAATCTGCCATGCCTTAACAGAAGGGTGTGAAGCATAGTGACGTGCCATTTCCTCCGTAACTCTCTTTGCATATTCAAGAAATACAGGCGAATTGATACAGCGGTGTCCTCTTATACCCGTCTGTATACGCTTTCCGTCGGGACCTGTCTGAATAATCTC
>SVNJ01000079.1 GCA_015066955.1 Ruminococcus sp. | reverse complement strand
ACAAAGGCAGCTATCATCGGTATGACCAAAACAGCAGCCAAGGAGTTCGGCTCAAGAAATATCACCTGTAACGCAGTAGCTCCCGGCTTTATCCACACACCGATGACAGACGTTCTTTCAGATGAGCTCAAGGCAAAGATGCTTGACGCAGTAGCTCTCAAGAGATACGGCGAGCCTGAGGAAATAGCATCGGTTGTATCATTCCTTGCTTCTGACGATGCGTCATACGTAACAGGACAGGTAATTGAAATCTCAGGCGGACTCTCAATGTAAGAGCAGAGCCCGTGCAGGCTTTTCCCCCACCCTTGAATACATACGGTAAAAGGGGAAAATAACTGCCCTCCCCCGAGGGAGGGGGCAAGGATATGGTGTCCGTATGATTTTGAATATAACTTCGGGCTGATGTTGGCATCAGCACCTACAATGAATCTGGAAAAATGAAAGGATAAAATATGAGCAGAAGAGTTGTTATTACAGGTATGGGAGCAGTAACTCCACTTGGTACAGGCGTAGAAAAATTCTGGAACGGAATCGTTGAGAATAAAATCGGCTTTTCCTTTATAGATAAATTCGATTCAGAGGGCACAGGCGTAAAAATCGGCGGTATTGTCCGTGATTTCAACGAAGAGGACTACTACGGCGAAAAGGACTGCTTCGACAAAAAGGAAGCAAGACGTATGGACGGCTTCACAAAGTTTGCGGTTGTTGCTTCTCATGAGGCTATGAAGGATGCAGGCACTGATTTCAGCGATATTGACGCATACAGAGCAGGCGTTATCGTAGGCTGCGGCGTAGGCGGTATTGACCTTACTAATCAGGAATACTCAAAGTACCTTGAAAAGGGTCCGGGAAGAGTTTCCGTATTCTTTGTTCCTATGATGATAAGCAACATGGCGGCAGGTACAATCTCCATGAAAACAGGCTTCAGAGGTGCAAATTTTGACGTAACAACAGCTTGCGCTTCAGCTACACACGCAATCGGTGAGGCATTCAGAAAAATCAAGGACGGCTATCTCGACGTTTGTATCGCAGGCGGTACAGAGTCTACAAGAGAGGAATTCACATACGCAGGCTTTGCAAACATGAAGGCACTTACAAAGTCCGATGACCTTGAACGTGCTTCAATTCCCTTTGACAAGGAGAGAAACGGCTTCGTGCTCAGTGAGGGAAGCGGAATTCTCATTCTTGAAGAATATGAGCACGCAAAGGCAAGAGGCGCTAAGATTTACGCAGAGGTTGCAGGCTACGGTGCTACATGTGACGCTTATCACATGACTTCTCCTATGCCTACAGGTGAGGCTGCAGGTATGGGTATGACACTTGCAATGCAGGAGGCAGGTCTTAAGCCTGAGGATATCGATTACATCAATGCTCACGGTACATCTACAGGTCTCAATGACAAATACGAGACAGCCGCTGTCAAGAATGCATTCGGCGACAAGGCTTATGATGTAAAAATCAACTCCACAAAATCAATGACAGGTCACCTTCTCGGTGCGGCAGGTGCTATTGAGGCTATCGTTACCGCAAAATCAATTCAGGAGGGACTTATCCATAAGACAGTAGGTTATAAGGTTCCCGACGAAGAATGCGACCTTAATTACTGCGTTGAGGGCAATATTAAGCAGGAAGTAAGAGCGGCACTTTCAAACTCTCTCGGCTTCGGCGGACATAATGCAACAATCTGCCTTAAAAAGGTTACTGACTAAGGAGGAAAAGCAAATGGCTGACAAAAGAATGGTAGCTTGCAATCTTACACTTGAGGAAATCGGTACGCTTGCCGAAACTCTCGAAAAGAACAAGCTTGAAAGAATAAAGATTAAAAACGGCGACTGTGAAATCGTACTTGAGGCAAAGAGAAAATGTCCTCCGCCTGTTATGCCTGTGGGTGCACCTATGATGCAGCCTATGGTTAATGTAACAGCTGCTGCGGCTGCTGCTCCCGAAGGTGCACCGACACCTGAGGCAAAGGCTGAAATCAGCGGTAATATCGTGAAGTCTCCCATTGTGGGAACCTTCTATGCTGCACCTTCACCTGATAAGGCTCCCTTTGTAAAGGTCGGAGACAACGTTAAGAAGGGCGATGTTATCATGATTATTGAGTCAATGAAGCTTATGAACGAGGTTCAGAGCGATTTTGACGGCGTTGTTGCTGAGATTCTTGTTGAGAACGGTACTGCTGTTGAGTTCGACCAGCCGATTATGGTAATAAAATAATGAAATACAGATATGTCACTCAGGAGCATATCGACAGCGGTGTATTCAACGTGAAATCGGCGGAGGAGTTTGCCGACGTGCAGGCGTATAATGCAAACATGATAAACTTCCGCAAACAAAGGTATCGTTTTCTTGCGGAATACTGGTGGGTTGTGGGAACAAATGCACTTATTGTTCCGCTTATCATGTACTGCAAGCCTGAAATCAATCCGCTTTTTCAGATAAATATCAGCAATTACAAATGGCTTCTGTATACACTTTGCGCAAGCTTTGCGTTCCTCTTTATCTTTTTTGTCATGCACAAGAAAGACTATGACTGGAGAAAGTGCCTTGTCTATACGTCTCTTCTCGTGCCTATAGATACGGTATATATTATACTCGTTATCATGAACTGTCTGCTGATGTATCTATTCGGCAGGCTTGACAAGGTGCTCAGGGACGAACCCGGCTATCCTCATTTCGCTCAGCTTAAGGTTACAATAATCAGAGAGGACGAGGATAAGGATGCGGAAGAGAAATACAGCTTCGATAAGTATAAAAGTGATGTTTCGGATATGGAAGATTTATAAAGGAGGCAGACAAAAATGTCAGATATACTCATGAACAAGGAACAGATTATGGAAATCATCCCCCACAGAGACCCGTTTCTCCTTATTGACGAGGTTGTTGAAATGGAAGTGGGAGTAAAGATAAAGGCAAGAAAATACATCAAGGAAGAGGACTTCTGGTTCAAGGGTCATTTTCCGGGCTATCCCGTAACTCCCGGCGTACTCATGATTGAGATGCTTGCACAGGCAGGTGCGGTATGTATGCTTTCAAAGCCCGAATTCAAGGGCAAAATCGGTCTCTTCGGAGGCATTGACAAGGCTAAGTTCCGCAGACAGGTAGTGCCCGGCGACGTTCTTGACCTTGAGGTTGAGATGATCAAGCAGAGAGGTCCGATAGGCACAGGAAAGGCTCTTGCATCCGTAGGCGGCGAAAGAGCGGTTTCGTGCGAAATTACGTTTGTTGTTGCAGACGCAGATAAGGATGAAAAGTAATGATTAAGAAGATATTAATCGCTAACAGAGGTGAAATTGCAGTCCGCATTATAAGAGCCTGCCGTGAGCTTGGAATCCGCAGTGTTGCGGTATATTCCACAGCCGACAGAAGCTCGCTTCATGCACAGATTGCAGATGAAGCTGTTTGCATAGGTGCACCCGCAACAAAGGACAGCTACCTTAACATGAACGCTGTAATTCAGGCGGCACTGAATACAGGTGCTGACGCTGTTCATCCCGGCTTCGGCTTCCTTTCAGAAAATGCCGAATTTGCACGTCTCTGCGAAAAGTGCGGCATCACATTCATCGGCCCCTCATACAAATCCATTGAAATGCTTGGTGACAAGGCTGCCGCAAAGGAAACAATGGCAGCTGCGGGAGTTCCCGTAATTCCGGGCTCTGAGGGTGCTGTTGCTTCCGTTGAGGAGGCTAAGGCTATCGCTGAAAAAGCAGGCTACCCCATACTTGTAAAGGCTTCGGCAGGCGGCGGCGGAAGAGGTATCAGACGTGTTGACAGTCCCGATGACCTTGAAGCACAGATGACTGCCGCACAGCAGGAGGCTAAGAATTTCTTCGGTGACGATTCCGTTTATATCGAGAAATTCCTCATTAATCCCCACCATGTTGAGATACAGATTATCGCCGACAAGCATGGCAACTATATCTATCTCGGAGAGCGAGACTGCTCAATGCAGAGACGCAATCAGAAGGTTCTTGAGGAGTGTCCCAGTCCTATCGTAAGCGACGACCTTCGCAGAAGAATGGGCGAGGCTGCCGTTACTGCCGCAAAGCAGTGCGGATACTACAACGCAGGCACAATCGAATTCCTCGTTGATGACGACAGAAACTTCTACTTCATGGAGATGAATACGCGTATTCAGGTTGAACACCCCATTACCGAAGAGGTTACGGGATTTGACCTTGTAAAGGCGCAGATTGAAATTGCCGACGGTAAGACGCTTGAAGTAAAGCAGGAGGATATATGCATGAACGGGCACGCTATTGAGTGCCGTATAAATGCGGAGAATCCCGAGCTTGATTTCCGTCCTTCACCCGGTACAATCAAGTCGCTTTATGTTCCCGGCGGACCGGGTATAAGAATCGACAGCACTGTTTATCAGGGATATACGATTACTCCCTACTACGATTCCATGATAAGCAAGCTTATCGCTCACGGAAGAAACCGTGACGAGGCAATAAAGAAGATGAAATGGGCACTTTCCGAGTTTATCGTTGAAGGTGTAGATACTAATATAGATTTCCAGCTTGAGCTTATCAAGCAGCCCGAATTCCTTGAAGGAAGCTATGATATAGGCTTTCTCGGAAGATATATGGAAAAACGCAGTAAAAAGTAAGGCGGTGTAATTATGCTTCAGGATTTGCTTAATGTAGTAAAAAAACGTTTCAATGACGATGAAGAGAGAGCAGAGGCTGAAAAGCCGTCCTTCAAGTGCCCGAGATGTCAGAACAGCGTGACGCTTGAGCATTATGAAGAGCTTCACAGAGTTTGCCCGAGCTGTAATTATCACGGCAGACTTTCCGCAAGAGAGCGTATTGCCATAACTGCCGACAGGGACAGCTTTGTTGAGTATGATGCTGATATGAGAAGCTGCAACCCCATAGACTATCCCGAATACGAGGAAAAGCAGGAGCTTCTCCGTGAGAGCACAGGGCTCAGCGACGCAGTTGTTACGGGCGAGGCTAAGATTAAGGGTTCATCTGTTGTAATCGGAGTTATGGACTCTCAGTACATGATGGGTTCAATGGGAAGTGTTGTAGGTGAGAAAATCGCAAGAGCCTTTGAGCGTGCACAGGAAAAGAATCTGCCTGTAGTAATGTTCACTGCTTCAGGCGGTGCACGTATGCAGGAGGGTATTGTATCTCTTATGCAGATGGCAAAAACCTCAGGTGCGGTAAAGTATCACAGCGACAACGGCGGACTGTATATCACAGTCCTCACAGACCCTACCACAGGCGGTGTAACAGCAAGCTTTGCTTCATTGGGTGATATTATTATTGCCGAGCCTAAGGTGCTTGTGGGCTTTGCAGGCAGACGTGTAATCGAGGGTACTATCAAGCAGAGACTTCCCGATGATTTCCAGCTTGCTGAGTTTATGCAGGAAAAGGGCTTTGTTGACCTTATCACAGAACGCAGGAAAATGAGAAGCGTGCTTTCACATCTTCTCAAGCTTCACGGATATACAGAGTAAGGAGGGGCTGATATGGAAAATAAAAGAACTGCATATGAGCGCCTTCAGCTCATCAGACATAAGGAAAGACCTACCGTAAGGGACTATATTCCCCTTATTTTCAATGATTTCTATGAAATGCACGGTGACCGTCTCTGCGGTGACGACGGTGCTATAATAGGAGGAATTGCACGTCTCGGAGACCTTCCCGTAACTATAATCGCAGAGGTAAAGGGACGTGATATCAACGAGAATAAGAAGTGCAACTTTGCAATGCCGCACCCTGAGGGCTACAGAAAGGCACTCCGCCTTGCAAGACAGGCTGAAAAATTCCATCGTCCGATTATCTGCTTTATCGATACTCCTGGTGCATTCTGCGGAATTGCTGCGGAGGAAAGGGGACAGGGTGAGGCTATTGCAAGAAATATTGCAGACTTCATGACGCTGAAAACCCCGATTGTTTCCGTTGTGCTCGGTGAGGGCGGAAGCGGAGGTGCACTTGCACTTGGTGTATGCGACGAGCTTGCGATGCTTGAAAATGCGATATACTCGGTTATTTCACCTCGTGGCTTTGCGAGCATTCTCTGGAAGGACGCTGCCCGTGAAGAGGAGGCAAGCAATATCATGAAGATTACCGCAGAGGACCTTGTTGAGCTTGGTATTGCGGAATCAATTATTGAAGAGCCTCTCGGAGGAGCACACAACGATTTAGACAAAATTTCAGAAAATATTAAGGAATATTTGTCAGAAAAAATATCGGAAAAATGTCAAAAAGATATTGACGTTTTGCTAAAAGAACGTTATACTAAATTTAGAAAAATCGGCGAGTTCACAGAATAAGCCGAAAAGGTGAATATCGGCTGATATGCCGTTATTAATAAATATATAAACGGAGGAAATTGTAATGATTTTTGAAAAGCTTAAGGATATTATTGTTGATCAGCTTGGCGTTGACGAGGCAGCAGTAACTATGGAAGCAAACATTCAGGACGATCTCGGTGCAGATTCACTTGACGTTGTTGACCTTATCACTACTCTCGAGGACGAGTTTGATGTTTCTATTCCCGACGAGGCTGTTGAGGAAATCAAGACTGTTGGCGACATCGTTAACTACGTTGAGAAGAATACAGACGCTGAATAATTTCTGTATCAATTTCCCGCTCGTGTGAGCGGGATTTTTCATTAGGTTGTGTTGACGCTAATCCACGCTTTATCGGTTTTGCGGTGCAGTGTGAAAAAGTTTATTTGTCGGATTTGCATTTTTTTCTTGCATTTTCCTGTAAATGTGGTATAATGATAAGTACAGACTTTCTATCACCGAAAGGGTTAATATGAAAAAGATCACAATAATTACCGGTCACTACGGAAGCGGAAAAACCAATCTTGCCGTGAATCTCGCTATGAATGCCGCCGCAGAGGGAAAATCCGCAGCTGTTGTTGACCTTGATATAGTAAATCCGTATTTCCGTACAGCTGATTTCAGACAGCTTTTCGAGGAAAACGGTATAAGACTTATCGCTCCCGATTTTGCTAATACAAATCTCGATGTGCCGTCTCTCCAGTTTGATCTGGAGCAGCTTGCAGCTTCTGAGGACTGCCTCATAATTGACGTAGGCGGCGACGATGCGGGCGCTACCGCTCTCGGACGCTATGCAGAGGCTTTGTCGGTTTATGCGGGTGACATCGATATGCTCTATGTTATCAATCAGAGACGTTACCTTACATCGTCATCCGACGAGGTAATTGAGCTTATGCACGAAATCGAGACTGCCGCAAGAATGAAGCATACAGCAATCGTAAACAATACAAATCTCGGAAACGAGACTACCCTTGAAATTGTCGCTGACTCAGCTGAGTTCGCTTCGGAAACAGCCGAAAAGGCAGGACTGCCGCTTATGTTTACAACCTGTCCCGAAGATGTTGCCGAGCTTTGCGATAATGAGGATATTTACCCCGTAAAGGTTTATGTCAAGCCTTTGTGGGAGCAATAATATAAGGTTGTTAAACAATTATGTAGGGGCGAACTGTGTTCGCCCGGTTTGCGAGAATCCGGTTTCGGGCGAACACAGTTCGCCCCTACATATCTGATAATCAGTTATGATATTTTATCTGTGATTACCATACGAAAGGAGTTGTAACTATAATGGCTAAAATGACGGTTATTACCGAACGCTGCAAGGGCTGCGGACTCTGTACTACAGCCTGCCCCAAGAAAATCGTTTCACTTCAGAAGGAGAAGCGTAACAAGAAGGGATATTTCTATGCAGAATGTACCGATGATGCTGCTTGTATAGGCTGTGCAATGTGTGCAATTATGTGTCCCGACTGTGCTATCGTTGTTGAAAAATAGTATTTTATAATTGAAAGGAGCTGTTTGGCTTTGGAAAGAAATCTTATGAAGGGTAACGAGGCTCTCGCTGAGGCTGCAATCCGTGCAGGCTGTAAGTGCTTCTTCGGCTACCCCATTACACCGCAGACAGAGCTTGCCGCTTATATGGCAAAGCGTATGAATAAGGCAGGAGGCGTATTCCTTCAGGCTGAGTCTGAAATCGCCGCTGTAAATATGGTTCTCGGAGCTGCTTCAACAGGTGTCCGTGCAATGACATCTTCATCATCTCCCGGAATTTCACTTAAGGCTGAGGGTATCTCATACATAGCAGGTTCAGACCTTCCCGCAGTTATCATCAACGTACAGAGAGGCGGTCCCGGTCTCGGCGGTATCCAGCCTTCACAGGCTGACTACTGGCAGGCTACTAAGGCTGTAGGTCACGGTGACTTCCACCTCCTCGTATTTGCTCCCGCTTCCGTTCAGGAAATGGTAGATATGGTAGTAAAGGCTTTCGACAGTGCCGATAAGTACAGAATGCCTGCAATGATTCTTGCAGACGGACTTCTCGGACAGATGATGGAGCCTGTATCCTTCCCCGAAATCAATGCAAACGCTTACGACAAGAGCTCATGGGCTGCTGACGGCCACAAGAACAAGCGTGAGCACCACATTATCAATTCACTCTATCTCCAGCCTGATAAGCTTGAAAAGTCCGTTAAGGAGCGTTTCGAGAGATATGAAACAATCAAGGCTACAGAGACAGACGCTGAGCTTTACCTCACAGAGGACTGCGATATTCTTCTTTGTGCTTACGGTGCAACCGCAAGAGTTGTAAAGTCTGCGGTAAATGCTGCAAGAGCAGAGGGTATCAAGGCAGGTATGTTCCGTCCCAAGACACTCTGGCCTTTCCCTGTAAAGGAAATCAACGAGGCTTGCAAGACTGCTTCACGCATTCTTGACGTTGAAATGTCAATGGGTCAGATGATTGATGATATCAAGCTTGCAATCAACTGCTCAAAGCCTGTGGACTTCTACGGAAGAACAGGTGGCGTTATTCCTACTCCGGCTGAAATTCTGGAGGAAATCAAGAAAGTTGGAGGTGCGAAGTAATGGCTGTTGTATTTGAAAGACCAAAGTCCTTTGCGGATATTCCTATGCATTACTGTCCCGGCTGTACTCACGGTATTGTTCACAGAATTCTCTGTGAGGTTATCGACGAAATGGGTATCGAGGGCGATACAGTAGGTGTATGTCCTGTAGGCTGCTCAGTTATGGCTTACGACTACTTTAACTGCGATATGATTGAGGCTCCTCACGGAAGAGCTCCGGCTGTTGCTACAGGTGTCAAGAGAACAAATCCCGATAAGTTTGTATTTACATATCAGGGTGACGGCGACCTTGCTGCTATCGGTACTGCTGAGACTGTTCACAGTGCTACAAGAGGCGAGAATATCGTTGTTATCTTTATCAATAACACTATCTACGGAATGACAGGCGGTCAGATGGCTCCTACTACTCTTCCCGGACAGGTAACACAGACAACTCCTTTCGGACGTGACCCCAAGCTTGCAGGTTACCCCGTAAGAGTATGCGAGATGCTTTCAACACTTACAGGTACTGCTCTTGCACAGCGTGTTGCTGTTGACAGCGTAGCTCACGTACGTGAGGCAAAGAAGGCTATCCGCAAGGCTTTTGAAAATCAGAAGGCAGGCAGAGGCTTCTCAATCGTAGAGGTTCTCTCAACATGTCCTACAAACTGGGGTCTTACACCTATCGAGGCTATCAAGAGACTTCAGGATGAAATGATTCCTTATTATCCGCTCGGAGTATACAAGGATATAACAGCAGATGAGGAGGGCAATAAGTAATGACAACTGAAATTCTTCTTGCAGGCTTCGGAGGACAGGGCGTTCTCTTTGCCGGAAAAATTCTTGCTTACTGCGGTCTTATGGATTCAAAGGAGCTTTCATGGCTTCCTTCATACGG
>SVNJ01000078.1 GCA_015066955.1 Ruminococcus sp. | reverse complement strand
ATAGTATTCATGGCGGATCAGCTAACCTCCTGTTGCTTTTATTCTCGCAACTTAACTGTAACACAGGTCTATGCTGCTCCGCTACCTTTTTTTGTAAATTGTCTCACATCTATTGTAATCCTACATTAATCCTGCATTCGTGCCACACTCAAGGGAGGAGACAAACTTTTTGGTATATCGTCTTCTGTCAAGCCTTCCCCCCTCCCAGCGGGGAGGGCATAAATGTTTCCCCCTTGTGTAAAGGTGTGGCGGGAGGGGGCAAAGTCAGCGGGGGCGTCCCCGCTTAATCCTGCATTCGTGCCCTTCGCTCGTCATACTGCATCTTCGACATGAGCACCCTTCTCGGCTTGGCACCCTCGCTCGGTCCGATTACACCCATTTCTTCAAGCTCGTCCATGATACGTGCCGCTCTTGCGTAGCCAAGCTTAAGCTTACGTTGCAGCATTGAGGTTGAAAGCTGTCCGTTTTCCACAGCAACAGCCATAGCACGTTCAACATAGTCCTCGTCACTTGCAGGTGCAAGAGCGTCCTCGCCTGAATCCTTATCATTTTTCGTGGCAGGCACAAAGCTCTCGACAGCCTCGATAATGTCGTTGTCGTAGCTGCTTTCGCTCTGTCCCTTAATGAAATCAAGGGTGGCATTGATGTCCTTTGTTGAGGCAAAACAGCCCTGAATTCTCACGGGACTCATAACTCCGATAGGCTTGTACAGCATATCGCCGTTACCGAGAAGCTTTTCCGCTCCCGCAATATCGATAATCGTTCTCGAATCTACCTGAGACATAACGGAAAGTGCAATACGGCTCGGAATATTTGCCTTGATAAGTCCCGTAATAACGTCGGTTGTAGGACGCTGAGTTGCAACAACAAGGTGCATTCCCGCCGCACGTCCCATCTGAGCGAGACGGCAGATTGAGTCCTCGACCTCCTTGCCTGCAACAAGCATCATATCGGCAAGCTCATCGATGAAAATGACAATCTGCGGCACCTTATCCATGCCCTCAGTCATTTCAGCCTTTTCGTTGTAGGATTTAAGGTCGGTAGCACCGTCCTCAGCGAACATCTGATAGCGTCGCATCATCTCGTTTACCGCCCAGTTGAGTGCACCTGCCGCCTTTTTGGCTTCGGTGACAATGGGGATAAGAAGATGCGGAATACCGTCAAAAATCTTGAACTCAACGATTTTCGGGTCAATGAGGATAAGCTTTACCTCGTCGGGAGTTGAGTTGTAAAGCAGACTCATGATAATCGAACGTGTGCAGACGGACTTACCCGAACCCGTAGTACCTGCAATGATTACGTGAGGCATCTGTGCAACGTCACCCACGATAATATTGCCTGCAATGTCCTTGCCGACAGCAAAGGAAAGCTTGCTTTTTGAGTTTCTGAACTGTGGAGAGGCAAGAACCTCCCTGAGTGTAACCATGTCCTTGTTCGTATTCGGAACCTCAATTCCGACGGCTGATTTTCCGGGTACGGGGGCTTCAATACGAATCTGTGCCGCAAGGTAAAGTGCAATATCGTTTTCAAGGGTTTTAATCTTCTTGACGGGTACGCCTGCACCCGGCTGTATCTCATAGCGTGTAATTGCAGGACCTCTGCAGATGTTGCTTATACGAACCGTTACACCGAAGCTTTTCAGCGTATTTACGATAATTTCAGCCTTGTCACGCATCTCTGCGGAAGCCTCGTCACCGCTTGAACGTCCGTCGGGAGGCGTAAGCAGTTCAAGGGAGGGGATAACGTACTCGGGACGCTTTTCTTCTTCGATAATTTCGCCCTCTATGCTTTCAGCCTCATTGCGGAGTCTTGTACGCTCGGCGTTATCCTGTGCACGGGTAATAAGCTCGTCAAGTCCCGAATCTGCGGACTTTGCAGGCTTCTTTTCAGTCTTCGGAGGAGCCTTTTTCTCAGGTGCGGGGGGAATAAGCTTATCGGTCGGAAGCGGTATATCAAAGAGAAAATCGGGTTCATTTTTTGAGGGAGACGAAGCCTTCTGCGTTTCAGCAGGGGACTTGCGGTTATTGACGATTCCTATAGCTTCAAGGTCAGCCTCGAAGTCCTGTTTTTCCTCGTCGTCGTCGAAGGCGTCCTCAAAATCACCGCCTGTAAGGACATTCTTGATACCGATGAAGAAGTCGCCAACAAAGCGGAAGGGACGTGTCAGAAGCTCGAAAAACTGGAGAAGTCCCATGCCTGTGAGAAGCATTATGAATACGAAAAACATGATAATCGTTATGATTTTCGCACCTGTACTGCCGAAAATCGACAGAAGCGGACCTGCAATGAGGAAGCTTGAAACACCGCCTCCTTCAAGCCCTTTACCGTCGCTGTACAGCTTGGCGATATGCGAGAAAAAGCCTTCGCCCGGAAGCTTTCCCACGCCGAAAATCTGAATTGCGGCACTCATGAGGAAGGTAAGGGCAATACCCCACACAGCACGTCCCGAAACGCACCGCTGTGATTTTTCCATACCGATGAGAACTGCCGTATATATAAGGATAGCGGGCACGAAGAACACCGCAAAGCCGAAAAGTCCGAGAAGAAAATTATGTATGCCGTTCCAGCCTGCCGTACCTTTTATGACAGCCATAAGGAATATGAGTACGCCTGCCGCAAAAAGTACTATTGACCAGAACTGATTCTTCTCATTTTTCTGCTGTTCGGGTTTTGAACTTTTTTTCGGTGCAGGGGCACTTTCCAAAGGCTCGTTTATTTTTTTCTTTGTAGATTTTTTCTTTTGTTCTGCCATTTTTTCCTCCTGATTTTGTAGGGGCGGATGCTCACATCCGCCCGATAATTCACCGTAATGTCTTGGTGAAGGATTGAATATTGTAGGGGCGATGTAACATCCAAAACTTTATAAATTATCAAAACTATGTAGGGGTCGCCCACATCGACCCGCCCACCAAAAGCGTTTCGGTAAACCAATGGGTCGATGTGGGTGCCCAACGGAAATGCTCTTGGGGTACATCCGCCCCTGCCTATTCGTATCTTTTTTCTCCGTTTTCAATCATTTCGTAAAGGCATTCCATAGCGTCGCTCAGTCCGCCTATGTGGTCGATAAGTCCGATTTCAACAGCCTTTTCGCCCTCAACAATACTTCCCACATCAAGCACAAGCTCCTGTGTATTCATCATAAGCCGACGCATTTCCTCCTCACGGACATTGCTGTTGTTAGTAACGAAATTGAGTATCCTGTCCTGCATCTTGTCAAAATACGAAAGTGTCTGCGGTACACCGAGAACTGTCCCGTTCATACGGACAGGGTGAATAGTCATCGACGCTGAGGGCACTATAAACGAGGTCTTTGCACTCACCGCAAGAGGTACTCCGATTGAGTGTCCTCCTCCAACAACAAGGGAAACCGTAGGTGTTTTCATGCCTGCAATAAGCTCAGCAATGGCAAGACCTGCCTCGACATCTCCGCCGACGGTATTGAGGATAATCATAAGTCCCTCAACGCTTCTGTCCTGCTCGATTGCCACAAGTGCAGGGATAATGTGCTCGTATTTGGTAGTTTTATTCTGCTCCGAAAGGACATAATGCCCCTCAATCTGCCCGATTATCGTAAGGCAGTGGATAAGGTGCTTTGCATTCTGAGAGACCGATTGCCCCAGCTTTTCCGCAAGCTCAGCCTCGTCAAGTCTCTTTTCGGTTTCGTCCTTTTCAGCTGTATTGTTATCTGAATTATTGTTGTTCATATCACTCACTCCATAACTTTTTGCTGTTATTATGCACGTTATTTATGAGGATATACACTTTAATTATAACCAATTACAGGATTAAAGTCAATACATAAGGGAAGATTCTGTCAGAACTGATTTATGAAAGCTTTGTATTTTTCAACATCAAAATCTTCATTGCTGCTGCATTCACGGTGAGGATTATCGTAATTTCCGTCAAGAACCTTCTGCATATTATCAGGGTCGGTCAGCCAGTCAAAGGTAGCCTTCCAGCCACGACTGTTTTCTCCACGCAGAAAGGTACTGCTTTCAGCCTTGCGGAAAACTTCAAGAAGCGTACTCATACTGCAATCCCTCAGAAGCCTGTTTACCGCCCTTCGGCGTGATTTGCTCAGACGTGTAACCGCAGGCAGTGACGGACATTCCCTGTTGAAAAGCTCAGCCGCCTCTGCGGCAGATGAAGAGGGAGAGGATTCTGTCGGGGGAGTGGTATCATTATCCGTATCACTCTCAGTATCTTTATCAGTTACAGTTACAGTTTCATTTTCAGTTGCAGTATCATTATCACTCTCATTTGCTCTCATTTGCTCAAGCTTTTCTCTGCCCTTCTTAGCGGCTGAACGTCTTTTTTCGCAGATTTCCTCGTATTTTTCACGGTCACGGTCAAGCTGTGAGGCGATAAAGGAAAACGCCATTGCAGCCTCAGCACTCAATTCTGCTTCCTCGCCTGACTCGGCATAGGAAAAAATCGCCTTGAAAAGCTGCCCTGCTTCACGGTCGCTGAGACGGGAAACGTGGCGGATATAATCGTTATAAAGCACAAAGCTTTTTTTGCGGTTGTTCATTTTATGCACTCCTTTATAATGTGTGGTTCCTGAGAAAATAACGTAATATCGCAGATAAATGGTGAATACCGTTGTCTTGCGGACAATGCGGGGGCTATTTTCTGTGGGTACTCTCTTATAAAGGGGTTGCAATCAGTTCTTATTCAACCTTTTTACGTTGAATGACGGGGAAAATTTACGGAATGTTTACAATTGAAATGCAAAGAGTGGGTGAGTCCTGTATTCCCGAATCCGTCGGTGACAGCAGACGCCAATAATTCCGAATCAGTAAAGCTTTCCGCTTAAATTTAGCATATTACACAGCAACAGCGTGCTTAATTTGTCGGAATTGCCAAAAGTGAGGGAGGATTAAAAGAATTTCTTCACTTTAGCTCGCTGTTGTGGTATAATTAATGTAGAGTTTTGTGCTTTTATGACAGATAGTACAATAACAGAAAGGGGTGTATGCTTGAAAAGGCTTTACATATCAGACCTCGACGGTACTCTTCTTGACGGTGACCAGCGTGTTTCGGAAAGGTCGGCGAAGCTTCTGCGTGAGTGTATACAAAAGGGTGCGTATTTCACCTTTGCAACCGCAAGGACAGCCGCTTCGGCAGTGAAGATTACCGCAGATATTGGTGTGAACGTTCCGTGTGTTCTTATGAACGGTGTGTGCGTGTACGATACAAGCCTCAGGCAATACGTCCGTACAGAGTATATCTCCTGTGAAAAATCGGCACGTATCGCCGCAATCCTTGACGAAAAGGGTCAGAGTGCCTTTATGTACAGGATTTCAGACGGTGCACTTTCATGCGAGTATACCGTTCTCGATTCTCCCGAAATGCAGGAATTCCACGACATGAGGCGAAACCGCTACGACAAGCCGTTTATGCGGCTTGAAAGCTTCTCGTGTTCTGCGGACGGCGACGTTATTTACTTCGCTCTCCTCGACAAAAAGGAGCGTCTTGACATAATCAGGGACGAAATTGAGAAAATCGGCGGTCTGAGATACGAATTTTACCGTGATATCTATAATAATAATGTATGGTATCTGGAAATTTTCTCGGAAACCGCTTCAAAGCTTAACGGCGTGAAATTTCTCCGTGAGAGGTACGGCTTTGACGAGATTTACGGCTTCGGCGATAATCTCAATGACCTGCCGCTGTTTGAGGCATGCGACGTAAGGCTTGCTGTTGAAAACGCAAAGCCTGAGGTAAAGGCTGCGGCTGATTTTATTATTCCGTCAAATACGGAAAACGGTGTTGCGGAGTGGATTTACCGCAATATGCCGTCAATATAAACGAAAGGAAACTGATAAGATGAAAAAATTAATGCTCGGAAACGACGCCTTCGCAAGAGGACTTTACGAGGCAGGCTGCCGTGTGATTTCAAGCTATCCCGGTACTCCTTCAACTGAGGTTACTGAGGCTGCCGCTAAATATGATGAAATGTACGCTGAATGGGCACCCAACGAAAAGGTTGCTATGGAAACGGCTCTCGGTGCTTCAATTGCAGGCGCAAGAAGCTTCTGCGGAATGAAGCACGTTGGTCTCAATGTTGCCGCTGACCCGCTTTACACTGCCGCTTATACAGGTGTTAACGGCGGTATGGTTATTGCCGTTGCAGACGATCCCGGTATGCACTCCTCACAGAATGAGCAGGACAGCCGTCATCATGCAATTGCTTCAAAGGTACTTATGGTTGAGCCTTCCGACTCAGGCGAGTGCAAGGAATTCACAAAGACTGCATTTGACCTTTCAGAGGAGTTTGATACCCCCGTTATTGTACGTCTTTCCACAAGAGTTTCCCACTCACAGAGCATTGTTGAGCTTTGTGACCGTGAGGAAAAGGAGCTTAAGGAGTACACCAAGAATCCCGCTAAGTACGTTATGATGCCTGCTTTCGCAAGAGGCCGTCACGTATTCGTTGAGGAGCGTACAAAGAAGCTTATCGAATACTCAGAGACTTCACCGCTAAACAGAGTGGAAATCTCAGAAAAGGCTGAATTCGGCGTAATTACAAGCGGTGCGGCTTATCAGTACACAAAGGAGGCTCTCGGCGAGAAGGCTTCCGTGCTCAAGCTCGGTATCGTGAATCCGCTTCCCGTAAACCTTATCAGGGACTTTGCGGCTAAGTACGAGACAGTTTACATAATCGAGGAGCTTGACGGCATTATCGAAGAGCACTGCCGCAATATCGGTGTTACAAATATAAAGGGCAAGGAGATTTTCGGCTGTATCGGCGAGCTTTCACAGGCTATAGTTGCAGAAAAGCTTCTCGGCGTAAAGAACGAATCTGCGTCACTCGACGTTAATATTCCCGTACGTCCCCCTGTAATGTGTGCAGGATGTCCTCACAGAGGCCTTTTCTACTGTCTCTCAAAGCTTAAGGTTACCGTTTCAGGCGATATCGGATGCTATACACTCGGTGCTTCCGCTCCGCTTTCCGCTATGGATACCACAATCTGCATGGGCGCTTCAATTTCGGGACTTCATGGCTTCAACAAGGCAAGAGGTGCTGAGAGCGAGGGCAAGTCTGTTGCTGTTATCGGCGACTCCACCTTCATGCACAGCGGTATGACAGGACTTGTGAATATTGCTTACAATAATTCAAATTCAACAGTTATTATCCTTGACAACTCCATTACAGGTATGACAGGACATCAGCAGAATCCTACAACAGGCAAGAATCTTAAGGGTGACCCTGCTGCTGCTGTTAATCTCGAGGAGCTTTGCAAGGCTATCGGTATAAAGAGGGTAAGAGTTGTTGACCCGTATTCACTTGCTGAAACTGAGGCGGCAATCAAGGAGGAGCTTGCGGCTGCAGAGCCTTCTGTTATCATTTCAAGACGTCCCTGTGCACTGCTTAAGTATGTACAGCACAAGCCTGCACTTAAGGTTGCAGAGGACAAGTGCAAGAGCTGCAAGATGTGCATGAAGCTCGGATGTCCTGCAATTTCCATGAAGGACGGCAAGGCTGTTATCGACCATACACAGTGTGTAGGATGCGGAATTTGCAAGGAAATGTGCAAGTTTGATGCGATTGAATAAAAGCATAAAGTCTTTGCCTCGCTTAGCACGGCATGCGAAAAAGAGCAAAATCAAAGATTTTGTTTTTTTCGGATCCTCAGAAAGCGAGCGGAGAGTACGAGACGAGAAGTCTCGTATCGACCAAAAGTCTGCTTTTGCGTTGTTAAATAGTTATGTTCAACTGTAGGGACGGTCATTGGCCGTCCGCAGTATCCGTTATATGATTACGGTTAATCAGTGAACGGACGCCCAATGGGCGTCCCTACAAATTCAGAATTTGTGATTCACGGAGGTTTTAAATGGAAATCTATCTCGAATTTGAAAAGTGGCTCGACAGCCTTCTTGAAGAAAACGAAATGCCCGAAAATACTGCGGCATTCTGCTTCAACATCTACGAGGAGGAGGACGAGACCTACGGTGTTCAGCTTATTGCCTCCGACGAATTCAGTGAGGACGACGGCGGCGACTGGGCTTGCTCGGAGGTGTGGTCAAGCGAGGAAAACCTCTTCTATATCGACCACTCAGACGAGGAAAATGCCGACTATGAGCGTGGACTTGAATTTATAGGCGGTCTCATTGAGGACTACCTTGATAACGGACGTCACAACAAGATACTCCTGTCCTCAAAGGCAGTGGGTGCAGGCTTCGTTGACGGTGAGCTGAAACTCATATACAAGGAACTGTAAGGAAACTTAAAGGAGTGACCTTAATGAATAAAAAGGCGAAAAATATTATAAAAGCGGCAGTCGGAATCGTATTTCTCGGCGGACTTCTGTTTGTTCTCGATTTTCTCGGAATATGCGATATTTCGTCGGTTATAAAATTCCACAAAAAGGAAAAGCACGACGACGATAACATATAATGCGTGAGGGATTATGGGGGAACTGATTTACTATCTGCTTAAGCTGATTGTGCCCTGGATAAAGTACGGAATTGATGCCTATGAGGAAGAACAAACGGGTATCAGAGAGTATACGGGCGATGATACGTCGCTTTCTGGCGGTACGCTTCCCGAAGACGCTGAGGCTCTGCGTGTGTGGGTGGAATACGAAAAGGAAAAGCAGGCAGAGGAAATGCGTCGGATTGAGGAGCGTTACGAAAACCGTAACCTTGACCCCGATATGCTTGAAATTACCGCAAAAGGCGTCATTGAGCCGAAAAAGGATGAGGAAAATACCGAAATGGAGGGTGTTTCCGCAGACGGCGGTACGCTGAGTCCCTATGTGGACGAAAACGGTGATTCCTTTGATAAGGGGTTTATGGAGAATATATAGCACATAATCCGGCGGCGGACGTGTTCGATTGTAGGGGCGACCCTTGCGGTCGCTTGGATATAAAGTAACACTGCTATCGGGCGAACACAGTTCGTCCTTACAGAAAATGAATACAAATATTAAAATTAAAGGGGATTGAAAAAAATGGAAAACTACGGAAATTATCAGAGCAACAACTATGAGGGTTACGACGATTTAAGAATGTTTCCCGATGAAGCACCGATTGTTACAGCTGTAAAGGGTCTTGTCGGTGCAATTGTGGGTGCGATTCCCGGCATGCTGGTGTGGATTATTCTCGGAAAAATGGGATATATTGCAGTTCTATGCGGAATACTCCTTGCATTCGGCTCGGTTTTCGGCTATAACTTTATGACAAAAAAGGGTAACCTCTCATTGGGTATAGGTGTTGGAATATGTATAGCAGTGCTTGTCATTGCGGTGTTCTTTGCGGAGAAAATCGTGTGGTGCTGGGAGCTTACCGACATA
Source organism: Ruminococcus sp. (assembly GCA_015066955.1). Taxonomy (GTDB): domain Bacteria; phylum Bacillota; class Clostridia; order Oscillospirales; family Ruminococcaceae; genus Ruminococcus. The sequence continues at coordinate 473 of SVNJ01000078.1, read as the reverse complement.
TTCAACGAGATGATTCCTCAGTGGAGGGCTGAGATAAGCAGTCTTGCCGCAGAATACGGCGATGTAATGTCAGCCGCAGAGATTGAAAACCTCTTCGAGGAGCTTATGCTTGAGGAATACGGCTTTATCGAAGCTGACTTCTCAACCTGCTTCTACAACTTCGGCGACCTTATCGAAACCCTTGAGGTAAAGAGCGATTTCACCATATCACTTGTAAAAAGCTACGTTTGTGGTGTTGCAGGTGCGGCAGTATCATTTAAATATTTCAAATAAGATTGGAGATAAAATTTATGGAAACAAAATCAATCATGATTGTCGGAGTAGGCGGACAGGGCTCGCTCCTTGCATCAAGACTTCTCGGAAATGTGCTTCTTGCACAGGGCTATGACGTAAAGGTGAGCGAGGTTCACGGAATGTCACAGCGTGGCGGTTCGGTTGTTACATACGTAAAATACGGCGAAAAGGTTTACTCA
>SVNJ01000077.1 GCA_015066955.1 Ruminococcus sp. | reverse complement strand
AATATAGTTTTTCTTCTTTGGTATGTAAATTCTCTCACCGTCAACAGTAATCAGGTCACGCATAGTCGCCTTGTCACCCGGCTTTACAGGGTGACCGTTAAGCTTTACCCTGCCCCTTGAAATAAGCTCCTCAGCCTTTCTTCTTGAGCAGTAGCCGCTGTCGGCTATCATTTTTTGTATTCTTATTTTTTCCACATTCTACTCCGTTTTCTCTCAGGAAAATATACTCCCGAGTATGCTTTTTATTTTTCCGAAAAAGCCTCCGCTGTCCTTGCTATCGTCAGTATTTGATACTTTTGCGGGATAATTTCCGCAGGCATAAAGCGGCACCCTTTTCACTTCCCTGTCACCATACATAATCTGAAGCTCAGCAAGCTGCTCTCCGTTATTTACAGGTGCATAGGCAAATGGCGAGGACAGAACAGTATATGTAAAGTCCGACATATCATCGGAAGCTGTAGTAATATTTATCGGTTCTGCACCTGTCGTAAGCTTTACCTGCTCACATTCACCGCCTGCAAGGTCAATAAAATACTCCTCAGGAAGCTCTGCCATACGTCTTTCAACAACATCAAAACCATAGTCATACATTGCAATATGGTCATTCCAGTCATTTTTGTCATTGAGCGTTACACATATAAGCTCCATTCCGTCACGCTCACAGGCAGATACAAGACAGCGTCCCGCATCATCTGTAAACCCCGTCTTTACCCCGTAAGTGCCCTCACACATAGTCAGCAGCTTGTTTGTATTGCTGAGCCACCGCTCAAATGGAGGATTACCAAAGGAAAGCTTAATGCTTTCTGATGAGCATATTTCACGGAAAATCTCATTTTTCAATGCCTCACGGGCAAGAAGTGCCATATCACAGGCAGATGAGCCGTGCCCCTCACCGTCAAGTCCCGAAGGTGTGACGAAAAATGTACGAGTCATGCCGATTTGCTTTGCACGCTCATTCATAAGCTTTGCAAATTCCTCTATACTGCCCGAAACCGCAACCGCCGCAGCATTTGCCGCATCATTTCCCGAAGGAAGAAGCATACCGCAGCAAAGTGCATATTTCGTAACAATGTCACCCTCCTGAAGCCCCATTGAAGAGCCTTCAACCTTTATTGCCTCGCTGTCAACGGTAAATTCCTCGTGCAGTCCTCCGCTTTCAAGGCACAGAAGGGTCGTCATTATTTTCGTAGTGCTTGCCATAGGCAGCTTTTCATCGCTGTTGACCGAGTAAACAACCTCACCCGTATCAGCGGAAATAAGCACCGCAGCCTTTGCCGAAACAGCAGGCTTTTCGGCGCACAAAGCCTCAGACTGCGGCATAAGAACTGAAATTGCAATGACTGCCGCAGCCGTAATTATCGTTGTTAACCTTTTCATCTTGCATACCTCCGTAACAAGTCCTTTTTGCTGTTACAGGATATGCACTTGATCAGCGATTTATGACGTTACTCGGCAGTAATCTCAACTGAATCAGCCGAAATGTCGATATCGCTGCCGTCGCCCTTCTTTTTCTTGATGAAACCGCTGATTTTATCGATAACATCAGGAACTGAACTGATTGCAGAACTGATAGGGTCGCTTGAGCTTGAAAGCGGCACAAACTTTGCGTTTCCGTTAGCTACAACAAGGAAGCCCTCAGGCTTAATGGAAATACCTGCACCTGCACCGCCTCCGAAAAGATTTTTCTCTGACTTTGAAGGAAGGTCTGAGCCGCCCGATGCAAAGCCATAGGAAACCTTAGAAATAGGAATAATTGTTGTTCCGTCATCAAGCTTTATGGGGTCGCCGATAATGGAATTGATGTCTGCCATTTCACGGATTTTGTCCATTGAAATGCCTAAAAGCTCATTGATTGGTGTCTGATTTGCACTCATATTTATTTACCTCACATTCCGCCTTGCGGCTGAGTTTTCTGCATTCCTGCAGCTTTCTTTGCTTGTTTTTTTGCCTGCCGTTTCTGCGGCAGAAATACTCTGAAAATATATGTTATCAGGAACCATATTCCTGCAATAACCGCCGTCATGGGTACAAAAGTAAGCTTTGCCGCAGCGTCGAAGCGTGATTTTTCCTGTGCAAAGCCGCACTCAACGTCTACGGTTTTCAGCTTTACAGTAAAAAGCATACTCATCTGTGCAAGCAAATTATAAAGCACACCGCATACCCTGCCGTAATTCAGTGCACACTTGTATGCATCCTCGTTTGCAATAAGGAAGTCGATATACACCTTTGTAAAGCGGAAGCCCTTGAGAATCTTTCTCAGCGGACGCTTTGCGGCGTACCATATCCCCGAAATCAGCTCGAATATCTCACCGAGTGATTTTTTCTTTTTCGTCTTTTCTGACTTTTTATCTTCGGTCTTTTCGTCGGTTTTTTCATCTGATTTGTCGGACTCTTTTTCCTCAGTCAGTTTTTCCTCAGACGTCTTATCCTTTTCCTCATCGAATTTCTCTCCGACGATTTCAACTTTTATTTCGTCCTTTTCCGCTTCTATTTCGGTCTTGCCGTCAGTTCCGGAAGTATCTTCCTTTTTCTTTTTCGACTTTTTCTTTTTGCCCTTAGTCAGCTTCGGCACAAGTCCTCCGCCGTCGGAATCCATTACATTTATAAAGGCATATTTAAGCTTATAGCTGAGTTTTCCGCCGATAAAGCTGAACTCTGCCTGAACAGGTAATATGAGAACCAGTAATATTATGCCTAAAACAGCAAGAAGTATAAATAAAATTATTTTAATTACTATCATACTACCTTTCCTTTCATTTTTAGTGCTCTGCCGTTTCCTCTTCGGAATCCTCCGTATCAAGGTCAAAAACCGAAGTCTGTTCGGAATGACCGGGTATAGGCGGAAGGTCTGCAATGGAATTGAGACCGAAGCTTCTGAGGAATACCGCTGTCGTTCTGTATACTATAGGCTTTCCGGGTACATCAAGACGTCCCGCTTCCTCAACAAGCCCCTTTTCAACGAGATTATTTATAACAGATGAGCTGTCAATGCCACGCACATTTTCAACGAAGCCCTTTGAAACAGGCTGATTGTAGGCAATAACCGTAAGTGCCTCCATAGCGGCATTTGAAAGAGGTGCGGACCTTTTTGTTTCAAGTGCATCTTTAATCTGCTGTGCAAATTCGGTACGTGTACACATCTGATAGCTGCTTTCAAGCTTTTTTATGCATATACCGCTTCCGCAGTCGTCGTATCTGTCGTTGAGCAGCTTAATCATTGACGGAAGTGTACCTGCGTCAACTCCGCTTGCCTGCGACAGTCTGTATATCTCAATCGGCTCACCGCTTGCAAAGAGGATAGCCTCTATTGCTCCGAGCTTCTCTTTGATTTCCATGATTTTCTTTCTCCGTCCTTTCTGCCTTTGAAAAATATCATAAGGTTGTCCTCACTGATACCTATTCTTCCCGATTTCGTAAGCTCAAGCACCGCTAAAAATGTAGCAACTCTTGCTGAGCGGTCGGTAATGCCGTCATAAAGCTTGTCCATGCAGACCTCACCTGTGCTGTAAAGCTCACGCAGTACACGCACTACCTTTGAAAGAACCGATACAATTTTTCTTTTTACGACAGAATTGATTTTATGTTCAATATTAAGCTTCTGTGAATCGGGCTTCAGCTTTTTATTTGAAAGCATCGAATATGAGTTCACAAGCCTGTCAGGCTCATGAACAAGGGCATAAACCGTATCAGCCTTGATTTTCATGGGACGTCGGACAAAAATATCTCCGCCTACATAACAGCCTGCAAGATATGCCGCCGCCTTTTTGCAGAGGGAATACTCGATAAGTGCACCCTCAAGCTCTTTTTTCATCTGCTCAGCCTCCTCAGGCTGAGGAAGGAGCGAGGCAGTCTTTATATATATAAGTCTTGCCGCCATTTCAAGGAATTCTCCCGCAAGCTCAAGATTCTGCTCATGACATGCATCAATATAAAGCAGATACTGCTCAAGCAGCTTCGAAATCTCAATATCACATATATTAAGCTTATGCTTTGTAATAAGATTAAGAAGTGCGTCAAGAGGTCCTTCATATACTTCAAGCTTAAATGAAAGTGAATTCATATCAATACATTCCCCATTTTAATCGTGGTATCCATGAAACAGCCTTCCACAGAAGATTTGCAATATCCTCCGCAGCTATATTAAGAATATTGTACTCTGCAGGAATAATATTCAGCAGCACAATAAGCCCCATGAAGCACACCGACATCTCACGCTGATGTGTATATACCCAACGGAGTGCCTTATCATTAAGGAAGAAGCTGAGTATGTTGAATCCGTCAAGGGGAGGCATCGGAAGAAGATTGAAAACCGCAAGTCCGACATTTATTGTAAACAAAAATTCAAATATTATCATAACGCATACCACAGATGTAATATTACCCGAAAAATACGCTTCAAGACAGGTTTCAGAGCATAGCATGAGATTGTATGCAAGTCCCGAGAGAAATGCCGCAATAAGATTCGACACAGGACCTGCAAATGCTGTCAGTGCGAGTCCTGCACGGGGATTTTTCATACGAACGGGATTTACAGGGACAGGCTTTGCCCAGCCGAAACCTGTAAATATCATAAGTACCGAACCCCAGAAGTCAAGATGAACAAATGGATTGAGAGAAATCCTGCCCTTCTTTTCGGCAGTATCATCACCCATTTTCTTCGCCATAAGTCCGTGTGCCGCCTCGTGCACAGGAATAACAATCAGAAGAGTCAGTACTCTTGAAAAATATTTTAAAAACTCACTTACGTTCATATCATACTCCTCATGAATATCTTTGACCAACTTTGCAATTCCATAAAGATATTCACATTATATTATACTACAATTACTGATTTTTTTCAAGTATTATCCGCAAATTTACACCTCTCAGAAAATTTTTTCTTTTTTTTTCAGAAAACACTTGCTTTTTTTTTCGAAATGTGTTAGAATAATCATGTTGTATTTTTTCATGATATTAAAGGAGGTGCAACCTAATGGCAAAATGTGAAATCTGCGGAAAGGGTGTAACTTTTGGTATTAAAGTTTCTCACTCACACAGACGTACTAACAGAACATGGAAGCCTAATGTAAAGCGTGTTAAGGCTATCGTCAAGGGTACTCCTTGTCATATCTACGCTTGCTCAAGATGCCTGCGTTCAGGTAAGGTTGAGAGAGCTTAATCAAAGCGTACATTAGAAAAATCATTGTAGGCACTCGTAAAGAGTGCCTTTGATTTTTATATGGGTAAAAAATTACTGCCGCTGCAATACGGTCGTTTGATGTTTCTGTATCATTATTCAGAATTTTCTATAAAGTAAAAGGCTGACTTTAATGGTCAGCCTTTTCGTTTATGTTTATACCATTTGAAATGAATTTACTTTACCTGTGAAGATAAACCGATTCCAAGTCCCTTAATTGCGTTTGCTACAATTCCTGCAACAATATCCGCACCCTTTTCGCAGAAGTGTGTTCCGTCAGTTGAACCCTCAACTGCACCCATAAGGTGATAGGATTTTGCTGTATCATATCCTACTGAATTATAGTGGCTTACCATAAGCGAGTTAAGGTCGATACAAGGAATGCTGTATTTTGCCGCCAAGTCCTTCATCGCCTGACAGTAATTGCCGTAGCTGTTTACAAACTTACCGCCTGAATATGCCTTCATACCGATTACTGTTGTTACAAGAATCGGTGTTGCACCCTTTGCAAGAGTGCCCTCAATGTAGAACTTCATGTAATGCTCGAACGAACCCTCAGTAGGATTGTTAACGTTTCCGCATACAGGAGCATAACGCTCAGCCTGAGATGAAGCAGAATCGTTGATACCGAACTGAACAAGGAGATAATCGCCTTCCTTCATCGAATCAAGGATAGTTGTGAGACGTCCGTTATCGTAGAAGGACTTTGAGCTTCTTCCTGCAATAGCATGGTTGGATACTGTTACATTCTCGTTAAAATAGTTGCCAAGATAGTAGCCCCAGCCCTGCTGAGGAGCATAGCTTGCTCTGTAGGACTGAACTGTCGAGTCACCTGCAATATATACAACAGGGTTGCTTGATACAATAATGTCATCATCCTGAGACGGGTCATAAAGCTCGCCTACAGGCTCATCTGTAAGATTCAGACGGAGATAATCAAGGTTTGGTCCGCCATTTTCTGTCCATGATGTAAGCTTGATTGTGTTTGCACCTGCAACAAGCGGAAGAACAATTGCTCTTTCTGCCCATGATGTCCATGCACCTGTCGTTGTGAACGACTGTACCCAGAAGGATTCGGTATTTCCGTTAACTTCAATCTTCATCTTTCTGTCAGCTTCTGTACCGTTTGCTGTATTGAAGGTGCAGAGGTAATTTCCTGCCTGAGGAACTTCGACAGTCCATGTAATATTACTTGTATTGTTGTTGTCAAGATTTACGTAAGCAGAGCCTGTGAAGCCTGCATTTGTAGTCTCGGACATACCGCCCTCATACGCTGCATCAATTGCATAGTAAACAGTATTTTCCGAGTATTCATAAAGCGGTGCAGCAGCCTGATTTGTAGTCTCAAGGCGGAGATAGTCAAGGTTGGGACCGCCGTTTGCTGTTCTTGATACATACTTAATAGTATTTGTACCTGCTTTCAGTGAGAGTACGATAGAATTCTCTGTCCATGTTGTCCATGCACCTGTTCCCGGGAAGGACTGGATTGAATATGCGGAAGCACCGTTTACATAAACATTCATGCTTCTGTCAGCATCTGTACCGTTTGCCTCTTTTATTGTTACAAGATAATTGCCTGCTGCAGGAACATTAACAGTCCATGTAATATCGCTTCCTGCGATATTATCAAGGTTTACGTAAGCATCACCTGTAAAGCCTGCATTAACAGTTTCGGAAATTCCTGCACTGTATGCTGCATCAACAGCATAATAAATTACAGGGGTATTATCAGCAACAGTTGTAGTTGTCACAGAAGGAAGAACAGGCTGGTCAATCGGCTCAAAAACATCAAGCTTTGTAAGCACCTTCATAATCTGTGCCGCATCGTTGATACCTATACCGTCACCTCTCTGATAAACATCGGCATTGAGTGCACCCTGCTCGGTGATAGGACTCATTTCAGCATTTGTAACGTGAGCCATTACAAGTATAGCATCGGCAATTTCAAGAATTCCGTTGCAGTTAGCATCACCCTGAACCATTACTGACAAACCTGGCTCTGTAGGAGCTTCTGTAGTCGGCTTGGGAGTAGTTGTTGTGGTGGTTGTAGTAGTTGTGGTGGTTGTGGTTGTAGTAGCAGGTGCCGGAGTTGTTGTAACTGTTTCAGCCTGCCAGTTCTGGCACTTGCTGTATGTATAGCTCCACTGCTGAACATTTGCACCGCTTGCTGTACTTGCACCTGACACCTCAACAAAGCATGCATCTCTTGAAGAACGTGTTGAAATGTAGTAAGAACCGTCGCCTACCTGTGTGAACTTAAAGAGCATCATGCTGTCGTTATTGGTATATGGTACAATTTCTATGTTTCCTCCGTCAGAACCTGTCATAGCCTTGAGTACGTAATTCGGGTCGGCAACGGAACGTACATAATAATAATCAGTTCCGCCTGCAAATGCCTGAAGCTGCCACTGCTGACATGAAAGATTATTGCTTCCCCACTGCTGAACATTGCTTCCTTCAGCCATGTTTCCGTCAACGATATCCATTACCATACCGCTGTGAGTATTCTTGAAGGTGTAGCACACACTTGTATCCATTGCTGTGCTGCCGATTTTCATAAGGCTCTGTGCAAGCTCGGCATTTTTCTGTGCACCAAGCGCACTCTGGTGAAGGTCATCAGCTGTACCGTTTGCCTGTATTGCATAGTAATCAGCCATACCGTCATAGCCTATGCTAACACCGAAATTCTGCCAAGCTGTAAAGAGGTCTATACATTCAACCTTCTGCTCGGAGGCAATTGTATCAAGCTGTCCGCCGAACCAGCGTCCGCCGAGAAGAGGACTTCTGTTAAGATCGCCTCGTCTGCCCTGCTGCTTTACGAGAATAACCTTCATACCCTTAGCCTTTGCACGCTTTACCATGTCAGTTACGGTATTGTAGTACTCGTCGGCATTAGAGTAGTTTGTATCATTGATACCTATTGAAATAATGTAGTAGTCGCCTGATTTTCCGTATTTTTCTATTGCGTCAAACTGTCCTGCGTCAACAAAGCCCTTCGCATACTGACCGCTTGCAGCCATATTACGGATCTGGAATACATTCGTATTTACGTAATTGTGCAGATACTGTCCCCAGCCGTGCTGAGATGTATCGGCAACATTATAATAATTTGCAACAGTTGAGTCACCGCAAAGCCAGATTGTAGGACGCATTTCACCAGTTGTATTGAGCTGAGTAATCTTCATTGCACTGATTGAAAACTCGGTATTTGCTCTTCCGGCAACAGCCTGTACATTAAGCTGACCGTCGGTAACGGGAATCTGAATAGTCTCAACAGCATTATTACCGGTGAGATTAATCATCTGGAGCATACCCTCCATTTTGATGCTGGTTCTGCTGACATTACCTGTTGTAACGGAAATTTCGTAAAGTCCGTTCGGAAGGTCTACGTTAAAAGTGTTTCCTGCAGCCTCACTTGTAAACTTTACAGCGTCGCTGAGCGCGCCGCTTCCGCCTGCGTTTACGTTTGCCACACTTCCTGTCTGAGCAAAACCAAAGCCTGTACCCGAAGAATAGCCTGTGGAAGCGGAAACTCCCGTATAACCGCTTGCCGTACCGTTTCCTCCGAAGTCAAAATTCCAGTTTGCCTCTGCCGCATTTGCCTGTATCATTTTTTCGGGCTGAGAAAATGACAATCCCGCAAAAGCAGAAAAAGCAAGTGCAGCAGATGTAAGTCCGCTTAAAAGCTTTTTAAGCTTCATAACAATTACCCCATTTCTTAAATTTGTCGGTATTTTTTCTTTATTTTAATAATATCATGTTTATTTTACAAAGTCAATATAATATATATGCATTTTTACATCATTTTCATGATGTTTTATTTCCTGTTTCTTATGATGTGCACAATAATCCTCTGTATACCCTTTCTCAAGTCAACAATACTGCACACTACAGTCTGCCGGTTATTTTATTTCGTCAGCTATTGACAAATTTATTTATATAGTATATAATAAGTGAGTAACATAACCTTATCAAGAGTGGTGGAGGAACAGGTCCTGTGAAGCCCGGCAACCTGACTGTATACAGACAAGGTGCTAATTCCTGCGGTTTATCCGGAAGATGAGGATTTTTCAGAAATCAGAGCGTCTCCGTCGGAGTCGCTTTTTTTATGGAGGTATTTTTATGAACAAGGTTTTATTCACTTCCGAATCGGTTACAGAGGGACATCCCGATAAAATCTGCGACCAGATTTCAGACGCTGTCCTTGACGCTATTCTCGAACAGGACAAGCTTGCAAGAGTTGCATGCGAAACTGCTGTAACTACAGGTATGGTTCTCTGCATGGGTGAAATTACAACAAAGGCTAAAATTGATATTCCGAAAATTGCAAGACAGGTTGTTATCGACATCGGCTACGACCGTGCAAAGTACGGTTTTGACGGACATACCTGCTCTGTGCTTACTTCAATAGACGAGCAGTCCCCCGACATCGCTATGGGTGTAAATGAAGCTCTCGAATACCGTGAGGACGACAGTGATTCCGACGGTCTCTCAAACGGTGCAGGCGATCAGGGTATCATGTTCGGTTATGCCTGCAACGAGACTCCCGAGCTTATGCCCCTTCCCATTTCACTTGCACACAAGCTTGCACTTAAGCTTACAGAGGTAAGAAAG
>SVNJ01000076.1 GCA_015066955.1 Ruminococcus sp. | reverse complement strand
TTTCCTCAAACGGCTATGAGTACTGAAATCGACATCATGACTGATGAGCTGAGTACAGAGGAATATGACCTTGTTGTTATCCCCGCACCTGCTTACGATTTCAACGAGGATATCATCACAAAGCTTGAGGACTTCCTCTACAATGACGCAAACTACGGCAAGAATCTCATTTACATCGCAAGCCCTTATGAGGCTGAGCTTACAAACACTTCCGAATTCCTTGCAAAGTGGGATATCGGAGTATCTGACGCTTATGTATTCGACGATAAGAACACAATCACAGCTACTATCAATGCACTCGGCGCAACAGTAGCTTCACCTATCGTTACTATCAACGATACAGAGGCAGTGGGTACACTTCCCAACGACAAGCTTCCTACAATCGCTCCTCTTGCAAGACCTGTAAGCATTCTTGCAAAGAATACAGAGTATGTAACCTCTGAGGTTCTCCTGACTTCCGCTGAGTCTTACCTCAGAAATCTTGACGGAAGCGAATCTAAGGAAACAGGTTCACAGAGCGTTATGGCACTTTCAAGGAGAGAGCGTGCAGAGGGCTTTGATGTTTACGAAAGCAATGTGCTTGCTATCGGCTCTGTATTCATGACTGACCCGTCTATTATGCTCAACACAAGCGCATACAATAACGCCAACGTAATTCTTAACACGATTAATACTCTCACCGGCAAGGAAAACAGCGTTGTAATTCCGCAGAAGAACCTTCAGGAGGCAACTCTCGCACTTACAGCTGCACAGGGCAAGGGTATCATGATTCTTGTTATCTTTGTTATTCCGCTTCTTGTTGTTGCAGCCGGAATTGCAGTATTCGTAAGGAGAAAGAACCGATGAAAAAAGCAGTTAAGGGAATTATCGGGCTTACTGCCGCACTTGCCGTTCTCGGCGGAGGACTTGCGGCACTCAAGCTCACCGAACCTGAGGATACTGAGGAAAGCACTTCAAGCAGCACCTCCGAAGCTTCGGGCTCAGGGATTACTCTTCTTGAAGACGCAGAAATAAAAAGCGTTGACGTGAAAAATGCAGATGATGAATATACCGTTACCATGATTGAGAAAACGGAGGAGGGAGCTGCGGCTACCTATACAATAAAGGGCTTTGAGTCGCTTCCGCTTTCAACCTCTGTTGTGGGTACTATCCCGAATAACGCAAGCGGTCTTGCTTCTACTGCTATTGCGGCGGAGGATTCCTCATCACTTGCAAAGTTCGGTCTTGAAAACCCCGTAATTACAGCGGATATTCACTACACATCAGGCAAGGATGTTACGCTCCTTATCGGTGATACCGCTCCCAACGGCTCGGATGTTTACGTAAAGACTTCAGACAGCGATATGGTTTATACCGTTGCTTCCTCATATCTTGCAAACTACCACAAAACAGTCTACGACCTTGTTGATAAAGTGGTTCTTGAAGAGCCTGCTGAGGACGTTTACCCCATTATAAAGAGCGTTCGCATCGAGCGTGACGATATCGACTACGATATGCTTCTTGAATATGATGAGAACAGCGATGACGATGAATTTATGGGCGGTACAACAGCTACTCACGTCATGACTCAGCCTACCTACGCTTATCTTACAATTGAAAGGTCTATGGACATCACTAACGGTATGTTCGGACTTACCGCAGAAGACATTCATTGCCTTATGCCTGCTGAGTCTGACATCGCAGAGGCAGGGCTTACCGACCCGTTCTGTACCGTTACCATGAGCTGTGATGACGGCAACACCTATGTTCTGAAAATGAGTGAGCCTTATACCGACGAGGACAAGAACACTATGCATTATGCTATGCTTGAGGGTACGGATATTATCTATATTCTTTCGGCTGAGACTGCAAAATGGGGCGTTATTGAGCCTATCGATGTTACATCAAGATTTGTAATGGGCACGTATGTGTGGTATATTTCGGATATGAAGCTTTCGGGTAAGGATATTGAGACCGCTGAAATCAAGGTTACTCCGAAGGAAAATGAGGAAAGTGAAAACAGCTCATCAAAGAGCGACGGCTATACCGTTACAAGCAACGGTGAGGTTGTAGACTCCGAGCATTTCCGTGAGTTCTATGCACTTCTCATCAAGGCAGCCGCTGAGGAATTTGCACTTGATACCCCCGTTCCCGACGAAGAGCCGATTTTAGCGATAACCTATACTGAATCCTACGGCAATACAACACAGACTATTGAATTCTATGAATACTCTCCTCTCAAGGCACTTATAGTTATTGACGGAGAGAGCAAATATTTCTGTGCGAAATCCTTTGCGGAAACTATGGCAGGAAACGTTGAACGAATCGGAACAGGGGAGGCTTACGTCGAAACCTGGAAATAATATATAGGAGGATTATTGAATGAACGAGAAATTTTACAGCTACAAGGGATATCCTCTTGTCAGAAAAGGCAGCATGATTTATTACGGCTATATGTCAGACCCGTATGTTATAATGATGCAGATACTTTCAACCAAGAAAATCGGCGACACTGAGGTTGCAGACAAGGTAAGGGTTATACAGATGTCAACTGACCCTTCACTTGACCCGCTTAAGGCTTGTGTGAAGAATACAGAGCGTGAGGGCGGACTTTACGAGGCTCTCGATGTCGCAAGAGTATGGCTTGAAAAGGCACTGAAAAACTGATAAATCAGTATACGGCGAGGTTTTACGGTAGCCCATTGAGGGAAACCCTTTTGAAAAAAGGGTTCTCCCAACGGGCGCCCGTCCCCTCTGTCAGCTTTGCTGACATCTCCCCACACTGTGGGGAGTCACCCTCAAACTCCCTTCCTAAAACTTCCAATGAAAATTCCCTCATAGGGTCATCGACCCTATGAGGGAATTTTGGTTAAAAGTCTTTGGAAAGGGGTCTGGGAAGAACCTTTCCTCAGAAAGGTTTGCCCCAGCAGGCTTCTGTAAACCTCACTATACACTGATTTATTCAGCGGAAATAATATAGTAGTAGACGGGCTGGCCGCCGTTTACAAGCATTACCTCGACCTTATCGCCAAGCTTAGCCTGAATAAGCTCCTGCATGTTCTCGGCGCTTTCTTCTGTAACATCAGAGCCGTAAATGAGTGTAAGGTACGATACATCGCCCTTTGCAAGCTTCTTCACAAGCTTGAGAGCTGCCTTGTTGATGTCACGTTCGGTAAATGCAAGCTTTCCGTTTTCAAGAGCAAGTATCTCGCCTTCCTTGATGGAGTGTCCCTCGTACTCGGAGTCTCTTGCGGCAAACGTAATCTGTCCTGTCTGAACTCTCTCGAATGCCTTTGTCATTGCAATACGGTTCTCAGCAAGACCGAGTGTTTCGTCGAATGCAAGCATTGCGGAAATACCCTGGGGAATAGTACGTGTCTGGAGAACGCATACATTTCTGTCGGTAAGCTTCATAGCCTGTTCAGCCGCCATGATAATGTTCTTGTTATTCGGAAGCACGAAAACTGTATGTGCGGGAGTTGAAAGAATTGCTCTGAGGATATCCTCTGTAGCGGGATTCATGGTCTGTCCGCCTCTTACAACTACGTCAGCACCGAGATCTGTGAACATAGCCTCGATACCGTGACCTGCGGCAACGGCAACAAATCCGAACTGCTTTTCGGGTTCTGCAGGTACAAAGCCTTCCTCGCCTGCCTTAGCTTCTTTGACCTTATTTTCATGCTGAATACGCATATTCTCAATCTTCGGCTTGGGGTCGTTGATGAATACACCGAATTCAAGTGCCTTCTGAAGCGCCTTACCGGGATTGTCGGTATGAACGTGAACCTTGATTATAGTTTCATCGTCAACCACAACAACGCAGTCGCCGATAGTTTCAAGATAAGCACGAAGCTTGAACGGGTCGGGACAGTCGCTGTGCTTTTCAACGATAAATTCAGTACAGTATGTGAAGTTGATTTCCTCGTCATATTCGCTTACAGCAGTCTTGAAGGAATCAACTGTAACTTCTGCAGCGGAATCAGCTGAAACAGGCTCGGCAATTTTTCCGCCTCTGAACACCTCATGCATAGCCTGTATAATAATAAGGAAGCCCTGACCGCCTGCGTCAACCACGCCTGCTTTTTTAAGAACAGGAAGCATATCGGGTGTCTGCTGAAGAACCTTATCGGCCTCTGCACAAACCTCAGTCCAGAAAATATCATCATCGTTGGTGGAGAGTGAAATTTCCTGTGCCTTTACGGAGGCAGCCTTCGCAACGGTAAGTATAGTTCCCTCAACGGGCTTCATAACAGCCTTGTATGCTGCATCGACACCAAGTTCGAGAGCGTTTGCAAAGTCAGTGCAGGAAGCCTTTTCCTTGCCTGCAAGGCCCTTTGAAAAGCCTCTGAAAAGAAGTGAAAGTATAACGCCTGAGTTACCTCTTGCACCTCTGAGAAGTGCGGCAGCTGCGGCAGAAGAAACCTCGCTTACGGTAACGCTGTCGGGCATACGCTTAAGCTCATTTATAGCATTTCCGATTGTCATGGACATATTGGTTCCCGTATCGCCGTCGGGAACGGGATATACATTAAGCTCGTCAACCTGTCGTTTTTTATTTGCAATTGTAATTCCCGCAGATATATAAGCATCTCTGAGTAATGAACCGGTTATCACAAAAAAGTCCTCCAATACATATTAATAGTTCATGCCGTCAACGTATACATTGACCTTATGAACGTCAGTTCCGGCAGCTTCCTCGACGGTAAAGCTTACCTTGTGGATAATACTGTTTACAGCAGCAGAAATATTCGTTCCGTAGGTAACCTTTATGTGGAGGTCGATGATAAGTCCGCCGTCCTTAGCGGTATGGATATGAACGCCTTTGTTCTTATTGCCTGCCTTGCCGCCTGTTACAGCAGAAAGGACGCTGTGGAAGGTATTTACACTGCATACATCAGCAACTCCGAAGCAGCCTGTGACGGTATGCTTGACAAGCTCGGTAAGATATTTTTCCGAGACGGTTATTTTTCCGATATGATTTTCAACACTGACCATAGCAGCACACTCCCTGTATTAAACTCAGCTTCATAAAGCCATATATATATTTATTATATCACATTTATCTTTACTTTACAATACTTTTTAATAGTAAAATAACGGAATTAAAGCGGAGCACGTAGCCCGTGCAGGCGTGCCACCCACCTGACGGTATTTACTGACAATGACGATGTAAAAAGACCTCCCTCAAGGGCGGTGGCAGAATGTCGAAAAAACGAATTCCGTTTCGAAATTGCCGTGTCCGCCTGTTGCCGTAAATATCTTGTTGGATGCACTGCCTAATAATATTGATTATTTTTCATATTTGTGGTATCATATATATTATATTGCTCCTCCAACTAAACCTTGCCATCAATACTTGCCGATAAAACAAAATCTCTGCGTTACAAATCTTGACATACGAAAGTATGCCTGCGATTTGTGCCTTGATATTTTGTTTTTTCGCCTGCGTCTTTTGGCAAGTTTTAATTGGTGCAGCAATAGTATGAGAAACGAAAGGATTGAAATTCTTGAAAAATATATTATTTATAGGTGACGTAGTCGGCAAGGCAGGCTGTGACTTCCTTTTGAAGAAGCTTCCCCTTATAAAAAGGCAGTATGCCGTTGATATTGCAGTGGTAAATGGTGAGAATTCCGCACAGGGCAACGGCATTACAAAATTATCCGCCGATATGATATTCAATGCTGGTGCGGACATAATCACAACGGGAAATCACGCATTCAAGCGCCGTGAGGCTTACGAAATATACGACAACGACTGCATCATACGTCCTGCCAACTACCCCGACGGTGCACCCGGAAAGGGTATATGCGTCCTTGATATGGGTGCTTATTCGGTTGCGGTAATAAACCTTTCAGGTACGGTTTACCTTGACCCGCTCGACAACCCCTTTACCGTTATCGATAATATGCTCGAAGAGGTTGACACACCGAATATATTTGTGGACTTTCATGCAGAGGCTACCTCCGAGAAAAAGGCAATGGGCTTTCATCTTGAAGGCAGAGTGAGCGGAGTTTTCGGCACGCATACCCACGTCCCTACCGCAGACGAGGCTATTATCGGCGGTCATACCGCATATATCACCGACTTGGGAATGACAGGTCCGGAGCGTTCAATGCTCGGAGTTGAGATTAAGCCTGCCGTTGACAGACTGCGTTTCCGCCTGCCTACACGCTTTAGCGAGGCGGAGGGTGACTGCTTCTTATGCGGTGTGGTTGTGGATTTTGACGAAAAAACCGGCAAATCGCACAAAATCGAGCGTCTGATTATAAGATAATTCACAAACTTTTCTATGGGCACTTGCATTTTTCCTTGCAGTATAGTATAATATAATTGTAATATAGCCGGATGGCAGTTTTTTGCAAGACTTAATTTTATTTTCAGGAGGGTATTAACAATGGAAATCTTAAAAGTATCATCACATTCATCACCAAATTCGGTTGCCGGAGCTATTGCCGGAGTAATCAGAGAGCAGAAAGCTGTTGAGGTTCAGGCAGTTGGTGCCGGAGCTTCCAATCAGGCTATCAAGGCAATCGCAATCGCAAGAGGCTATCTTGCACCTATCGGTATTGACCTTATCTGCGTTCCCGCATTCGCTAACATTCAGATTGACGGCGAAGAAAGAACTGCTATCAAGCTCATCTGCGAACAGCGATGAGTCCTTGTAGGGGACGGTGTCTCCGACGCCCCATGCGTATTAATAAGCATGCGGTCGGTTATATTAATAATGAAAATGAAATCATGGGCGGACTGCGTGTTCGCCCTTGTTTTATAGGAGACTTATATGATACGAAAAAGTAAGGATAACTACTATCTCGACCTTGCTGAGGTAGTTGCACAGAGATGCACCTGTCTCAGACGTCATTACGGTGCGATTATTGTCAAGAATGACGAGGTTATTTCCACAGGCTATGTGGGTGCACCGAGAGGACGGAAAAACTGCTCGGATATAGGAGAATGCATAAGAGAGAAGCTGAATATTCCCAGAGGTGAACGTTATGAGCTTTGCAGAAGTGTTCACGCTGAGGCTAACGCAATAATCAGTGCTTCACGCAGGGATATGCTTGGAGCTGTGCTGTATCTTGTGGGCGTTGAGGTATCAACAGGCGAATATGTTTCGGGCGGAAACAGCTGTTCAATGTGCAAAAGAATGATAATCAATGCAGGAATCAGCGAAGTTGTTGTCAGAGACGACAAGGAAAATTTCCGTCGGATAAATGTCAGCGAGTGGGTTGAAAATGACGAATCGCTCGCAGGAGCTTTTGGGTATTAGGAGGAAATCATGCCTGCAAATCTTTTCGGCAAAATTGAATATTTAAAGGGAGTAGGCAGTGCAAGGGGCGAAAAGTACCGCAAGCTCGGGATAACTACGCCCTATGAGCTGATTTATCACATTCCCCGTGCATATCTCGACTATCGCTGTCATGTCCCTGTACAGCAGGCGGTAATTAATGAGTACAACGTCCTGAAGCTTACGATTTTCCGCAAAATGCCGCCTCAGAGGGTAAGAGGCGGACTTGTGATATGCAAGGCGGCGGCTACCGACGGAATCGATGATATTCTTATTGTGGTGTACAATAACGTTTACGGCTTTCATGCACTCAAAGAGGGCGAAACATATTATATGTACGGAAAGGTTACGGGGAATTTTCTCCGTAAGGAGATTACCTCGCCCGTTTATATAAGTGCGTCCGAAAAGGTGCTGATTCAGCCTGTTTATCCGCTGACGCAGGGACTTTCCGCAAATATGGTGCGGACGAATATGCGTCAGGCTCTCGACCTTATGAAGGAATCCCCGTTTGAGACGCTTCCCGAGCACATTCTGAGGAAATACGACCTCTGTCCGCTTATGTATGCACTGGAGAATATTCACTTCCCCGAAAGTGACGAGGCGGCGGAAATTTCAAGGCGGAGGCTTGCCTTTGACGAGCTTCTGAAGCTTCAGATCGGCATGTCCATGATGAAAATGAGAAGCAGGAAAAATACGGCTCACAAAATGGACAGCTCCACTGATATT
This sequence comes from Ruminococcus sp., assembly GCA_015066955.1. GTDB lineage: Bacteria > Bacillota > Clostridia > Oscillospirales > Ruminococcaceae > Ruminococcus. The sequence goes on along the minus strand of SVNJ01000076.1, from coordinate 1,825 downwards.
TCCGATTTTACAGAGGGACTTCCCTTTGAGCTTACGGACGCTCAGAAGAATGCGGTTTCCGAAATACTGTCCGATTTATGCCGTGAAGTGCCTATGAACAGGCTTTTGCAGGGCGACGTAGGAAGCGGTAAGACTGCCGTTGCGGCAGCAGCCTGCTACTTTTCGGTGAAAAACGGAGTGCAGGCGGCACTTATGGCGCCTACGGAAATTCTTGCTTCACAGCACTACAAAACCCTGTCTGAATTCCTTGAACCATTTGGTGTAAAGGTCTGCCTGCTGACCGGTTCTCTTACGGCTAAGAAAAAGGCTGTAATGCGTGAAAAAATCGCTTCGGGAGAAATAAACGTTATCGTCGGAACTCACGCAATAATTCAGAAGGACGTGGAGTACAAGTCGCTCGGACTTGTAATTACCGATGAACAGCACCGTTTCGGAGTGGCTCAGAGAGCGGCACTTGCTGAAAAGGGCGACTCTCCACACAAGCTTGTAATGTCTGCTACCCCCATTCCGAGAACACTTGCTCTCATTATTTACGGAGACCTCGATATATCGGCAATAAACCAGCTTCCGAAGGGGCGAATTCCCGTAAAGACCTATGCGGTTACAGGAAAACTCCGTCACCGTGCTTTCGGCTTTGTGCGTGAAAGGCTTGACGAGGGACGGCAGGCTTATGTGGTCTGTCCGATGATTGAGGACAGCGAAAGTGACCTGCTTGCAGTGAAATCCTATGCGGAAAAAGCGGCGGAGAGCGATTTGAAAGGGTACAGTATAGCACTTCTGCACGGCAAAATGAAAGCTGCCGAAAAAGAAAAGGTCATGAAGAAATTCCGTGACGGCGAAATACAGGTGCTTATCTGTACAACCGTTGTAGAGGTCGGGGTGGACGTGCCGAATGCGGCAGTAATGGTCATTGAAAATGCTGAACGATTCGGACTTTCACAGCTTCATCAGCTGAGAGGACGTGTAGGACGTGGAAGCTGGGAGAGTACCTGCATACTCATTACCGACAATACAGGCGAGGACTGCAAGAAGCGTATGAAGATAATGTCCTCGACCGCCGACGGATTCAGGATTTCTGAGGAGGATCTGAAGCTGAGAGGTCCGGGAGACTTTTTCGGCAGTGCACAGCATGGCCTTCCGCCACTGAAAATTGCCGATATTGCGTGCAATACAGAGCTTCTGAGCAAGGCGCAGAACTGTGCGAGGGAGCTTCTGGAGGACGACCCGAATCTTGAAAAGCCACAGAACGGTTCGCTGAAAATGGATACGCTGAGGCTTTTTAATAAGGAGATTATTGGATAAATGGCGTAGTTCGGAATTAATAGTATCGCCCTACGGTGAAAAATTTATCTTGTCAAAAAGTCAAATTGGCAGATACAGTGTATATGCGGATGCCCAATGGGCATCCCTACAATATGACAGCTCTGCGTATATAAGTGCAGGGACGACCATTGGTCGTCTTACGATGATATTTATCTGAATTGTGAATTAAAAAGCTGATTGTTTCAGATGATTTTGAAAATATTTCCGCCCTGTTTTTCCCTGTATTGCGTTGTTTTCGGACTTTTTTCAAAAAAATCGAAAAAAATTCGAAAAAGTGCTTGACAAATCAGAAAAGTTGTAGTATAATTAATATCGTCGTCAGGGACAAGACGACACGGCAAGAGTGGGAGCTTAGCTCAGCTGGGAGAGCATCTGCCTTACAAGCAGAGGGTCACAGGTTCGAGCCCTGTAGTTCCCACCAATGGCCCGGTAGTTCAGTTGGTTAGAACGCTAGCCTGTCACGCTAGAGGTCGTGAGTTCGAGCCTCATCCGGGTCGCCATT
>SVNJ01000075.1 GCA_015066955.1 Ruminococcus sp. | reverse complement strand
GGGTCAGCGCATGAATCACTATCTGCAGAGATTATTTTTGTTTTATTTGCATATACGTTCAACTGTTTTACCGGGACGAATAGATTATATTGGTGGAAGTGATATTTTACCACCGCCTCTTGATGCGGAAGAAGAACGCCATTTATTGGAGATGTTATCTGATGAAAATGAATCAGCCAGACAATCATTGATACGGGCACAGCATACAGAAATGGTATCCATCTGAAAGGCGTGTGCGGTGAAAAGAAGCTGATTGACACGAAAATAAATGTGGCAATAAGCACAACGAGAAGTATGGACATTCCCGTTATAAAGCCGAAATTACGCATTCTCCTCTTGTCAGTTACAACAGGCGGAGGCGGCAGAGGTTCATTGTGCTCCTCTTCTGTAAGGTAATCGATTGTTACACTGAAAAGCACAGCTATATCCTTTAATACAGCAATATCGGGTACAGACGCACCTCTCTCCCACTTAGATACGGCTTTGTCGGTGTAGTTGAGTTTTTCGGCAAGCTCTGCCTGAGTTATACCGTGTTTTTTACGCAAATCTGTTATATTTTTTGCTATTATAAGCTTTATATCTTCCATAATTGCCTCCTTTTTGAAGGTATACTTCATTATACCACACTTTTCTACTAAAGACAACATAAATAAATATTTTATCTCAAACAAGTAGAATAATGTCCTTTGCTGTGCTTGAAAACGACGAAATACAGGCATTCTACTACGGGGAGAGTAGTGTTTTTATATCTCTACTACAGAATATCTGCAGGGTTTAGTGTTGAAAAACGGGAGTAGGTTGATTGAATCCGCACTTTAATGTATAATAATATCAACAAACAAGGAGGCATTTACCATGAATGAATACACTATAATTACAGACTCAGCTTGTGACATAAAACCCGAGCTTCTTGCAAAATGGGGAGTAAAATATGTAAGTCTTACTTTTGCATTTGAGGGTTCGGACAAGGAATATAGAAACGGCGAGCTTGCTTCGGAAGTTTTTTACAAGAAAATGCGTGACGGTGCAATTGCCAAGACTTCTGCGGCTAATGCGGATACATTCAAGAATGCGTTTGCAGAGGAAGTAAAAAACGGTAAGGATGTTCTTTATCTCGGATTTTCTTCCGGACTCAGTACAACCTACAATTCCTCACGTCTTGCAGCGGCAGAGCTGAGCGAGCTTTATCCCGAACGCAAAATCATCTGCGTTGATACTCTTGCAGCTTCCGCAGGCTTCGGACTTCTTCTCTACCTTGCACTTCAGCGCAAGGCAAAGGGCGATTCGATTGAAGAGGTTGAAAAATTTGTTATGGACAGCCGTCTGCGTATCTGTCAGTGGTTTACAGTTGATGACCTTATATACCTTAAACGAGGCGGACGTATTAGTGCGGCTACAGCATTTGTAGGCGGAGTTCTCGGTATAAAGCCCGTGCTTCATGTTGATAATGAAGGACACCTCATAAGTGCACTCAAGGCAAGAGGAAGAAAGGCTTCGCTCAAGGCACTTGCGGATAAATACGGTGTGCTTGCTGTAAATCCCGAACATGGTACAGTGTTCATTTCTCACGGTGACTGCCTCGAAGATGTGAATACTCTGAAGGATATGCTGAAAACAACCTATGGTGCAGACGTAAAGCTCGTTACAGACGTAGGTCCTGTTATCGGTGCACATTCAGGTCCCGGCACAGTAGCCCTCTTCTTTGTGGGTAAAGAACGATAAATCGGTGTTTGCTGTAAGTATTATTACAGCTTACTGGGGCAAACCTTTCTGAAGAAAGGTTCTGCCTAACCGGCACCCGTACCCTCTGTCCTGCGGACATCTCCCTGCACAGCAGGGAGTCACCCCAGACCCCTTTCCAAAGACTTTTAACCAAAATTTCCCTATAGGTGTCTTGACCCCTATAGGGAAATTTTCATTGAAAGTTTTAGGGAGGGAGTTTGAGGGAGGACCCTTTTTCAAAAGGGTCTCCCTCAATAATGTGCAGTTATATTACCGCACCCACCGATTTATCATAAATTCGAGCCGTTCCAGCCCCAGATGTCAGTTTCGTAGTATTTTACGAAGATTCTTGATGGGTCGATTGAGAGAATATCGCTGAGGCAAGTGCTTATTTCGGCGGTAAGACTATTGAAAGCTGATGCAGAGGGGTGACCGTATACGCTTACCTCAACCATTGCGGCAGGTGCGTTTGTACCCTGAAAATAGAGCTTGTACTCGGGTTCAATTCCAACCATAAGCCATGTTTCGGACTTGCCCGGTATAGTGGTTATTGCCTTGCCCATTGCAGATTTGAGCTGAGTTTCCTTTTCCTGAGAAACGGGTGTATTTGTTTTGATGTTGATAAATGGCATGATATTCCTCCGTTCATTGCGGCAATACGTACTTTTTTCGGTATGCCTATAGACTTTTATACTATACTGTGATATAATTATTATATCATAATATGCTCATAAAATCAATGAGAAATCGGAGGTTAAAATGAAGAAGAATACAATTATTCCGCTGGTAGCTTCGGCGGCGGTACTTGCTTCGGCTGCGGGCGGCAGTGTTTCGGCAGGTCAGAGTGAAAACACGCAGATGCGTGACATTACAACAATGGAGCTTGTCCGTGATATGGGAATAGGCATCAATCTCGGCAACACCTATGAGTCCTGCGGAGACTGGATTGCACAGTGGGGTGACGGCACTGTTGAGTCCTATGAAACAGCATGGGGAAGTCCTGTTATTACACAGAAAATTATTGAGGGTTACGCTGATGCAGGCTTTGGCGTACTGAGAGTACCTGTGGCATGGTCTAACCTTATGGCGGAGGACTACACGATAAGTCCCGATTATATTGATGCAGTGCGTGAGGTTGTAGACTGGGCACTTGACTGTGATATGTACGTTATTATGAATATCCACTATGACGGCGGCTGGTTTGAGAAATTCCCTACAGACTACGAAAACTGTCTTGCAAAATATTCAAGTATATGGACACAGCTTTGTGACGCATTCGGAGATTATGGCGATTATCTCATGTTTGAGTCGCAGAATGAGGAGCTTGGAAACTGGTCGGGATTAAACACTGCAACTTCCTATGACTATGTAAACGAGATCAATCAGACCTTTGTTGATATTGTCCGCAGCTCGGGCGGAAACAACAGCAAGCGACATCTTCTTATTGCAGGCTACAATACCGACATCACCAAGACCTGTAATTCACTTTTCAAGATGCCTGAAGACCCTGCAGGACGTTGTGCCCTTTCGGTTCACTACTATACTCCGCCTACCTTTGCTATCCTTGAAAAGGATGAAAGCTGGGGTAAGAACAGAGAAACATGGGGTACAGAATATGACTTTTCCGAGCTTAACCGACTTATGGATAAGATGAAAACCAACTTTGTTGATAAGGGTATTCCCGTAATTATCGGTGAATACGGCTGTCCGAAGAAAAATAAGGACGAGGAATCGGTGAGACTTTACCTCAAATCGGTATGCGAGGCTGCCTATGACCGTCAGATGTGTCCTGTGCTTTGGGATATTACGAATCATCACTACAACAGAAATAAATGCGAAATGATTGACCCCGTGCTTCATCAGCAGCTTTTAGAAGTCGCCGGTATTGAGCTGCCTGAAGAGATGCTGTATGGTGACGCTGATTCCGACGGTGTTGTAAATTCAAGTGATGCTTCAAAAGTACTCAGCGAATACGCTCTTACCGCAACAGGCGGAGAATCAATACTTTCCGATGAACAGTTCACCGCTGCAGATGTAAACATGGACGGTGTTGTGGATTCCTCAGACGCTTCCTCAATTCTCGGCTACTACGCTCATATTTCAACGGGCGGAAGCGGCGATATTCTGGAATATCTAAAGGCATAATACGAATTTATCCATAAATTCAAATCTGTATAAACATAATTTACTTGTAAAGCTGCGGACAGCCGCAAGGGCTGTCCCTACTGTATGTGTGAAAATAGGTATTACTTGTAGGGGCGACCCTTGCGGTCGCCCGCCTTTGTATCTTTTTCTACATAAATAATCCCCTCACTGATAAGTGAGGGGATTATTTAATACCTATATTGTGTTAACAAGTATCAGCAGTACAAGATAAACTGCCTGAAGACCAAATGCACAGATTACGGGAATTGATGTCTTTGCAACGGCAAAGCCACGTCTGCTTTGCTGAGGTGTAGTACTCGGCAGCTTATTTTTCAGTGAAAATTCAATGAACATTATAAGTCCCGCACCTGCCATAAGCATATAAATAATATTAAGTGCGGCAGTTGTGAGCATATCGTTTTCGTCCATCATGTAATTGAAGGCAGTGGATATAGTGTTCAGGAAGATGTGCACAAGTACCGACGGCAGGAGTGAATTATGCTTAAGGTCGATATGTGCAAGGAATATTCCGAGAAGAAAGGCAAGCATGAACTGTGCAAGGTTTCCGTGAGCGAGACCGAAGAAAATGGCGGTTGCAACTATTGCAAAACGCTGATTCGCCCTTGAAAACACCTTCATCAGCATTCCACGAAAGAATAATTCCTCAGTAATTGGTGCGATAATACAGCCGTAGATTATCGTTACCGCAATTCCGAGACCGTTTTGTGCAAGAGAGGAATCGTCAAGCACATCCGCACTGTAGCCGTATTTTGAGATAACATCAGTAAAAATGGTTGAAAATATCGACGCACCGTACTGTATGAAGATAGCCGCAAGGCAGTATTGTATACCTTTTGCAAATGAAAAGTCCCTTGTCTGAATAAGTGAGGACGGACTTATCTTTGCCCATTTAAGTCCCACAAAAGAGAAAATCGTATTGCAGAGAAGATAAGCGATAGCGGTAATTGCTGTAACGATAGAGGTAGCATAAACGTAATCGGTAAGAACAGCCGTTGAAACATCGGGGTGCATAAAGCCGAGTATAAGCATTATCAGGCTCATTGCTGCGGTTGAGAGAACTGCTGCCGCTGCCCAGTGAAAAATAATGCACGCACCGCCGATTGAATAGAAGTGACGTATACGTTTTTTCTCTGCTTTGCATGGCTCCACAGGAATTTTACAGCCGGGTATTACGATTTGCGGTACTATATCGGAGTAGTCGCCGCTGTAGTCGGGATAGTCGGTCGGGTTATCGAAGGGATTGAATTTATCGGGCAGCTGACCCTGCTGAATTTCTTCGTTTTTCAGGTCAAGCTGTTTATTCAGCTCATATATTTCATGACTGAGCATGGATATTTGTGCCTGATATTCTTCGGGGGATTTATATCCTGTCATATAATGCCTCCTGAGTTATTGTATTATTTAATTGTAACACATTTTGCACGAAATGTAAATACCTGAAAATTATGGGAATAAAATTTAAGGCAATACCGCACAAGCTCTGTGCAGTATTGCCAAAGATTGATCTACTCATCCGACGTCAGCGTAATAACCGCAATTTCAGGGCGGTTATTCAGTCTTGCAGGAACAGGATAAGAGCCAAGTCCGGATGTAATAAACATTACACCGCCTTCATAGCTGAAAAAGCCCTTGTCGTACACATCGGACTTTTCCTCGAAAAGCTCGGGAAACCACGTTCCCGTTTCGCTGTAGTATGCAGGACCTCTGCCGAAGGGGAGCTGTATGATTCCGCCGTGAGAATCACCGCACAATGTCAGGTCAGCGCCGAAATCGGCAAATTTCTCATAATTAGGTATATGCGCCATGAGAATTGAGAAGCTGTAAGGGTCGGGAGTAAAAACGTTGGTAAGGTCGAAGGTGTCGGAGTAGTAAACATTGTCGATTCCCATAATCTGTAAATTTGTTCCGTTCACCTCGATTTTTTCGCCCATATAGTCCATGACATGTGCACCTGTATCGCTTATAGCGTCAAGGTATTCCTGCGAGGTATCATGCTCTCCGGGCACGAAATACAGGCGATAACCCTCCTGCATTATACTTTCCGCAAGCTTTATGGGTATCTCAACAAGCTCCCATTCGCTCTTTCGTGAGTACATGTCGCCGAGCATGAAAACAATATCGGGGTCAATTTCACGTAATTTCGCCATTATCTGCTCATTGTCTATGCCGTAATCTGCTGCATGATAATCACTCATGACGGCAATTTTTATATCTGATTTTATTTTAGGTGAAACAACCGTATATTCGGGAGTTTTAATGGTAAAGTTGTTGTACCACCATACAATTACAATAACCGCCAAAAGTAACAGAAGTCGTCCGAAACGCTTTTTCTTTTTTGGGGACTTTACTTCCTCCGCATTCTGCTCAGGAGCAGTATTTGTCTGCTGCTCCATCAGCCGTTGCTCCTTATATGTACGTCAAGCTTATTGTAGGGGATTTCAATTCCGTTTTTGTCAAAGGAAGCCTTGACAGCCTCGTTCATGTTGTACAGAACGGTACGATAGTTATCATTGTTCGTCCACACAAAAACATCAATTGCAACAGAGCTTTCCTTGTGACAGCTCATACGTACAAGGGCTTCAGGGTCTTTGAGTATAAGCTCATCATTTGAAATAATATCAAGAATAAGTGCACGAGCCTTGTTGAAGTCCGAATCATAGCTGATTTCAAAGGACATATCAACACGTCTTGTAGGACTTTCCGTATAGTTGATAATCTTTGCGTCGGAAATTTTTCCATTGGGTACAAGTATCGTCTTGTTGTCGGGGGTAATGACTTTGGTATAGAGTATGCTGATAGATTTTACCGTACCTACTGAGCCGTCAAATTCAATGGTGTCACCTGATACAAACGGCTTTGAAAAGAGAATGATGAAGCCGCCGCAGAGATTGGAAAGACAGTTCTGCAGTGCAAGGCTGACCGCAAGTCCTGCCGCACCGAAAATGGTAATAATTGACGACATGGGAACGTTTATAAGGGTAAGTGCCATCATGATTACGATTATGTAGAGAATGATTCTGATAAGCGAAACAAGAAAGCTTCTTGCGGCATTGTCGATATTGGAGCGTTTGAGTGCCTTTGAAATTAAGAATGCAATAAATCTTGCGGCTATAATTCCTGCCACAAGCATTACAACTGCAATTATGAGAGAGGGGAGTGCTGCCATGAATTTATCGCCAAGCTGAGTGAAAATAGAGGTTGCCTTGTCTACACCCTCCTGTATTGTTTCAATGGGTGCTTCCGTTGCTGCTTCCGCTGTAACATCTGCGGAATCGTAAAGTCTAATAGCTAATGGTGACATTCTATCATATCCTTTCATTTTTATCTGTTATAATTATAGCAGATATCCGTGAAAAGTCAATGATTCATTATGTTAAATAAATAAATATACTTTTAAAGCTTGCAAATCCTGTGAAAATGTGGTATAATATTACAGATACGCCTCCTTAGTTAAATGGATATAACAAACCCCTCCTAAGGGTTAGTTGTGAGTTCGATTCTCGCAGGGGGTGCCATTCGGTCCTCGTCGTTTTCGGCGGGGACTTTATGTGTTGTATGCAGATTTTCGGTCGGGGTTTATGGAGAATACAGAAATAATAGGGCTTTATTGAAAAAAATATGCCGTTTTTGGTATAATTATACTATATTATTGGATACGGTTTACCGAAAGGAGTTTATTATGAAGCTGAGAAAAATTGCGGCGGTTTTGCTTTCGTTTACGCTTGTTTGCGGTGCTTTGCTTTTCAGCAATGTCTCTGTGAATAACTCTGCGGTTTTTGCGGAGAAAGAATATACTGAGGGTACTTATGGTGTGCTGACTTATAAGAATTATGGCGGCTATATTGAGATTTCGGATTGTGACCCTGATGCTGCTGAGGTTGAAATACCGTCTGAAATTGATGGACTGCCTGTTATGATAATTGGTGAGGGTGCATTTGAAGGACTAAAATATTTCGGAGTAGGTAATATAGAAAGAAAAAAATTATCAAGCATTACAATTCCTGATAGCGTTGTTATTATTGAGGATAATGCTTTTGATGGATGTCAGTATCTGAAAAGTATAACTATTCCCGATAGTGTTGAATCGATAGGTGATTTTGCATTCGCATATTGTCCAAGCTTAACGAGTGTCACAATCCCCGAACATCATATTTCTATTGGAGAAAAAATATTCGATAGTACACCCTGGCTTGAAAATCAAAGAAGCAAAAATCCTCTTGTAATAATTAATAATATGGTAATTGACGGTCTGACATGTGAAGGTAATGTAACTGTTCCGTATGGTGTTACTTCCATTCTGGGCAATGCATTTAAGGATAATGATAGTTTAACAAGCATCACCATTCCCGGTAGTGTTACTTCAATTGATAAGTATGCTTTTTGTTATTGTGACAGTTTAGAAAGTTTAATTTTTCCAAGCAGCGTCAGCTATATCGAATGGGGTGCTTTCAGTCACTGTTTAAACCTTAAAAAAGTAACTATCCTTAATCCGGATTGTCAATTATATGGTATGATTTATAACGGTACAATCTGCGGCTTTGATAACTCAACTGCACAGGATTATGCAGAAATAGATAACATAGAATTCATAAGTCTCGGCGAACACGTTAAAACCATTCTCGGAGACACAGACTTTGACGGAATTGTAAACTCCTCCGACGCATCAAAGGTGCTTTCAGCCTATGCAGTCACAGCAACAGGATGGGAGTCTCCATTAAGCGTTATACAAAAAATCGTCGCAGACGTTAACCGTGACGGAGCAGTTGATTCCTCCGATGCATCATCAATCCTCGCATACTATGCTTACACCGCAACAGGCGGAGAGGGGACTATAGAGGAATTTCTGAGATAATATAAAATTGTAAGGGCGGCCCTTGCGGTCGCCCGAATTTCCCGAAACAGTATGTGGGAATAATATGCCTTCCTGCAATAACCGACAGTTTCTGCTATTGACAAAAATGCAGATTCAGTGTATACTTAATAAGGATTGGAGTTGAGATTATGCGTTCTAAGGGTACAAAAACTATCGCCGAAAACAGAAAAGCACGTCACGAATATTTTGTCCTTGAAGCTTTTGAAGCAGGTATTGAGCTTGTGGGCACAGAGGTTAAGTCTATTCGTCAGGGCGGAGTCAACCTTAAGGACAGCTGGTGCTCTATCGATAAGGGTGAGCTTTTCATCAAGGGAATGCATATTTCACCCTACGAAAAGGGCAACATCTTCAATCGTGACCCTCTGAGAGTACGCAAGCTTCTGATGCACCGCAGGGAAATCAATAAGCTTTACGGTACTATCAAGCAGGACGGTCTTACTCTTATTCCGCTGAGCATCTATTTCAAAGACTCAAAGGTTAAGCTGCAGCTCGGACTGTGCAAGGGTAAAAAGCTTTATGATAAGCGTGCGGATGCGGCAAAGCGTGATGCAAAGCGTGAAATCGACCGTAATATAAAGGCACGCAATCAATAAGGGGGCGTAAAGGTTTCGACGGGGATTTTGAAGCATGATAAGCGAGCAGAGCAGGCGTAATCTCTTTAAACTGCACCACGTTTAAATATAAACGCTAGAAATAACATTTCTGTAAGCTCAAGAAGTTTACAGGTAGCAGCCTAAGTCTGCTTCCGTCCACCGGCAGAGTACCTCGACTGCCGCTTGGGCGTCGATTAGAGGTGAACGATTCATGGGAGCGTCCGTGCCCTTGAATTGTATTCGGACTACTCTGTGATTCAGCCCGTTTATCGGCGGTCTCGCAGGGGAATTTCAATAGGTAAAATACGCTCGTAGAAAGTTGTGTGAATGAGTTTTCGGACAGGGGTTCAATTCCCCTCGCCTCCACCAATTGAATATGCGTAATCGCAAAGGTTACAAAAACCACGTAGATACGTTATATAGCGTATTTACGTGGTTTCTTTTTGCCAAAAAGTTTACGGGTTCAATACGAAAAGTGTTTCCTTCATAACAAATTGATAAAGCAAAATCCGAATCCTCTCTGCTGAAAAATAATGTGGAAATTGCGAAATAATGCATCAAATTAACAT
>SVNJ01000074.1 GCA_015066955.1 Ruminococcus sp. | reverse complement strand
AACTCCTTCCGCTCTCAGGTGCGACTCCCGTCGGCTTATCCTTATCACTTCCGTCGTTGACAGCTTTATTATTATAGCACCTTTTCCTCCACTTGTCAACTCAAAGTTTTGTTGTTGATTCGGACGGTTTTTGTGCACATTGCTATACCGTTACATGTTTTGCACCGTTTTCTCCTTATTATGCAAAAACCGCCTGCCGGATTCCGACAGACGGTACATTTTGTATGTATAATCAATCAGCCATAAGCTTAACCATAACAGCCTTCTGAGCGTGGAGACGGTTCTCTGCCTCTTCAAAAATCTCCTTAGCATGAGCCTCAAATACCTTCTCGGTAATCTCCTCCTCACGGTGTGCAGGGAGACAGTGAAGAACCATTGCGTCCGCATTAGCCGCAGCCATAAGCTCATCATTAATCTGATAGCCTGCAAATGCAGCCTTTCTCTTCTCTGCTTCGCCTTCCTGACCCATTGATGCCCATACGTCTGTAATAAGAACGTCTGCACCCTTTGCAGCTTCAAGCGGCGAATTTGTCATTTCAAAGCAGTCATACGCATTTGCAAAGTCGAGAATCTCCTTAGGCGGCTGATAGTCGTCGGGACACGCAATCGAAACCTTCATGCCAACCTTGAGGCAGCCTACAATAAGAGAATTAGCCATATTGTTTCCGTCGCCGATAAAGCACATCTTAAGTCCTTCAAGCGCACCCTTGAACTCACGGATTGTCATAAGGTCAGCAAGAACCTGACAAGGGTGACAGAAATCGGTAAGACCATTGATAATCGGAATACTACCGTACTCTGCAAGATCCTCAACTTCCTTCTGCTCAAAGGTACGGATCATGATACCGTCAAGGTAGCGTGAAAGCACTCTTGCGGTGTCCTGTACAGGCTCACCTCTGCCTATCTGAAGGTCATTTGAGGAGAGGAAAAGCGGATATCCGCCAAGCTGGTACATACCTGTTTCAAACGAAACACGGGTACGTGTTGAAGCCTTCTGGAAAATCATACCAAGAGTCTTTCCCTTAAGGTGCGGATGAGGAATGCCGTGCTTAAGCTCATATTTAAGCTGGTCGGCAAGGTTTAATATATCGATAATTTCTTCTGTGCTCAGATCGAGCAGTTTAAGTAAATGCTTCATAATGCTTATCCTTTCGGTTGTCTCAGAACTTATTTGTTTCTGTTGATTTCTCCGAATGCCTTGTCAATTGTTACGGCAAACAGAGGAATATAGTCGTCAAACGCTACATTTTCAATTTCTATTTCGTACTGCAGGTCGCCTGACAGCATTGAAACTGTCTTTATATCGCCTACATGTACGCCGTTTTTCAGAATCCTGAACGCTTTGCGGTCCTTGCTTTCAATAGAGAAGGTCATGTCTCTGCCCTCAGCTGTGATAGTGGGATCAAGGAAAAGTGACTTTATTGTCAGCTTAAGGAACGTTTCATCGTTAAGAATAATTGAGAAAACAGGTTTTCTTCCTTCGTCTGTCTGAAGAAGGGTATAGAGGTTATAATCGCTTGCGTCGAGAAGATTATATCTTCCGCCAAAGCCTTTCTTTTTTACTGAATAGAGAACTCTGGCCTTCTTGTCCTGTATTACGTATTTATTGCCATTGTTCTTTGGTATTACCAGCATCTCCATAAATCATTCCTCCAGTATACTCTTTAGTATATTCAGTCCTTCCTCTAATTCATTCATTTCAATAGTAAGCGGAGGCAGCAGTCTCACCTTATCCTTTGCGGTAAGGAGAAGCAGTCCCCTGTCAAGTGCCTTTTTCACAACATCAGCCGCATTCTTGCTTTTAAGCTTTATGCCTATCATAAGACCGAGTCCCGATACAGACTCTGCCTCGTCAATCTCTGCAAGTACGCTCTTTATAAAGTCAGCCTTTGCGTTTACTTCATCTAAGAAGCCCTCACCTGTCACACGGTCAAGTACAGCCTTACCGCCTGCACAGGCAATAGGATTGCCTCCGAATGTAGAGCCGTGTGTTCCGGGAACGAGTACTGTACTGCATTTTTCACCCGTAAGGCATGCACCGATCGGCACTCCGCCCGCAAGACCCTTTGCAAGAGTTGTAATATCGGCTTTTCTGCCGTAGAGGTCGCCTGCAAGAAGTGAACCTGTTCTGCCTATACCTGTCTGTACCTCGTCGGCAATAACGAGAATATCCCTTTCGCCGCAGAGTGTATAAACAGCATCAACAAACTCCTTATCGAGAGCGATAACGCCGCCCTCTCCCTGAACGTACTCCATCATAACGGCACAAACCGTATCATCAAGCTTTTCCTTAAGGTCGTCGATATCATTGGCGATTACGTTCACGAAGCCCTCTGTGAACGGGAAAAAGTAGTTATGGAAAACCTCCTGTCCCGTAGCTGAGAGTGTAGTGAGGGTTCTTCCGTGAAAGGAATTAACAAGTGTAATGATGTTGTGTCTGCCCTTGCCGTATTTATCGAAGCTGTACTTCCTTGCAATTTTTATAGCGCATTCGTTGGCCTCAGCACCGCTGTTTCCGAAGAAAACCTTGCTGTAGCCGGTTGAAGTGCAGAGCTTTTCGGCAAAGTCCGCCTGAATTTTTGTGTAGTAATAATTAGAGGTGTGCTGAATTGCCCTGACCTGTCCGCAGACAGCGTCAGCCCATTTTTCGTCACAAAAGCCGAGAGAGTTTGTGCCTATTCCGCTGCCGAAATCTATGTAGGATTTTCCGTTTTCGTCGGTGCATCGTCTTCCGCTGCCGTTTTCCATTACTAAAGGAAATCTGCCATAGGTATTCATAACATGCTGATTAAATTTTTCGATAGTGTTCAAATTAAACTCTCCCTTCTTCCACAGTACGCTGTACCGCAGAATCTCTTACTATATAATTATAACGTTTATTGTATACTAAAATCAATATCACCGGTGTTTAAAACAGTAAATTTTTTTGAAATGTGTTATTTCTTTTTACGTAAACTGTGTTCCGATTCCTTCACTTGAAAGAATTTCAATAAGAATCGAATGAGGAACTCTGCCGTCGATGATTGCCGTTTTCTCTACACCACGTCTGATAGCCTCAACACAGCAGTCTATTTTCGGAATCATACCTCCGGAAATAATTCCCTGTCTCTTCATTGAGGGCACCTCGCTTACATTCACAAAGGGAATAAGCGTTGAGGGGTCGTTCTTATCTCTGAGAAGTCCTGCAATATCGGTCATGAGAATGAGATTCTCAGCGCCAAGCTCTGCTGCAATTCTTGCCGCAGCGGTATCCGCATTGATATTGTAGGTATTACCCTCTTCATCTGTAGCAACAGTTGCAATTACGGGAATATTTCCGTTTGCAAGTGCGTCTGTAATAGGCTTTGTGTTTACCTTTACAATATCGCCTACATAGCCTAAGTCCTGTCCTTCTGTACCCTCGCATCGCTCAGCAACAAGCATGCTTCCGTCGATACCGCAAAGACCTACCGCATCGCCGCCGTGCTGTGCAAGAAGCTGTACCAGCTCCTTGTTTACCTTACCTGCAAGAACCATTTTTACTACGTCGATAGTTTCATCATCGGTATATCTGAGACCGTCAACGAAATAGCTCTTGATTCCAAGTCTCTTGAGCATATCGCTTATCTCAGGGCCGCCGCCGTGTACAAGCACTACCTTCACTCCAACAAGTGAAAGAAGCACGATATCTGTCATAACAGCGTCCTTAAGCTCTTTGTTTGTCATAGCATTTCCGCCGTACTTTACTACAAGCACCTTATTGTTGTACTTCTGTATGTAAGGAAGTGCGTCAATAAGCACCTGTGCTCTTGTCTTATTTGAAATAGGTTCCATTTTTTACTCCTTTATGTTGTACTTGAAGCCATATATACCGCCTCATTAAGAATACGGTAAACCTCTTCGGGATTCTCGATTCCGACTAAGCTTACAGGCATTTCCACATATCTTCCGTTTACTCTGTAGCGTGTTCCTCTCGTGTTTGATGAGGCGAAGGAAATATGTCCTGTATTACCGCTTGTTTTCATCATCTGAACATCATGTATATCCATGAGACTGTGAGCTGTAAGATGTCCTCTTTCCTTTCGGAGAACACGCTTATTTGTAATTGCGTAGAATTTCTTTCCGACATTGAGAGACTGCACAAGTAAAAATATTCCTACAGCCACAAACGGCAGACCGAACAAGCCGAATACTCCTCCCGCAGCAGTTGCCCCAATAGTCCAGAAAATCGCAAAACCAAGCCAGAAAAACGAGAAAAACAATACAGGTGCACTTGCACAGCCTCCTGCAAGTCCGATTTTCTGCTTCGATTCACCCGCCCACAGAATATGCTCATCAAGCATAAGCGTTGATGTAAACTCTGCTTCGGCATTGTTGTGATTATCATAAGCATGCTGTTCATTGTCATGATTTTCATAGGTCATGCCATGCTCTGTACCGCAGTCTGCACGATATTCCTCAGACGGACGTATATAATCGCCGCCGTTGTCATATTCCTGAGAATTGTAAATATCATCGTTATCGTCATTTCTTCCAAACATTGCTATCCCTGCCTTATCATTGAAATCAGTGAATTAACTTCTGTAATCGCCGTTGATTTTTACGTAATCGTATGTGAGGTCACAGCCCCATGCTACAGCCTTTCCGCCGCCGTCACCAATGCTGATTATAATGCGTATTTCCTCTTCCTCAAGGATTGTCTTTGCCTTTTCTTCGGAGAAATCAACTCCTGCACCGTCCTTGCAGACATCAATCATACCTGCATCGGAAGCAATTTTTACGTCAACCTTGTTTATATCAAAATCAGCGTCCGCATAACCTACCGCACAAAGAATACGTCCCCAGTTAGCGTCCTCACCGAACATTGCCGCCTTGAAAAGACTTGATGTAATAACCGACTTTGCAACGATTTCGGCAATTTTCTCAGTCTCTGCACCTGTTACCGCACACTCGATAAGCTTTGTTGCACCCTCGCCGTCACGCGCCATCATACGTGCAAGATTCATCATTATTGCGTAAAGAGCATTGACGAATGCTTCATAGTCCTCGTTTTCCTTTGTAACGGGAGTATTCTCAGCAATTCCCGAAGCCATAACACATACCATATCGTTTGTTGAGGTATCACCGTCAACGCTTGCACGGTTGAGAGTAATCCTTACAACATCGCTGAGTGCACGCTGTAAAAGCTCTGCGGAAATATCAGCATCTGTTGTTATGAATGTAAGAGTTGTAGCCATATTCGGGTGAATCATACCGCTTCCCTTAAGCATACCGCCCATTGTGCAGGTCTTTCCGCCGATTTCAAACTCAACAGCAACCTCTTTCGGAACTGTATCTGTAGTCATGATAGCCTCGACCGCACGGGGATTTCCATCGTAGGTGAGACCTTCAACGAGTGATTTCATACCGTTTGCAATAGGTTCAATAGGGAGAATCTGACCGATAACGCCTGTAGAAGCTACGATGACATCGTTTTCGTCAATGCCAAGCTCCTTTGCGGCAAGCTCACACATTTTCTGTGCCTTTTCAACACCGTCTGCATTGCAGGTATTTGCGTTAACCGAGTTTACGATAACAGCCTTAGCCTTGCCGTCCTTGATATGCTCCTTTGTAACAAGAATAGGAGCACCCTTGACTTTGTTTGTGGTGTACACTGCTGCTGCGGTACACTCCTTATCTGCAACGATAAGTGCAAGGTCGTTCTTTTTCTTTGTTACGTGAGCACCTGCATGGGCAAGTCCGCACTGTATTCCGTTTGCCTTGAAGCCTTTTGCGGCACATACGCCGCCTTCAATAAATTTTATGTTTTCAATTTTTTTAAGTTCCATTTTCAAATCTCTCCTTTCAAAATATATATTTAATCTCATCAAATGATCTTACAACAAAATCCGCATCGGGATAATTACCTTTTTCCACAGTAATCAGCACGGTTTTCAGCCCTGCTCTTTTAGCACCTGAAATATCCTTTTCATAATCGTTGCCAATCATAACCGCATTTTCAGCAGAAGTGCCGATCTTCTGAACAATGCTGTCAAAGAAAGCCGTGTCGGGTTTTCTCGCTCCCAGCTCCTTTGACGTGAAATAATAATCAAAGCAATTGTCAAGGCTGACCCTTTCAAAAGCCTTTTTCATAGCAAGTGCATCCGACTCGCCTGCATTTGAGCCAACCGTGCAGACATATTTCCCATGCAGGTAAGGTATTGTTTCCGCAACGCCCTGCATAACCGTAATTTTATCCCAAAGATACATAGCCTGCTTTATATTTGGGTCGTCAGCTATAAGTGTATCGCCCCAATCAAATATGAGGTGGGTGATGTTTTCCATTTTGACCTCCCATTTAGATTCTCAATATGCAGTTATTCTCCATACCATATTGCGGAATTAAACAAGCCCTGTTGTTTCGTCAATTCCCATCATAATGTTGAGGCACTGTACAGCTGCACCGCTTGCACCCTTGCCGAGATTGTCAAGGCGTGAACAGAGAAGAATCTGCTCGTCATTGCCGAATACGAAAATCTGCATCTTATTGATTCCGCTGAGGGTATTCGACGCAAGGAAGAACGACTTCTGCTCCTCCTCAGACATAAGAGGCATTACCTCTATCATATTCGAACCTTCATAGTGCTTTGCAAACATTTCATGAACTTCCTCTGCGGTAACTTTATTTTCAAGCATTCTCGTCTGAATCGGCACGCTTACAACCATTCCGCTGAAATAGTCGCAAACCATAGGATTGAACATGGGAGTATATTTAAGTCCCGGAATTGCCTGCATTTCAGGTAGGTGCTTATGCTGCTGTGACATTGCATACTGTCTCGGACTTCCGTACTCGTAAGGCTTATCCTCGCCCTCATATACTGCAATTGCCTTTTTGCCTGCTCCGCTGTAGCCAGATGTTGCATAGGCAAATACAGGGAAATCATCGGGGATTATGCCATTTTTTACAAGAGGATAAACTATTGAGTTGAAGCCGCTTGCGTAGCATCCCGGCACTGCTACTCTGTTTGAGGTGCGGATTTTCTCTCTGTGCTCGGGAGAAAGCTCCGGAAAGCCGTATGCCCAGTCAGGATTTGTTCTGTGAGCTGTTGATGCGTCGATAATGCGTACATGGTCGTTATCCACAAAGGAAACAGCCTCTCTTGACGCTGCATCGGGGAGACAAAGGAAGGTGTAGTCTGACATATTGATAAGTCTTGCACGCTCTGTCGGGTCCTTTCTCTTTTCCTCGCTGATTTTTATAATTTCAATATCGTTTCTTCCCTCGAAACGCTCGAGGATTTTCAGTCCGGTAGTACCTTCCTGACCGTCTATGTAAATCTTAACAGACATAATTTCAGCCTCCTGCAAAACTATTTTCTTCTATTCTGTGTTTTTCTCTCATACTTCGCACGCTTAGGGTCTTTTTTGTCGGATTCGTCTTCAAGCATGGCATGCCATACGCTTATACCAAGCGTAACAACCACTATTCCGATTCTCCACGCCATTCTCTGCCAAGGGACAACCGCTATCCACAGTCCCATGACAAGCTCTCCGACTATCCAGAGTATGCCCATAAAAAGTGTAAGTCCAAGAATAAATACAAAGTCCTTTTTCTTCATAATTAAAGTTCCAGAGCCTTTTCCGCAATCTCAATCTGCTGTTTTACAGCATCGGGAGACGGTCCGCCTTCGGACTTACGCTCCTTCACGCAGGTATCAAGGCTTATAGCCTCGTATACGTCCTCTGTAAAGAGGTCGGTCATTGCTCTGTAGTCCTCAATCGGGAGAGTTTCAAGTGTGAGATTCTTCTCAATGCACTGTGCAACAAGAGTTCCTGTAATTTTATATGCGTCACGGAAGGGCATACCCTTCTTTACAAGGTAATCTGCACAGTCTGTAGCATTGATAAAGCCTCTTGCAGCTGCGTTTCTCATATTATCCTTGAGAACCTTCATTGTTGCAATCATGGGAATAAACGTCTTGAGGCAAAGCTTAACGTTGTCAACTGCATCAAATATAGCCTCCTTGTCCTCCTGCATATCCTTGTTATATGCAAGGGGGAGTCCCTTAAGCATGGAAAGAAGGGTTACAAGGTCGCCGTTGACACGTCCTGTCTTTCCTCTTATAAGCTCGGTAATATCGGGGTTCTTCTTCTGAGGCATGATTGATGAACCTGTTGCAAACGCATCATCAAGCTCGATAAACTTGAACTCCCATGAGCACCACATAATAACCTCTTCGGAAAAACGTGAGAGGTGTGTCATGATAAGGGAGAGTGCACAGTTAAGCTCAACACAGAAGTCACGGTCGGAAACTCCGTCAAGGCTGTTGGGCATAGGTGCGGTAAAGCCGAGAAGGTCGGAGGTCTGCTGACGGTTTGTCTTATAGGTTGTACCTGCCAGAGCACCGCTTCCGAGAGGACAATAGTTCATTCTCTTTGCGGTATCGCTGAGCCTTTCAAGGTCACGCAGAAGCATCCACACATAAGCCATGAGATGATGTGCAAGAGTAATTGGCTGTGCACGCTGAAGGTGGGTATAGCCGGGCATAACGGTTTCGGTATGCTCCTTTGCCATATTCACAAGCGTAACCGCAAGCTTCTTCACAAGCCCGGATATTTCTGCAATCTCATCACGCAGATAAAGACGGATATCAACAGCAACCTGGTCATTTCTTGAACGTGAGGTGTGAAGTCTCTTGCCCACGTCGCCGAGTCTCTTTGTAAGCTCTGCTTCGATAAACATATGGATATCCTCTGCATTGGGGTCAAACTCAAGAGCGCCCGAATCGATATCCGCAAGAATTTCCTTAAGTCCGCCGATAATCTCAAGGCTGTCCTCCTTTGAGATAATTCCGCAGTCTCCCAGCATTGTTGCGTGGGCGATACTGCCCTGTATATCGTGACGGTACATCCGTCCGTCAAAGGCAATTGAAGAATTGAAGGCATTGACGCCTGCGTCAACCTGCTTCGAGAATCTTCCTGCCCACATCATATCAGCCATATATTTTCTCCTTATAATTTCAGATGTTTATGTATTTGTTCCTATAGTACAGGTCCTCACGCAGAGTGAAGCCCATGTGCTCCCAGAAAGCGTTGCCGTTGTCGTTGTGAGTGAATACCACAAGCAGCACCTTGGTTATGCCCTCTTTTTTCAGTGCCTCCACAGCACTGTCCACGAGCATTTTTCCGATGCCCTGCTTCTGATATTCGGGAACGACAGAAACATGGTGAAAGATACCTCTTCTGCCGTCATGACCGGCAAGTATAGTTCCGATAATCCTGCCCTCATCCTCGGCAACAAAGCTCGTTGTCGGATTACGCCTGAGATACTTCGTAAAGCCTTCAATACTGTCATCAACAGGATTAGTTCCCTCGTGGTTTTTCCAGACTTCACATATACCGTCATAATCGGCAATTGTCATAACCCTGATTTTCACCATTATTTATACCTCCTCAATTTATTCGTGATTATTCCATTGCGTAGGGGACGACATCTCGACGTCCCGCACTCACAATCAAATATTAATGCACTTGTTCCTGTTATAAATCCTCACGCACGGTAAAGCCTGAATGCACCCTGAAAAATATAACGGGACGCTGAGGACGCCGTCACCTGCACATTCAATGCTATGAACTACAACAGGCAGGAGAAAGGCTCCCCTGCCTGATGAATATTCATATCGCTGTTACATTGTAGGGGCGAACTGTGTTCGCCCACCAAATATAACGTTTTTCCGGGCGAACACAGTTCGCCCCTACAGTAATTTTTTAATTACTTATTGTTTCTCTTCTTGTCAAGCTGAGCCTTAACCTTGATGGGAAGACCGAAGAGATTGATGAAGCCTGCGCTGTCCTTCTGGTCGTAAACCTCGTCAGCGTCGAAAGTAGCAACTTCCTCATCGTAAAGAGTATAGGGTGAAGTAACACCTGCGTTGATGATATTGCCCTTGTAGAGCTTGAGCTTAACATCACCTGT
>SVNJ01000073.1 GCA_015066955.1 Ruminococcus sp. | reverse complement strand
GAGCCTGGTACACAGCTTACAATGAGAACCTTCCATACAGGTGGTATCGCTTCCGCAGAAGATATCACACAGGGTCTCCCCCGTGTTGAGGAACTTTTTGAAGGCAGACGTCCCAAGAATGCAGCAATGCTTTCAAGAATCTCAGGTAAGGTTCACATCGAAGAAATCAAGACTACACGAAATATCATTGTTACCAATGATGAAACCGGTGACAGTGAAAGCTATATGATTCCTTACAACCTTAAAATCAGAGTTAAGGAGGGTGAGGTTATCGAGAAGGGTACAAGACTCACAGAGGGTAATATTTATCCTACAGATATTCTTTCAATTCTCGGTCCTCAGCAGGTACAGAACTACATTATCAATGAAGTTCAGAAGGTTTACCGTCTTCAGGGTGTTGATATCAACGATAAGCACATTGAGGTTATCGTTCGTCAGATGCTCCACAAGGTTAAGGTTGACGAAACAGGCAGCAGCTATCTCCTTCCCGGTTCACTCGTTGAAAAGAAGGAAATCGATATCATCAATGACGAAATTCAGGCAAGAATCGATGCAGGTGAGTATGACCTTTCACTTGTTAAGACAATTCCTGTTCTTCAGGGTATCACTAAGGCTGCTTCAAGCTCAGACAGCTTCCTTTCTGCAGCTTCCTTCCAGGAGACTACAAGAGCTCTTACAGATGCCGCTATCAGAGGCAAGAGCGATACTCTCATGGGTCTTAAGGAAAATGTTATTATTGGTAAGCTTATCCCTGCAGGTACAGGCATGGACTGCTACAATAATGTCAGCGTTACTCAGAATGAGACAACAGCTGAACATGCTGCTCAGCAGACAGTTGCTCCCGCAGCAGGTACTAATGCATAATAATATTATTAGCTATATAGCAATTAATCCTCTTTATGGTATATACCATAAAGAGGATATTTTTTTACAAGTATTTGTTATATTTATTTATTCATAATTGTGATTTTTGTATACGTATTACACAAATCTATTTCTTTTATTGTATTTATGTATTGACATTGATTCGTCCACATGTTATTATGTTAGAGTAAATTATTAATGAAAGGGTGTTTAAAAATGAAACACAATAAGATTATTGCAACAATTCTTACTGCTACAACTTTACTGGCAACACCGGGAATTGCTTCAACAACAAATGACGCTGTGCCATTTGTTTCAGAGATTACAGCTTCTGCTGCTCTCGCATCAAACGAAGTAATTGTAAGTGGTCTTGTATATGCACTTGATTATACAAATAAAACCGCTACATTAAAGGGTCGTTATTCAAATTTAACTACAATTACAGTTCCGGCAACAATCAAAAGTAATAACGTAACATACAAAGTTACATCGATTTACGGCTCAGCATTTGATGAAAATGTTACCATTAAGCAGGTTGATATGTCTAAGGCTACTTATCTTGAAAGCATCGGATATGCCGCATTCAGAGATTCAAAGGGATTAACTAAGGTTACTCTTTCTCCTAGCACCAAAACAATCGGCGGATATGCATTTACAGGCTGTACTGCATTAAGCACTTTCAATTTTAATGGAAATAATAAGATAACAAAACTGGATTATAATATTTTTCAGAATTGTACATCTCTCCAGTCAATTTCACTTCCATATAGTTTAACTTATATCGGAAAGGAATGTTTCGAAAACACATTACTTAGTAGCATCACAATTCCCGGACAGGTAACAATTGTTGCTGCAGAAGCATTCAATAATTGTCCTATGCTTAAAAATGTAACATTCCAGGCTTCAGGCGATGCAACTGCTAAGCTTGATCTTTTGATGGACTCATTCGCTAATTGCAAATCACTTGAAACTGTAAGATTCGACCGTCGTTCTATTAATGCTGCAATAGATGTTTTCGAAGGTTCTAATGAAAATGTCAGCATGGTTGGATATGGTGCTTCAGATTATACTCAGTCACTTTGCCAGAAGCTTTTAAAGAAATGGGGAATTACCTACAATCCTAAGGGAACAAATGCCGAAAAGAAAGCAGCTATCGACAAGCTTGCTAAGGCAATCCATAGTTATATTACTTATGAAGGCATTGCAGAAGAAGGTTGTGCAGCAACCGTTCTCAGTACACGTAAGGGTACATGCGGCGGTTATGCAAGAGCATTTTATAATTGTGCGTTAGCAATGGGTATGACACAAAAGGAAGTATTAGTTGGCGGAGATGCACATTGTCATGCATGGAACTATGTAAAAGTAAACGGAAAATGGTATAATTACGACTGCTCAAATCAATTCTATTACTATACTGATTCTCAGTACAGCAAAATTATGATTAGCAACTGGGGCAGTGTTTCTCAGCATACAAATCCTTCACGTTGGGTTGTTTG
This sequence comes from Ruminococcus sp., assembly GCA_015066955.1. Taxonomy (GTDB): domain Bacteria; phylum Bacillota; class Clostridia; order Oscillospirales; family Ruminococcaceae; genus Ruminococcus. The sequence continues at coordinate 7,633 of SVNJ01000073.1, read as the reverse complement.
CGCAGACAATCAGACCGGTTCAAGCGATGAAACAGATTACAGCAATCCACGTCACTATAATTATGATAAATATTTAAGTGACTTTAATCTTGGAACAAGAGCAAAGTAAAAAATATAGCCGCAGATTCATTCTGCGGCTTTGGTTTTGTTTAATATTTAAGGGATATTCAGATGAATATCCCTTGAATTTTACCATATTACATAATCCTCGTCTACAGGGTAGCCAAGTGCTGACATACGCAAATCCTCAAGCTTTGCACCATCACCAACTGCCTTGTTAACAGCACCGAATTTTGCACTGAGAGAAAGAATTTTGAGGTTATCTTCCTTGCCTGGTCTGTATTTATCAAGATAACGGTAAATCGCATACTGAATGTAGCCGTAGCTTCTTATCTGCGACTTCATATAAACTGTAGATTTAACATTACGGTCAACAACAGGCATAATACCGTCGCTGTCACGATAATTCACGATAACCTGAGAGTATATCTCGGGTATAAACGCACAAAGCTCCATGCCAAGCGATTTAATCGGAGTTGATTCTCTGATATCCTCAAAAACACTTCTGTGAGTTTCCTTATCATGAATAGTTTTCATCTTCTCGATAGCTTCCCACGTAAGGTCCTTAACCTGATTTATATCAAACGGACAGGGCTTGTAAGTAGAATCATCCTGAATCAGAAGGATAAACTGCTTGTCTGAGCTGAATTCAGCTGATTCCTCCTTTACAACAGCTGCCTGATAGAGAAGGTCGGTTATATCAGGATAAACAATACCGTTTATTCTTACCTCGCAGGCTGAACTTTTGCCTGTATAAGAGGAATAAAGCTTAATCCAGTACGCTTTCTTTGTACCGAGATACTGCGGAATCTTATCCTTTACGATATTCCACAGGTCGCATGGCTTGTCTGATTTAAGTCCGTAATGATAAATGCCTCTTGAACAGGGTATACGGAAAATATGCTCCTTGCCGTCAACCGTTGCAGTGATTTTTTCATCGCCTGTACACTTGAAGGTAGCAATAAGAAAAGTAAGCACGCTTGCACAGAAGCTTTCAGCAGCTGTTTTCATTGCTTCATCAATGGAAGAACCTACTCCTACAGAGGATTCTACAAGCTCATCGTCAAAGTAAGGATGTTCAAGTACAAAAAGAAGCTGTGCACTGAATCTGTTGCCTGCACCTCCGCATTCACCTACTTTAATGGTAAGTGAAAGGTCGATATCTCTGTAAATAAGCTTTTTTTCGCCTTCCCACTGCGCACCCTCACACTTGCTCTTTACTATTTCAAGAAGCTGAGGAACCGTAACGGTAGCTTTCTTGCTCACAGGAACGGGTATTGCTGCTATTGCATCTGCTGTAACTATATTATTAGTCTCGGAAAGCTTCTCCGAGTTTTTCTTATTTTTATTGAAAAGTGCCATTTTGACCTCCGGTATGTATTTTATTTTAGTATACCATGATAATACTCTATTGTCAAGAAATAAAATATATGCTTAAAAAAGAAATATTTCTTTAATATGATAAAAACTATTGAAAAATAAGTAAATCTATGGTATAATACTAAGGTTAGTATGGGCAGGAAGCACGCTGATTACACAGTTTCAAGCTTAACTGCCTGCGAAAATTCGGCATGACTGTACGCCGTATAAGGACAGCTTACGCATTATGCGTGATTGGAGAAAATTATGTTATTTTCAAATACCGCTTTAACACTTGCACAGAACACAGAAGTTATGCAGCCTACACTTTTCCCCTTCCCTTTTGAGGCACATATTGTATTTGCAATTCTTGCACTTGTGTTCTTTGTTTTTCAGTTTACAAGAGAAAAAAAGCCATATCAGCTGATAATGGCAATCGCAGTTCCCTTTTCACTTGTTTTATGGCTTTCCGAAAGTCAAACGCTTTTCTATGCTGTAGGTATAATTGAGGCTGTACTTCTTTTTGCCGCACTCATTACTTCAATAATTTTCAGGGATAAATCGTCAGACAAAGAAAATGCCGAAAAAAATACTGATAACTCCGCAGAGTCAGACGCTGAAGAAAACTCTCCCGAACAGTCAGAAGAGGAATCCGCTGAAGCTAAGGAAGAATCCTCTGAAGGGGAAGAATAATATGAAAATTTCTGTCCTTGACTGGAATACAATGACCATGAATGGCGACCTTTCTCCTGAGATTTTTTCAGAATACGGTGAAACTGTTATTCATGAGCGTACATCTGCCGAAGATACCGTGAAAAATATCGGTGATGCTGAGGCTGTACTCTGCAACAAGGTCGTAATTACAAAAGATATTATCGATAAATGCCAGAATCTCCGTTATATCGGACTTTTCGCAACAGGCTACAACAATATTGACACTGTTTATGCCGCTGATAAAGGAATTACCGTATGTAATGCAGGTCAGTACTCCACAAATGCTGTTGCTCAGCATGTTTTCGCATTTATTCTTGACTATTTCAGCCGTATTTCTTTATACGATAAAGCCGTAAAAAACGGTGAGTGGGATACTTCCCCGATATTCTCCTATTTCCCCTACTCCACAGGTGAGCTTTATGGCAAAACTATTGCTGTTATCGGCTTCGGCTCTATAGGACGTACAGTTGCTGAAATTGCCGAAGCTTTCGGTATGAAGGTTATAGTAAGCACCCGTACAATACCTAAGGACTGCCCTTATGAGCTTGCGGACATAAAAACTGCCGCTTCCCGTGCAGATATTCTCACACTTCATTGTCCCCTTACTGACGCTACAAAAGGGCTTATAAACAGTGATTTACTGTCTGTCATGAAAAAATCCGCCATACTTATCAACACTTCAAGAGGCGGCACGGTTGTCGAAGCTGACCTTGCGCAGGCTCTTAACAATGAGAAAATTGCAGCGGCTTATCTTGATGTGCTTGAATGCGAGCCTATGCGTGGTGATACTCCGCTGAAAAATGCAAAAAACTGTGTCATTACTCCTCATATTGCGTGGGCTCCTCTTGAAACAAGACAGCGTCTGCTGAATATTGCGGCTGAAAATCTTAAAGCATGGCAGAATGGCTGTCCGCAGAATAAAGTAAACTGAACGGAGAAAAAAATGAGAAATATTTCCGAAAAAAAACGTATTGTAATAAAGCTTGGTACTTCTACCCTTGCCCACAAAACAGGCAAGCTCAATATACGCCGTATGACAAATCTTGTAAGGGTTATCTCTGACCTTCACAACTCGGGACGTGAAATTATACTTGTATCATCAGGTGCAGTAGGTCTCGGTGCAGGAAAACTCGGTCTTTCCGAAAAGCCTAAGGATACCCGCATGAAACAGGCAGTTGCAGCTATAGGTCAGTGTGAGCTTATGCATATCTACGACGATATGTTTGAAAAATACAGTGTTACTGTTGCTCAGATTCTTCTTACAAAGACTATTATTGAGAATCCCGACCACAGCAGAAACTTCGAAAACACCATTGAAACTCTCGTTACTATGGGCGTTATCCCCATTGTAAACGAGAATGACACTATTGCAATTGATGAGCTCGAACTTGAAATCGGTGAAAACGATTCGCTTTCTGCAGTCGTGGCTTCCCTTTCAAAGGCTGACCTTCTGCTCATTCTCTCGGATATTGACGGACTTTATGACGATGACCCGAGAAGAAATCCCGATGCAAAGCCTATTTATGTGGTTGATGAAATTACTCCCGAAATTGAAAGGGTTGCAGGCGGTGCAGGTACTTCTCTTGGTACAGGCGGTATGTCTACAAAAATCAATGCAGCTAAAATCGCAGGTGAAGCGGGAATCGACATGGTTATCATGAACGGAAAAAATCCCGAAATTCTGTATGAGCTGTTTGAGGATAAAGAAATCGGTACAATATTTAAAGCTAATAAATGAGGTGATATTATGAGTTACATTGAAGAACTTGGAAAAAAAGCCAAAGCTGCGGAAACTGCAATTTCTTCCGCTTCCACAGCGCTGAAAAACAGTGCACTTGCCGCAATTTCAAAGGCACTTCTCGCAAAAACTGAGCTTATCATAAGTGAAAACGCAAAAGACCTTGCTGCCGCAAAGGAAAACGGTATGTCTGAGTCTATGCAGGACCGTCTTAAGCTTGACGAAGGACGTATTGCAGGTATTGCAAAAGCTGTTGATGAGCTTATCGCTCTCAATGACCCTATCGGTCACATTGTTGAGGGTATCACACGTCCGAACGGACTTCAGATTATCAAGACAAGAGTACCGCTCGGAATAATCGGAATTATTTTCGAATCACGTCCTAACGTTACCGTTGACGCTGCCGCACTCTGCCTTAAAACTGGTAATGCAGTTATCCTTAAAGGCGGCAAGGAGGCAATCAATTCCAATATCTGCCTCTGCAACATCATGCGTGAGGCTGTTGCTGAGGTTGGTCTCCCTTCTGATATTATCCAGCTTGTTGAGCAGACTTCAAGAGAGGCTACAGCTGAGCTTATGAAGCTTAACGAATATCTCGACGTACTTATCCCGAGAGGCGGTGCAGGTCTTATTCAGGCTGTTGTAAAACAGGCTACCGTTCCCGTTATCGAAACAGGTACAGGAAACTGCCACGTTTATGTTGACGCTTCCGCAGACCTTGAAATGGCTGTTAACATCGCAGATAACGGAAAGACTCAGCGTCCTTCTGTATGCAATGCAGTTGAAAGCCTTCTTGTTCATGAGAAGTGTGCCGATGAGTATCTGCCTATGATTTCTGAAAGGCTTGCACAGCATAATGTGAAGCTTTACGGCTGTGACAAAACTATTGCTATACTCGGAGACAGTGTAGAAAAGGCTACAGAAGCTGAATACGCTAAGGAATTTCTTGATTATATCATTTCAATAAAAGTTGTAAGCAGTATTGATGAGGCTGTTGCACATATCAGAAAATACGGTACAAAGCACTCGGAATGTATCGTTACAAAGTCTCTTGACGCTGCAAGAAAATTCCAGAGAGAGGTTGACGCTGCAGCAGTTTACGTCAATGCGTCAACAAGATTTACCGACGGCGGCGAATTTGGTCTCGGTGCTGAAATCGGTATTTCTACTCAGAAGCTCCACGCAAGAGGTCCTATGGGACTTAATGAGCTTACTACTGTTAAGTACCTTATCAACGGCGACGGTCAGATTAGATAGTCCCGATTCAGGAGGATTAAATGGATATACGTGACGAACTTGACGCAATGCTGAATAACCTGAAAAACGGTACTCCCAAAAGTACCCCTAAGGCCAGCACTCCTCCCCCTGCACCAAGAAAAAGCGTCTATGACAAAATGTCGGTTGATGAGCTTGTAACAGCTCTGTCAGACGAAAACAAACCGAAAGCTCCCGAACCGAAGCCTGCAACTGCACCCAAAAAAAGTGCTCCGCAACAACCACAGAATGGCATACCCCAGAATCTGCTTGATATGCTTGGAGATACTGCTGATACCCCCGCAAAACCAAGATTTGCGGCTAAAAAATCAGCCTCTGCAAAAGCGCCCAAGCCAGTCAAATCTGAACCCGAGATTGCTACCGTACCCGAGAAGCCCAAGAAAAAGCGTATCATAATCAGTGGCGAGCTTCCCGATTATGAAGAAATAAGAAATCGTTCCCTTAAAGAGGATGCAGATAAAGCTGAGCGTGAAGCGAGAGAAAAAGCTGAACGTGAAGCAAGAGAACAGGCTGAACGTGAGGCAAGAGAACAGGCTGAGCGTGAAGCAAGAGAACAGGCTGAGCGTGAGGAAAGAGAACAGGCTGAGCGTGAGGCAAGAGAACAGGCTGAGCGTGAGGCGAGAGAACAGGCTGAGCGTGAGGCGAGAGAACAGGCTGAACGTGAAGCAAGAGAACAGGCTGAACGTGAGGCAAAAGAACAGGCTGAACGTGAGGCGAGAGAAAAGGCTGAGCGTGAGGCAAGAGAACAGGCTGAACGTGAAGCAAGAGAACAGGCTGAACGTGAGGCAAGAGAATCTGAAGAAGCCGAATCTGAGTCCGAAAACGACGAGGAATCTTACAATGACGAGGATGAAGTTGTTAAGGAAACAGATGATGTTGAGGAAGAGGAAGAAAAGCCTAAAAAAGGCATTTTCTCAGGTCTGAAATCGCTGTTCTCCAAAAAGCATAGCGATGATGACGAAGATGATGAAAATGAGGACGTTGAAGAGGATGACGAATCCGATGATGAAGATGATAAAAATGACATGTCCGATGAAGAATCATATTCCGAAGAACTGATTGATGAAAACTTCCCGGAATCTTCCGATGAGGAAGAAATTGACGATTCTGAGGACGATTCTCAGCTTTCCGCTTCTGAGCTTATCGACAAGGCACTTGCCGCTATAGAAGAAGAAAATTTACCCGAAAACACTAATGATGTACCTTCGGATTCAGTTGACAGCCTTATAGCAGATATTCGTGAAGATGCTGCAAATACTATAGCTGAAATCAGCGAGAGTGAATCTTCTGATACTAACGAGGAGGAAGTCGCTGAAGAGTCTGCAGAAAATAACGCACAGCAGCCTGATATCGATATTGCCCTTGATACCCCAAAGAAAAAGGGACGTGTTGTAAGTGCACTCGAAAGAATCCTCGACGAAGACCCCGCCGCACTTTCCGATGAACGCAGAGAAAAGCCTGAAGCAGACGAAATTGATGTTGCGGTAAAAAAGAAGAAGTCCAAAGGTAAATTCAAGAGAAATCTTTTTGCATTTCTTGGTGTAATTTTCACACTTCTTGCAATTGTCGGACTTATCGTAACGGTAAACTACGGTATAAACCGTTTCAGAAGCTTCTCCGTAGGCGAAACCAAGCGTGACCGCTTTACAGAGGTTATATATCCTGCTGTAATCATGGATATTGAATCATTTGCAAATCCTTCCGAGCTTGCTTCAGACCAGGTTATTTCAGCCGCTTTGTGGTCTTTCGTTATGAAGGGTGACTTCTCAAAGTATACCGTTACATTTGATATTATCTCAGTACCTGCTGTTGACGTTGAATCATTTGCGGCTCAGCTATTTGGTGATAATCTTCCCGAGCTTTCACACGCTACTGTCGGTTCAGGTGAGCTGAAATTCTACTATAACGAGGCTCAGAAGTGCTATAATGTACCGATTCAGCCTATTTCATTCACATATCAGCCTGAGATTACATACGTTTCAAAAACAGGCAGTGAGTATACCATTACCGTTGATTACATCAAGGAGCTTCCTGCTTGGATGAAGGACAAGGAGGACTACACTCCCGACGTTTCAAAAACAGTAGAGTTCAGAATTACTGAAAAAGACGATTCCTACACAATCAATTCAATGACTGTTATTAATGTCAACAGGGTAGACTAAACCTTAAGCCGCAGTTTTTCTGCGGCTTTTTCACATCCGCCTATTGATTATATCCTCAAAATATGGTATTATTAATGTAATACTGCGAAAAGGAAGATACTATGCTTGTAAGTCTTACAAATGTAAATAAAATCTATAACGGAAATGATGTTCTGAAAAATATTTCCCTCACTATCGATGAAAATGACAGAATCGGTCTTGTCGGAATAAACGGCTGCGGAAAGTCCACTCTGCTGAAAATCATCACCGGTTCGGTTGAGCCTGACCGTACAACAGAGCGTGACGGAATCATTTCTTTTGCTTCTAAAACAACTGTCGGCTACCT
>SVNJ01000072.1 GCA_015066955.1 Ruminococcus sp. | reverse complement strand
CATGCACCGTAGTTATGCTCAACTGTTTCGGTATATCCGCAATCGTTACATTTACGAGTATGTGTACCGTCGGAATTATCAGCCCAGTCGGTGAAATCATGTTCGTCAGTTACGATATTTCCGCAATATGTACACACCTTTGCATGCTGTGATTCATTCAGTTCATTCCAATCGCTGTAATCATGCTCATCAGTCTCAATCGCATGACATACTTCACACTCACGCTCATGGTTTGTACCGTTATCAGTCCACTTGCCCCATACGTGCTTTACAATTTCAACGTTTCCGCAGTCTGCACAGGTACGCTTGTGGTTGCCGTCCTTATTGTCAGACCATGTACCGTAGTTATGCTCAACTGTTTCGGTATATCCGCAGTCGTTACATTTACGAGTATGTGTGCCGTCGGAATTATCCGCCCAGTCGGTGAAATTATGTTCAGCTGTTACGATATTTCCGCAGTCCTCGCAAGTTTTTGAGTGATAATTTTTATCGGTTTTCGTCCATGCACCATAAGTATGATTTGCTGTCTCAGCTGCATTGCAGTCTTTGCAGTTATGAATATGATTAGCTCCGTTATCAGACCAACCGCCGAAAGCATGAGCAGCTGTTTCCATATAATTACAAACGCTACAAGTGCGTGAATGTGTACCGTTGCCATTATTTGCCCATTTTCCGAAGCTGTGTGATGAATTATCAATATTACCGCATACTGAGCACGAACGTGAATGTGTACCGTTGGAATTTCCCGACCATGCACTATAGGTATGGTTAGCCGTTACCGAACCGCTGCATATTGTACAGGTATGAATATGGTTAGACCCGTTATCACGCCACGCTCCGAAGCTATGTGATCCCGATTCGCTGTAGGTACAGTATTTGCATTTTCGTATGTGCGTACTTGTTGTACTGTATGTCCACGATTCAATAGTATGCGAAATACTGCTTAGCTTCATTGAAAGGCTTGCCTTCAGACCATTTCCGCAGTCATAATTATAAGTAATTGCCGTACTTGTCGGATATATTGCGTTATTTTTAATGGTCGCACCACTTATCGATGATATTTTCGACACATTAAGTCCTGTTACAGTAAATCCGATGCAAGGAACCGTACCGAAACTTACCGAACATCCTGTTGTAACAAGCTTTGTCATTGCTTTATTTGCACTCAGATCAAGTGAAAGAATCGGATTTGAACTGCAGTTAAGTGTCGTCGCAGATGTGAAATACTCAATACCTGTAAGGTCAGATATTCCAAGACCGCTTACATTGATAGTCTTTGCCGCAGCTGCTTCCGCATCGGAAAGATAACCGTTTCCGTCGCTGTCCCATGTACTCTTTACGTAATTTCGGAAAGCAGTATTCGGGAAGTTTTCGGAGTTTATCTCAACACCATTTAGGGTATATGCTTTTATGCAGAAGTTATTCCCATAGTTTTTAGTATCATCATACCAATAAGAGCTGCTTGTACCCACACCATAGGTATAATAAGCCAGACCTTCATTACCGGTACACTTATCTCCATACAATAATGTACCCGCCTTATCAAGTGCTACAACTATGGAGAATTTTGTACCCTTATCTATAGGAACGCTTTCAAGAAGATCTACCGTATGATATCCGGCATACGTCATTTTACCCTTCTGCGTTGTAAGAAGAGTACCACTCATGGGATTACCATCCTTAACATCAGCATAAATGGATATAATATAAGGTACAGAAGCTTCTGAAGTAAAGAATCCTACAGACTTTATAGTTTCGGTCTGTTCAGCTGTATATACATGAGCAGCAGTAATTGATTCACCACTTCTGCTTCTTGTAATCGAAACACTTCCGTCATACTGATAAAGGCTGTCGTATGTATCAGTAGTAGCTATCTCGTAAGAACATATACGGTCAATGGTAGGCTCATAATATGACATATAGAAATAACCGCCATCCAGAAAATTCTCTCCCCAGCTGTTGCGGCATATCCACGCACCATTACCTGCAGGCACATTGCCCTCGAACTTACTCTTGCTGAAATTATCATCCCATCCAACAAGCGTTACCGCATGATTTGTACCCGATGAAACTGCAGTCTGATAATACGAATTGTATGTATCGGAATAATAGTCATTAGAGGTATTTCTTTTATAATATGTTGAATAATAGGAAATCGTAAGCGCACCATTATTCATAAGGTAATTTTTTATATCAGAGGTATCTGTAACATCGTAATCATAATTATTACTGTTGACAAGATAGCCATAGGAGGTATATCTCTGAGACTCTGAAAGCTGAGGGCTTGTTGTAACATTCGGAGCATTTGCTTCAAGCTGAATACCGCTCCAGCGTGCAAGAGTACCCTGTGCAAGAAGAGGATATCCACCTTTTTCGTAACATTCAACACCTAAATTATCTCCATCCATATACAAAGGATCAGATTTATCAGTGCTGTATCTTCCTTGCGAAAACCATACAAGATGTGCTTCCGAAAGGTCAATACTTCTGTCCGAAAGTCCGTTTACAATCATGTTCGATTCAGCAACCGCCATTACAGAATGTGCCCAGCAAGTTTCTGTCGGATACTGATCTTTTACAGAGGTTAAACAGCCGTAATCACGCAAATCATAGGTAGACGGGAAAGATGCAGCCCTGTCTCCTCTTTCAGGTTTAAGATTCGGGATTATCTCATTGCCGTTTTCGTCAACAAATTTTATGTCAACCTCACCATATTCCGAAGTCTCACCATTTATTATTATTTCATTTGCCGGTCCGTCATCGATATCCTCTGCGTGAGCATGAGTATGTACAGGAGTGTGAACAGGCACGCTAAGCACCGCTATCGTACCCGATATCAATGCTGAAGTTATTCGTGAAATCAAGCTTTTCTGTTTTTTCATAACACGGGTGCAGACCGCACCCTCACTTCCTTTCTGTCATAATTATTGCCTGCAGCAGCAATAAGAAAACGCACTTCCAATTATACATATTATACCATTACAAACCACATATGTCAACTATTTATGTATTTTTTATATAATAAAACTCCCGATTCATAGAAATCGAGAGTTAAACAATACTAAGTACTATAAAACCACTTATAGTTTTATAGAAAAAATACGAACAAAAAGCAGAATAGCCATACTCCGAACGGAATATGGCCGATTTCTGATTTGTCCCTTCACAATGAAATATAAAAACCTTTAAACTGCCGGCAGTCTAAGTGCAGATGACTGCCGGCAAGTTCAAACTTAATTTATGGCAATCGTATTGCCTTATGCTAAAGCCTTACTGAAAGCTCCATGAATCGAATTCAAGCTGATCGCTGAATACGAAATATACATCCTTTGTTCCGCTGATATTATTAACAGGAACAGTGATTTCTGAGAAGTTTCCTCCTGCGGGAACTTCAACATAACCGATAACATCTCCGTTTGTGCTTCCTGCACAGATTTTGATTGCTGCACCGTTTGTAGATGAAGCTCTTACTGTAAGCTTTGAAGTACCATTTGAGAAGTTAACGCCGGATGTCTTGATCCATTCGCCCTTCTTACCTACAACCTTAGTATCATAAAGACCATTTGTAACGATACCCTTTGACTGATTAGACATTGTCTCAGCCTGTACAGTCTTATAAGGATTGAGTGTCTCAATCTGTGAAACGCCCTTCATTGTACCGGTTGCAGAGAACATACCATTTGAGAAAGTAGCCTCATCAATGTGAGGTGAACGGTAGTTACCGCCAAGGTCTATTGAGCCGTCAGTATTAAGAGCCTGAATGTTCATTGCTCTTGAAAGGTTACGGCTGTGGTAAATCACGTAATACTTGCCTTTGAACTCAACTATTGAGTGGTGGTTATTTCCGCCGCCGTCAAGTCTGTAGGAAGCAGGATTCTTTAATGCAATTCCCTTGTAAGTAAAAGGTCCGAGTGGGTTGTTTGAAGTCATAACTGCGATTTCAGCATTGTTGAAGCCGTAGGGATTTCCACCTGTGTTCCAGTTTGTACAATATGAGTAGTAGTAAGTACCATTTACTTTAAGAATACTTGAGTCCTCAAAGAGATAAGGAGGATTCATTCTTACTGCATCACCTGAAAGTGATGTCATATCATTGCCAAGCTTGATTGCTCTTGCTGTGCCGGGATCAGCAGCTTTTCCTGAAGGAACACCGCCGCCTACATAGAGATAGCCTGAACCATCGTCGTCAACGAGAACAGCGGGGTCAAAAAGCCATTCAACATCGCCGAAGCCGGGTGTGCTCTTATTGATAAGAGCCTTGCCGATGGGGTCAGTATAAGGACCTTCGGGGCTGTCAGCTGTAAGTACGCCGATACCACCTGCACTGTCTGCGAAGTAAAGGAAGAACTTATCCTTACCGTTGATTGTCTTCCATGCTGCGTCGGGAGCCCATGCATAAGTTGCCCACTTTGCAGCACCATTCTGAGTTCTTCCGTTTCTGCCTGCTACTGGAATTGGACCGTGATCTGTCCAGTTAACAAGATCAGCAGTTGAGAAACAGTTGATTGTACCAGAATTATAAGTATTTACCTGAATCTGTCCGTCGTTTCTGTATTCGATAGCGTCATTTGTTGTGTATACATAAAGTCTGTCCTTGTATACCATAAATCCGGGGTCAGCTCCGAAACGATGTGTCCAGAGTACGTTGTTTTCGCCATCCTTCTTATAGCTGCTTGCAATATTTACTGTTGAGAAAAGCTGCTCCATTGCTGCTGTATCAATAACCTTCTCCGCAACAGGGAACTTATCGATTCTTCTGAGGATAAAGTTCTGGATGAGGATAAGGTCAGCAACCTCATAAACGCCGCTCTGATCAACGTCTGCTGCCTGCTTTGTGAAGCTGTCGGATATTCCTTTAAGAAGTCCGTTTCTTGCTGCAGTCACATCAAGTGCGCTTATTCTTCCGTCAAAGTCTACATCTCCGAGAATAACCTTCTTGATTTCAGGCTGTCCCGGACCGAGTATTCCTGTGCCGGCTACTGCTCCGATTGCTTCGTCAATGTAGAAGTTGTTTGTTGTTTCTGCTGTCTCAATATAAAGCTGTAAGTTTGTTGCGTCTGCAGGTATCTTGTAGTTTGTGTTTGAAAGCTGCATCCACTCGCCCTTAAGCGCTGTTCCCTCTGCAATTGTTGAATACTGTGTCTCACCATTTGCGTCTACGTACTGTAACTTCATGTAGAATGTATCTGTATCTCCGCCGTCAAAGTACATTACGTTTGCACTGAAGCTGAACTCCTGACCCGGTACAAATGCTCTCGGATTAAGGTTTCTGTATGCTCCGTTCCATGCGGATTCTCTGTTCTGTACAAGCAGTGATTCACTTCCTACGTATGCTGTTCTGCCGCTTGTCATGATTGTTGCGGCTCCTCTTCCTTCCCATGTACAGAGGTCTCCCTCAAACGGATCCTGGAAGTACCAGCCAAACTGATTCGGCTCCGGTGCTTTTATTTCGCCGCCTTCATATCCGCCCTCTACCCATTCGGATTCAGGGATCATTGACATAAGGGTTGTATATGCCGGCTTTGGCTGATGACTTCCGTTGTAAAGAAGTGCATTGCTTCCCGCCTTAAGCCATGAATTCGCATCATTCGGTCCCCAGATACATACTGCTGTTACTCGTCCATTAGATGTGGGGTTCTTATTCCAGTCAACAGCTGCCTGGAAGATTGCCTTATACTTATCTGCCTGCTGCTGTTCTGAATATGTGCCGTTTTCTCTGCTTATATCAAGCTCTGTTATCTGAACGTCACAGCCGATTGAAAGATACTTCTTCATCGCTGTTGTATATGCAGATACGCCTGTAAAGCCATCGTACTGTGCAGAAATATGTGACTGCATTCCCACACCGTCAAGAAGTCCCTTGTCATAGAGTGATTTACACATATTGTAGATACAGTCTCTCTTATGATCCCAGTACTCGTTGTAGTCGTTATAATAAAGGTCACAGCCCTCGGGAGCGTACTTTCTTGCAATTGTAAATGCTGTCTCTACGAAGCTGTTGCTTCCGTACACCTGTACCCATGCTGATTTTCCGCCTGTTACATTGTTATCGCCGGGTTCTCTTGCACCGCCGTTGTTTGCTGTTCTGTTGCTGTCATCGCTGACTGCTTCGTTTACTACGTCGTATGCGTAAAGATTAAGGTCGGGATACTGAGTCTCGATTGCATTGAACATATTCTTGATGTAGCTGTCAAGACGTGCTGTCATTGTTGAGCTTGATACCCAGTTTCCGTTATTTGAGAAGCCTTCCTTGAAGAACCATGAAGGTGTCTGGCTGTGCCATACAAATGCGTGACCTCTCATTCCGATTCCGTTTCTTACGCAGAAGTCCATGATTGCCGAACAGGAATTGAGTGATACACCGATATTTGTGCCATTACACTGTGACTGTACAAGTGTTGCATCGGGCTTTGTTTCGTTTTCACACTCGATACTGTTATAATCCTTTAAATATGAAGCTGTAATGGTTGAATTTCTTACAGTATTGCCATTGAGAATGTTACCTACACGGAAATACTGTCCGAATGCGTCCTTAAGACCCATGTTTGAGGATGCAGCATGAACTTCATTGAACGCTTTTTCCTCATCACTTGTTACCAGCACTTCGTCAAATGAGAAATCATTTGTACTGTCTGTATTGAGGGTAAGCCTGAATTCGTAGCTGTTTTCGGGTGCTTCGTACTCAGCACTGATTTCAGTCCACTCTCCTGCCTTTACCTTCTTTTCAGCAAGCTCAACCTCTGTTTCCTTGCCTGTTTCTTCGTCAATGCAAAGAAGTGAAAGGCGGAAGGTTTCCTCTGTTTCACTGTAAACCTGTACGCTGTACTTGTACTCAACTCCGCCGCTGAGATAGAAGCCCTTTGATGAGCTTGCACCGTCCTTCGGCGATGTTCTTCCTGTTATGGTCATGCCTCTTGATGCTTCATAGCCCTTGCCGTTTTCTGCGGTAAGCTTTACTGCGTCTGCATTTCCATACCAGCCGTCGTAGTTTGCCTCAAAGTCGTTGTACACAAGCTCTGCGGCATACGTACTCGTATTCCTCACTACCTGCGGCATGTACCCTGCCACTCCTGCACAGCATGCCAGCGATGTCACTGCTGCTGCGATTCTTTTCTTGTTCATGTTTTTCCTCCCTGTTTAAATTTCATCGTAAACAATTTTGAACTTTTTGTTACTTTTATTATATTGCTGACAAGTACAGATTTCAACCCACAATTTGCAGAATTAGTGGAAAAAATGAAGATTTTCTATTGATTTTTTTCAAAATTGTGGTATAATTAAGATAAACACCAAAGTAACAAGGAGTTTAGTTAAAATGTATAATGATAAACTTGTTATCGGAATAATTACTGCAAGTGCATGCCAGAGTGAACAGCGTCAGCTGCTTGACGGTATTATCAGTCAGGCTCAGAAAGCAGGCGCAATTACCGTAATTCTTTCAAATATCTACAATTCCTCTGAGTACTATGCAAAAATAGAAATTGAAAATAAAATTTACGAGCTGATTTCTTCAAAAAAAATTGACGGACTTATCCTTACCGCAGAATCCTTCCTCAACGACGATCTTAAAAGTTATATTTTTAAAAAAATATCATCTCGTAATGATATACCTGTTGTTATATCAGGTTACAATATGCCCGGATACACTTGTATTAATAATGATATACACTCAGATTTCGAAAACCTTGTAAAGCATCTTGTTGAAGCTCATGGTTTTACAGATATCGACCTGCTTACAGGTCAGAAGAATGTTGATACATCTCACGAACGAAAAGAAGGCTACAAAAAAGTTCTCACGTCGAACGGTATTCCCTACGACGAAAGCAAAGTTATTTACGGCGATTTCTGGATGAGCTCCGGCGAAGCGCTTGCATGGGAATATATAAACGGAGAACGCAGACTTCCTCAGGCTATTGTTTGCGCAAATGATTATATGGCTTTCGGTCTGTTGGATACGTTCCTTGAAAATGGTATTTCTGTTCCTGATGACGTTACTGTTGTAGGATATGAATTTATCGGTGAACGTTTTTATCACGCTCCCATTCTTACAACTTATCAGAGAAACCGCAGAGCAGTCGGAAAACAGGCTTTCAATTTACTTTGGGAAAAAATGACAGGAAAAACAACAGAATCCGTTTCCATTGACGGAAAAATAATTTACGGCAGCAGCTGCACCTGTAAAATCGATAATAATATGCTTTCACGAGAGCTTCAGGCAATCCGCCGTGAACAGTATTACAGTCAGCTCAATCTTGTAGGTAACTTCGAACAGGAACTTACTCTATGCCGTTCAATTTCTGACTACATCAGAATTCTTCAGCAGTTCACCTATCTTATCCGTGACATTAACGGTGTGCATCTTTGTTTATATGAGAACTGGTGCAGCTCTGATTTATCAACCTCATCGGATAACAACAACTCAGATACAATGATTTATTACAGGGTCATAACACGTTATCCGTCGTCTGATGAACCGGTATTCTTTAATAAGTATGAACTATTTCCCGATGAAGTGTCTATCGAAATTAACGGAACTGTATTTTATCTTTGTCCGATTTTCTTTTCAGGAAGAGATATCGGTTATTTTATACTTCAATACGACAAGCCCGATGGATATGATATCATTTTCCGTGACTGGATAAAAATTGCAGCAAGCGCCCTTGAATCCCTGCGAATGAGAAACGATATCACCACACTGCTCGAAAGCAGAAATCTTTCGGAACATCATGATTCTGTTACAGGGCTTTACAACGAAACAGGATTAAAAAATGAGCTTATCCGTACACTAAACGCTGCTTCGCCTGAGGACAATGTATCGATGATTGTGATAAGGTCAGAACTTTTCACCGATAACACCTCTCTTGACCGTCAGAGTACTTCTGTTCGTATAGATATGGAAATTGCAGAAAACCTCAAAAGTGAAACTCTCAGAAAAGATACCTTCTGTGCTAAGATTGCCGATAAGCTTTATCTTTTCTGCTCAGTGGGCAGCTTTGATGAAAAATACGAGCAGCTTGTCTGCGACAGACTAAGCACCCTTATATCACATTCGCCGATATACAGTGAAAACTGCAGCACAGACTCGCTTGTTGTATGCTCGCTCACTACATCTGTTTCAGAATTCAACTTTTCGTCCGTACTCAAATCGCTCAGGGAATCGCTGAACGAACAAATCAGCAGGCTTTCCGATATAAGAAAGCATCAGAACTACAGCGATTACCTCAGACTTCGCAATGAGCTATATCTTAATCCTCAAAAGGAATGGAATGCCCAGACTTCCTGCCGTGACTTCAGACTCAGTTATGGTCACTTCCGTGCAACTTATAAAGAGCTTTTCGATATAAGCTTTCATCAGGACGTTATACGAAGCCGTATTTCATACGCAAAGTACCTGCTTCTGACTACCGCACTCAGCCTTACCTCCATCGCCTATAAATGCGGATATGAAGACGAAAAGTATTTTATGCGTCAGTTCAGACAGCTTTCAGGGGTTACTCCAAATGCTTTCCGCAGTAAGGAATAATATTCTGCTTAGTCAAAAAAATAATTACCGTTATTCGACACATTTAAGAAAATTTTCACTTGACAATAGTAAAAACTTATGGTAAAATCATTTCATTGAGTTTTTACTCAAAATTTAATAAATCTTTTCTACGCACGAACCCCGTCTGATTTCTCAGACGGGGTTTTTGTCGGTAAAAGTGTCGCAGTAAGTGTCGTAGTCGTAATTTTTTCATAAAAAATACCGTTGTCTCAATCTCTTGAAACAACGGTATATGTCAATACGTGACGAAATTGATCACTTTGTTTTTCGACGTATTTCCATGCTTTTCAGTACTCAAACTGTCACCTGCTTGGTTGTTACTTTTTCTATATTATATCATACTCACGATCAATTTGCAATAGCTTTCGAAAATTTATGAGTGTGCTTTCATAGCAATCAACCTGAACCCTTCACTTTCCTCAGCAAGGTATTCGTACAGATCTTCCGGTGAGGTCAGCAGATAAACTTCGAGTTTGTTGCCCTTGGGAATTCCAAAGAAGTATTCATCGTTCTCATCTCTTTCGTAGAGATAATCACGGATTACCCCGAAGCGGTCGAAGGTGATTGCCGTGAGCATGGTAATCAGATCCTTCT
>SVNJ01000071.1 GCA_015066955.1 Ruminococcus sp. | reverse complement strand
CTCATCATAGGTGAAATCGGAAACCTTGCCCTCACCGTCGGTAGTCCTGTCAAGCTCACTGTCGTGAATCACCACGAGCTGACCGTCCTTGCTTTGCTGTACATCAAGTTCAATATAGTCCGAGCCGATATTCATAGCCTCCTCAAAGGCATAAAGAGTATTCTCAGGGGCAATATGAGAATATCCCCTGTGTGCGGTAAGCTGAGGCGTTGAAAGGATTCCGACATTGAAGTCGATATTGCCCTTGTAGAGTCCCTCAATATAAGAGAAATTCAGAAAAACACTGACTCCGCCCAAAACAATCACCGAAATCACCTTTACGGGTGTTGAAATTCCGCTTTTTTCGCTGTCGGGAAGCGTAATTTTCTCCACGTCTTTTGTATCATGTATGAATTTTGATGTAAGATAACATATAATCAAGGGTGCGGAAAGCACCGACGATACCGCAAGGAAAATCTGTCCCGCATAGCTGAGTATTCTGAGTGCAGAAATAAGTGCATCATCGGGCTTGGTAAAGCCTTTTGCAAGAAATACGACAATAAAGCTCAGAATAAAGGTAACAACGGCGGTTATCAATGCAAGCATAAGGCTCCACAGGGTAATTCCCGCAGTAGTACGCAGTGTTTTTCCCTTAAGGAGACGACGGCTTTTTTTCATACTGTCGTGGAAGTCCTCGCCTGTAAGCACAAGATACTGAAAGCAGTAGCTTCGGCTTGAAAGGAAAAGTATCAGCAGAATCTGCAGAAGTGTAAAAGCTGCAATTACAAGGCTTCTGTTGAAATTTCCCATTGCCATACGAATCATAGGCATCATAGGTGCAAAGAATACACCTGATGAAAGAGTAAGCTGTATTACAGGTATAATCAGCATAAAGCCGAGAAAGCTCAGTATTCCCTTTTCACGGAATATTATCGCAAATGAACGCAGACCGATTTTCAGCATACCCATTACTGTGATTTTCCTTCGCTCACTCAGACATGCAAAGCATGCGGTTAGTGCGGCAATCTCAACAAATGAGAAAAATGCAACCGTAAAAAGCGTAAGCAGTATAATCACAAGGGTTAAGGGACTGCTCAGAAACTGAGGTATACTCTCTGATGAAAGATACGTTACACCTGCACTGTTCATTGCGGCTTTCAGCAGAAAATTCAGAAGCGGCGAGCCTATAGCCGTAAGAATCAGCTTATACAAAAGCTCAAAGAGAATAATTCCGGGAAAGGCCTTGAAAAATATCCCCGCAGATTTAAATAGTCTTTTCATCCGCAGACCTTATGAAACGCTTACTGCGGCTTCAAGTGCAATTTCCATCATATCACGGAAGGTTGTCTGACGCTCCTCTGCCGTTGTTGCAAGTCCCTTGAAGGGGCAGTCGGAAACTGTAAGAATACAGAGAGCGTTTTTGCCTGCCCTTGCGGCATTCATGTAAAGTGCGGCAGACTCCATTTCAACGCCGAGAACACCCATTTTTGCCCATTTTGAAAGGCTTGAGCTGTCATCGTAGAAGGTATCGCTTGAGAATATATTTCCGACATGATATATGCTTCCCTTAGCCTTTGCAGCCTCAACAGCGGCGGAAAGAAGCTTCCATGATGCTGTAGGGGCATAAGTGCCGGGAAGGTCAAATTGTGCGGCATAATTTGAGTTTGTGCTTGCACTCTGAGCAATAAGAACCTCACGGAGATTAACATTGTCCGCAATAGCACCTGCCGTACCTACACGGATAATATTATCAACATCGTATTCATTGAAAAGCTCCCATGAATATATCCCTATGGACGGTATTCCCATACCGCTTCCCTGTACGGAAATACGTACTCCTTTATATGTTCCCGTATATCCGAGCATACCTCTTACCTCGTTATAGCAAACGGGATTTTCAAGATATGTTTCTGCAATAAACTTAGCTCTGAGAGGGTCTCCGGGCATAAGTACTGTTTTTGCAATATCACCTTTAGCGGCACTGTTGTGGGGTGTTGGCATGAAAAATTCCTCCTTTTATTTTAAAGTGTAATTCTATTATACCATATTTCACGAAAAACACAATAGGTAAAAAGAGTATTTGCGTAAATTTGCCTAAAATAAAAGGGCTGTACAACGGGTACAGCCTTCAAGAGAGATAAAATAAATTTAGGGGGGAATTGGGGGATTACTAATCCACTTACAGTATACGGGGCTTTGCTTAAAATAATCTTAAAGAATCAGGAAAATTTCTGAAATTTGCAGGAATTTATAAAAGCAAAAGGGCTGTACGTCTTGTACAGCCAATAGGAGAGGAAAGATAAAATAAATTTAGAGGGGGAATTGGGGATTACTTAATCCGTTTATAATATACAGTATAATTCTTAAAATAATCTTAAGTTATCCAAGAAATTTTGCAGAAATTATTGTGTATCCGTAAGGGGCAACCTTAACTGTGTTATCGCAGTATTCACCGCAGAAGGGTCTGATATCCTCAAAACGGCTGAGTATACCGCTGATATTACCGATTACAGCCTCATTTCCGCTTCTGTTTACAAAAATAATAGAATCACGCTTGCCTGTACGAGTAAAAACAATAACGTTTTCGTCGCTGTAAACGAAGTATATACCGCCGCTTGTCATGGTGTCGAGAGACTTTCTTGTTTCGCTGAGCTTCTTTGTATACTCAATCAGCTCAGTATCCTCGTTACCCCAAGGATAACAACGTCTGTTGAAGGGGTCCTTGTAGCCCTGAAGTCCGGCTTCATCGCCGTAGTAAATGCTCGGTACACCGGGAAGGAAAAACTGAAGTGCCATTGCCGCCTTAAGAAGATTTTTGCCCTTTGCGTATTCGTCGGGAGTAAGGTACCTTTCAGCCATCCAGTCCTTGCTCTTGTCGTCGCAGTTTTCACCGCCGAGACGGTTTATTGCACGCTCAATATCATGAGTCGAAACAAAGTTCATAAGCACATCAGCCGTAGGCTTCGGGTAATTCTCGATAATGGTCATAACCGAATTTTCAAGCCATTTCGGGTTACCGCCCTTTACAAAGGTAATAATAGCCTCTCTGAAAGGATAGTTCATAACAGAGTCAAGCTGTCCGCCAAGAAGATAACGACGCTTTATGCCGTATGCCTCCTTGTTGGAAGCGTCCTCCCATACCTCACCGATAACGATTTTATCCTTGTCAAAGCCCTTCACACTCTTGCGGAGATTATCAAGAAAAAGGTCGGGAAGCTCGTCGGCAACGTCAAGACGATAGCCTGCCGCACCGAGAGACAGCCAGTAATGAAGCACACCCTCCTCGCCGCAGATATATTCGGTGTACTGCTCATTATTCTCACATACATTGGGAAGTGTATCAATTCCCCACCATGCCTCGTAGCCGTTAGGATAATCAAAGAAGCTGTACCAGTTGTAGTAGGGACTTTCCTTTGAATTGTACGCACCAACCGTATCATAGCGGTTGAACTTGTTGAAGTAGATGCTGTCAGCACCCGTATGAGAGAATACACCGTCAAGGATTACCGATATACCGTACTTTTCAGCCTCACTGCAAAGCTCACGGAAATCCTCGTTAGTACCGAGAAGCGGGTCAGCGTTCATGTAGTTTGCCGTATTGTAACGGTGGTTTTCATGGGACTCAAAAATAGGGTTAAGGTAAATGCAGGTAACGCCCAAATCCTTAAGATAGGGAAGCTTTGACTGTATGCCTGCAAAATCTCCGCCGAAATAGTCATTATTCCAGACATGACCGTTTTCATCGGGCTTATAGTATGGTGTACCGCCCCAATCCTCACGGATAACTCTGCCGTAGGGAATATTTTCGTGCACCTTTCCGCTCTTGCAGAAACGGTCGGGGAAAATCTGATACATTACACCGCCTTTGAGAAAATCGGGGGTTTCATAGTCAGCGGAATAAACGGTAAGCTGAAAAAGGTCGCCATGATCAAGATTTCCCTCGTGACAGTTGATTTTCTTGATGTAGTGACGTGTACCTCCGCATGTATATGAGAAATAGTAATAGTGCACATCGGTATAGCGTGCATTGTATTCAGCCGAATAGACATTGCAGTCCTCTTCTTCAGCAGTTTTGTGCATGGTAATAAAGCGTTCCTTGAAGCCTGTGCGGAAAAGCACCAGTACGGGCGGAAAATCAGGCTGAATGTCCTTTGCAAGTCTTATTGAAAAGCGGCAGGTCTGATTCTGCTTTATTGCACCGAAGATTGATTTATAGTTCAGATCCCAGCTGTCATAGATAGGTTTCATATAGTTCACTCCAAAATGATTTTATGCAGAGTTGACACTCTGCTGAATAACAGTAGGGGCGACCCTTGCGGTCGCCCGAACTTGATTCATATTAATTTATACTTATTTAAGTCTCCAGATATTCTCTGCGTACTCTGTAACAGCTCTGTCAGCGGAGAAGATACCTGCACCTGCGATATTGTTGAGGGACATCTTAGCCCACTTCATCTTATCGTTGTAGCAGTCTGTGCTGTACTTCTGAGCCTGTCTGTATGAGTCAAAGTCAGCAAGAACCATATACGGGTCACGGTCCTTGAGGGAGTTTGCAACATCGTTGAAGGTACAGCCGTTGATACCACGATACATACGCTCGATGCACTCCTTGATAACGCCGTTGTTGTTGAAATAATCGTTAGGATTGTAGCCTCTTGCCTTAAGCTCGTTAACCTCAGGAGTAGTCATACCGAAGATAATGATATTATCGTCGCCTGCTGCTTCCTTGATTTCGATGTTGGCACCGTCAAGTGTACCGAGAGTTACCGCACCGTTGAGCATAAGCTTCATATTACCTGTACCCGAAGCCTCAGTACCTGCGAGGGAAATCTGCTCTGATATATCACTTGCAGGCATGAGAAGCTCTGAAAGTGTTACGCAGTAGTTTTCAAGGAATACAACTGAAAGCTTCTTTGAAATCTTGGGGTTCTTTCTGATTTCCTCAGAAATTGCCCAGATAAGCTTGATAATCTGCTTAGCGAGGTAATAGCCGGGTGCAGCCTTAGCAGCGAAGATATAGGTCTTGGGAGTAAAGTCTGCATCGGGATTGTTAAGCAGGTAAGCGTAGTCTGCGAGAATATTCATAACGTTGAGGTGCTGTCTCTTGTATTCGTGGAGACGCTTAACCTGAACGTCGAAAATGCTGTCGGGGTCAAGTGTAACCTTGTTTGCCTTCTTCACGTACTTGCAGAATACTTCCTTATTCTGTCTCTTTACAGCCATAAGCTTATTGAGAACCTCTTCATCATTCTCAAACTTTCTGAACTGACTGAGTGCGGCACCGTCCTTGATGAACTTGTCGCCGATTGTTTCGCTGAGAAGGCTTGTAAGTCCGGGATTGGACTGATAGAGCCATCTTCTGTATGCAATACCGTTTGTAACGTTCTTGAACTTTTCGGGAGTATTCTGGAATTCGTCGTTGAATACGGAATCCTTGATAATCTCTGAGTGAAGCTTTGAAACGCCGTTTACGCTGTGTGAAGCGGCAACGCAGAGAGTAGCCATGTGAATCTGATTGTCCTTGATAATGGACATGCGTGTTGTCTTTGCACTGTCGTAGCCATTTCTTTCCATAAGTCCCTGACAGTAACGGTTATTGATTTCAACGATAATGGAGAAGATTCTCGGAATAACGTGCTTAACGAGGTTAACGTCCCACTTTTCGAGAGCCTCTGCCATAACGGTGTGGTTAGTGTAAGCAAAGGTGTTGATAACGATATCCCATGCCTTTTCCCATGTATATCCGCAGTCGTCGAGGAGTATTCTCATAAGCTCAGGGATAGCGAGTGTGGGGTGAGTATCATTGATATGGATAGCAACCTTTTCGTGGAGATTGTCAAGTGTGCCGTAAACGTTCATGTGATTGTTTACAATATCGCCGACTGAAGCCGCACAGAGGAAGTACTGCTGTCTGAGACGGAGCGACTTACCTTCAAGGTGATTATCGTTGGGGTAAAGAATCTTTGAAATAGCATTTGCAACGGAATTCTGAGTAAGAGCGCTTGCATAGTCACCGCTGTTGAACTTAGCCATATCGAAGTTAGGAGCCTTAGCTGACCACAGACGGAGTACGGAAACGCCCTCTGAGCCATAGCCCGAAACGTACATATCGTAAGGAGTAGCAACTACCGTATTGTAGTTGATATGTGAGATGTGGTGGTACTGATTATCCCAGTATTCCTGGAGGTCGCCCTCGAAGTGTATATCGATTGAAAGCTCGGGCTTGGGAACAAGCCATACAGAGCCGCCGGGAAGCCAGTTATCGGGAAGCTCAGTCTGCCAGCCGTCCTCAAGCTTCTGCTGGAAGATACCGTACTCGTAGCAGATTGAGTGACCCATTGCAGGGAATCCCTCTGTTGCAAGAGCGTCGAGGTAGCAAGCCGCAAGACGTCCGAGACCGCCGTTTCCGAGACCTGCATCAGGCTCGTTGTCATAGATTTTATCAAGATTTATATCATATTCCTTGAGCATTGAACGGATTCCGTCAGCAAGCTCGAGGTTGTAGATGCTTGTTTTGAGGGAGCGTCCCATAAGGAACTCCATTGAGAGGTAATAAATCTGCTTTCCGCCTACGGAATGAGTGTGGTTTACGAAGCTCTGTCTTTTCTTGCCGAGAATAGAAACGATAATAGATGAAAGAACATGGTAAACCTGCTTGTCGGAAGCTTCCTCAGGAGACACACTGTAGAGAGACTGGAGTCTTTCCGGGAATTCCTTTTTAATCTGTTCCATAAGAGGGTTAACTTTTTTTGTAGCCATAATATTCTCCGTTCTCCGGCAAAGGGTTTCAGAAGCTTTGAAATACCGCCGCTTCCATTGCCGGTAATATATATTATTCCGCATATCAGAATGGAATAATTACAAAAATCTCTTTATAAATTATACAATATTTCAGTATTATTTGCAATTGTATATTTTCACAAATATTTATCAACGAATTTTACACTTCGTAGAAATTTCAACGCAAAAGGTTTTCTTTTCGTTAATTCAAAATTCTATTATACATATTGTATATGCTATCTGACCATAAAATAAGCCGGAATAATCCGGCTTATGATTATTAAAGCTTGCTCTTTTCGTCCTCAATCATCTTGAGGAGGTCGTCAACAGACATGCTTGAAACATTTTTCTTCTTAGCATTTGAAGCAGACTTTGTAATGATATCGTCGATATCGGGGGAACTGCTCTTTTTCTTGGGAGCTGCCGATGCGGAAGGGCTCTTAAGAGGGGTTGTCTTCGGAACGTCATTTCTTGCCATTTCAGCAAGCTGTGACTTGGAAAGAATACCTGTGTTGTCTGTTACAGGCTCGGAAGCTGCTTCCTGCTGTGCATAAAGCTTTGTGCTGAATGAACCTGTACGCTCAGCCTCTGCTGTCTTTCTGAGCATTTCCTCACGAAGGGCATCAGCTGTGGGAGCTGTTGAGGACTGTCCGCCGACATTTCTTGCAGCAAATGAGGACTCTGCCGAACGCTGAGCCTTGAACTGCATTGTGCGTTCCTTTTCCTTCTGATAAGGTGAATTATGATTTACATGCTTCTGGCTGAAATTCTCAGCAATGGACATCTTCTTGCGTTCAAAATCATTGCTTGGCTGTATTTCCTGAGAAGGTTCAAAGAGCGGATTGCCTGACTTTTCGTGAGAAGGAGCACGCTTGCTCTTTGCTGCGTCCTCTTCATCCTCATCATACTCGTAGAAATCGTAATCCTCGTCGTCATCCTCGCTTGAAGAAGCAATTTTTGCAATGAGCAGAATAACAAGGATTATGCAGGGAAGGATAAGCTCTAAAACTATACCCTTCACGCTTGTTGTAAATGTAATGAACTTACCAAGCTCAAGGCTTTCGGGGTTGCCTGTACAGAGAGCAACGATTTTATCTCTTGTGATTGCACTGTCTGGCTCAAGACCTGTTGCAATGCCTGTAGCATACTTTGTCACACCGTCGGTCTTTACGATATCCGCAATGCTTCTCAGCTGGAGTGTATCGGGGTCGCTGAGAGGATAACAAAGGACGATATCGCCCTTTATAAGCTGAGTTGAGGTTGTAACCTCTTTTGCAAGAAGTGCCGCACCATCGGTTACATTGCTTCCGAGAGGATTATTCTCCACGATATAGACATAAGTTCCGAAAATATTCGGTGTCTTTGACTTTGAAAATGCAATATTCATTGCAAGCGAAACAACTATGAACAGAATGCAGATTACGGTTATAACTGCCTTAAGGACAGAAAATCCCTTTTTGTTTTCCATTTTTATCATCCTTTTCTTTTGTATTATATATTAATGTATAAACTTAACCTTAGCCGAAGCAATATATATTTATTATAACACACATCCCGACAAATTTCAAATGTTTTTGCAGTTTTATTTTTTAAAAATATATTTTCGTGCAAAAGTTACATGAAATGCTTTGTATACGTCATTTTTTTCGGGGTATTATATTATCATGCAATACAATTCGGAGTCTTATAGGATTAAATGCGACAAAATATCCCATGAATATTGACAAAACAGACCGTATTTGATATAATAAGTAACGTGAAGTATTATGCCGTCTGAATGTGAGGAGTAAAAATGTATCAAAAAAAAAGTCTTGTAAAAACAGTTCTCGTATTTACTTTAATCATGTCGCTCGGCGTTCTTATATTCATGATTTTTTCAAGCTTTATGAAAGCTAAGAATTCCATCGTCATAAATACAGACACAATGGAGCTTGTACAGCTTGAAGCTCCCGAAGAGGGCGACCCGATTGCGATTGTCGAGACCTCACTGGGAGAATTCCGCTTTGTGCTCTACCCTGAGTATTCCCCGAATGCGGTGAAGAATTTCACTGAGCTTGCGGAAAGCGGATACTATAATAATACTTACGTATTTCATTCGGAATCCGGAGCGTTCAGTGCTGCCGGAAGTCCCAACAAGGACGGCACGCTTAAAGAGGATTTTGACAAAAACCGTGAGCTTGTGGAAAGAGAGCTTCATCAGAACCTCTGGCCATTTAAAGGTGCGGTATGCTGTATGACCTCTACCGTTGACAAAGGCTTCTTCGACGCACTCTTCGGAGGCGGCGATTACTACTGCGGAAGCAGACTGGCTTTCC
Source organism: Ruminococcus sp. (assembly GCA_015066955.1). GTDB lineage: Bacteria > Bacillota > Clostridia > Oscillospirales > Ruminococcaceae > Ruminococcus. The sequence continues at coordinate 1,075 of SVNJ01000071.1, read as the reverse complement.
TCAACACTATCGAGTTTACCGATGAAATAAAGGAGGAAATGGCTTCCTCCGATAACAAGACGCTGGCAGACGCATTTGCCGAAAAAGGCGGTGTTCCTAACTTTTCTCAGCAGATGACTGTCATCGGTCAGACCTACGAGGGTATGGAAATCGTAGAGCAGCTTTCAAAGCTTGAAACAGATGCTTCAGAAAACGGCACCTACAAAATCCCGAAGGAGGATATTATGATTCTTTCGGTGACAATTGATGAGTACTATGAGAGCGGAGAAGCTGCGGAAGAAAGTTCAGATAAATAACAATTATTCTTCCGATGTGCCGAAGTTACAGCAAATTGAAATAATTATCGGGATTATTTTCAAAACCTTTCCTCAAAGATAACAAAAATTTGCATGGGCTATTTACAAAACGGGTTTGTTATTGTATAATAAACAAGTTGACGTATTGCGCACAAAGGGGATTTTTACTTAATTTCATAAATCTAAATTAAGGAGTGAAATTCAATGCTTAAGAAAGTATTGGCAGTTTTATTATGCAGCGCAATGGCTGCAGCAGGTCTTACCTCATGCGGCAAGGAAATCAAGGTAGAAGATTCGGGCAGCGAAGCAAGCAAGGTTCCGGAAACTTCCCACGATATTGATATAAGCAGATTCTCGGACAGAACAGCACCTCAGTTTGACGCTGCTGCTTCCGATATAAAGAACTTCTCACCTCTCGAAAAGGGTGAGCAGATTGTCGTTATGTCCATCAGGGGCTACGGCGACGTTAAAATCAGACTTTTCCCTGAATACGCAAGCAAGGGCGTTGAAAACTTCGTTGAGCTTGCAAAGCAGGGCTATTACGACGGACTTACATTCCACCGTGTTATCAGCGATTTCATGATTCAGGGCGGTGACCCTGAGGGTACAGGCAGCGGCGGACACTCCATCTGGGGCGAAAAGTTCGACGGCGGTACAGATGAACACCTCATTCATGCCGCAGGTGCCGTTGCTTACGCTAACAGCGGTTCTACAGCTACAAACGGCTCGCAGTTCTACGTTGTAACAGGTACCGTATACAGTGCCGATGACCTTGATCA
>SVNJ01000070.1 GCA_015066955.1 Ruminococcus sp. | reverse complement strand
GTTACCGCCGTAAGCGGAGTTGATTGACCAGATTGCGTTATCCTCAGGGAACTGAACAATGTATCTGCCCTCAGGGTCAACGTCAGCCTTTGAGTGGAGGCATCTTACGAAGTCATCTGATGTTTCGCCGAGATTCTCGAATGCATCCTTACCCATTCTTGTCATGATTTCCATGTTGAGAACAACGTAGATAGAGTCTGTAACCTCAACGCCTACCTTAGCAAGAGGAGAACCGATAGGTCCCATTGAATAAGGGATAACGTACATTGTTCTGCCCTTCATAACACCGTCATACATAGGTGTGAGCTTAGCGTACATTTCCTGAGGGTCCATCCAGTTATTTGTCGGGCCTGCGTCTTCCTTGTTCTTTGTACAGATAAATGTTCTGTCCTCTACACGGGCAACGTCGTTAGGCTGAGTTCTGTGGTAAAGACAGCCGGGAAGCTTTTCCTGATTGAGCTCAATCATTTCGCCTGTAGCGATAGCTTCCTTTCTGAGAGCGTCGAGCTGCTCCTTAGAACCGTCAATCCATACAACCTTATCAGGCTTTGTGAGTGCGACCATTTCGTCAACCCACTTTAATACATTGGGATTATTTGTCAGTGACATGGTAAAAACCTCCTAAAAAATTTTTGCCTTATAAAAACCGTATTATTCCGGTACAGTAGAAAAACTGTTGCAGGACATCACGGAGACGTCTGCGGATAAACGAATTTTCCGTTGCACTGAACCGCATTTTCACACGGTGTTTATTGACTTAAGCGACAGGCATCGGGGACTGTTTTAAAAAATGTCCTCGTTCCTCATTTACTATTATAATCTATTTCCGTCAAACTGTCAATACGTCCGCAATAACTTTTTCAATTCTTTCATAATAGCCCTGTACTGCGTGTTGCATGAGGGTAATGGGAGTTAGTTGTGGGGTAATAATAAGGGCGGATGCTCACATCCGCCCGATACACATATTTCTGCTTAAGCCTTAAGCTCCTTTTTAACCGCCTCGAATTCGTCGGTGATTTCCTTTTCGGGAGCCTTTGTTGCAAGTGATACAGCAACGATAGCGATAACTGCTACCACGAATGCAGGGAGAAGCTCATAGATAGCCCATGCACCGCCAAGCTTGCTGATACCGAACTTCCATACGAATACCATGATTCCGCCTGCAACCATACCTGCGATTGCACCGTACTTGTTTGAACGCTTCCAGAAAAGTGCCGCAAGCATTACAGGACCGAAGGTTGCTCCAAAGCCTGCCCATGCGAAGGATACTACTCTGAATACCGAGCTGTCGGGATTCCACGCAATAGCTACACCGAGTACTGCGATAACGAGAAGCACCGCTCTTGCTGAAAGCATTGACTGCTTAGCGGTCATCTTAACCTTGAATACGCCCTTGAGAAGGTTCTCTGACATACTTGATGAAGCCGCAAGAAGCTGTGAGTCTGCTGTAGACATTGTACATGCAAGAATACCTGAGAAAACAAGACCTGCGATAAGTGCGAGGAATATGCTGTTTTCGCTCATGAACATTGCTATCTTGATGATGATTTTCTCTGAATCCGCACCTTCGAGAGCTTCAATTGTACCGTTTGCTGTAAGAATATTTCCTACAAAGCCGATGAAAATAGCTACAGCCATTGAAATTACAACCCATACGGAAGCAACTCTTCTTGAAGTCTTGATTTTGTTCTTGTCTTCGATAGCCATGAAACGGAGAAGAATGTGAGGCATACCGAAGTAACCGAGTCCCCATGCAAGGAGAGAAGCGATTGTCAGAAGCGAATACTTGTCTGCACCGCCTGTTTCAATGTTGTGGATATTGCTGAGAGAGAAATAGCCTGCGAGTGACTTTGCGTTGTCGATAACGCTGTCAAAGCCGCCTGCATGGTTTACACCGAAAATAACGATGCTGATAAGTGCAACTGTCATAACGATACTCTGAATGAAGTCAGTAAGGCTTGCTGCAAGGAAGCCGCCTGTACATGTATAGAGAATGATGATGATTGCACTGATAATCATTGCGGTCTGATAATCCCAGCCGAAAAGTGTGCTGAAAAGCTTTCCGCATGCCGCAAATCCCGAGCCGGTGTAGGGCACGAAGAAAATGAGGATTATTGCCGCAGATACACCCATGAGAATCTTCTTGTCATCACGGTAACGGTTTGAGAAGAAGTCGGGGATTGTGATTGAGTTTGAGCATTTCTGAGTGTAGACTCTCAGAGGCTTTGCCACGAAGAGCCAGTTGAGGTATGTACCGATAGCAAGACCGATTGCGGTCCAGCCTGCCTCAGCGCCGCCTGTAAGGTAGGCAACACCGGGAAGTCCCATAAGCAGCCAGCTGCTCATGTCCGAAGCCTCCGCACTCATTGCGGAAACGAAGGGTCCGAGCTTACGTCCGCCGAGATAAAAGTCGCTTACGTCCTTATTCTTTTTGGAATAAAGAACGCCGATGATTACCATCATAAGCATATAGGCAATAATGGTAATCAGAACAGTTATTGTGTTCTTGTCCATAAATTCCTGTATGAAGCAGTATTCCGCACCCCTTTGCAGCTCTGAGGGCACGCTTACTGCTCACACTCCTCCTTTCATCGGGAATTATACCCGTATTCTGCCGCAGATTCCGAAACTGCGTACTTGATTTAAGTATACCATAATATTCCGACAATTTCAAGCAATATCCGACAAATTATCCGAAGATTATGTTTTTTGCGGAGAGACTACCGTAAGCCTTGCATTAACCGCTGCAGAATGTCAGACTGAACCCTGTCTGCCCTGATTAGTGGAGCAATAGTATAAAATTCTCAGCCCGAAAATGATGAAAATTCAATGAAAATATGCAAATCCCCTTGACTTTTTTGCGAAAATTAACTATAATAATATAAACGGCGGCGAGGGGTCTCGGTGCCGTCGTAAGTACATATTTCTACATGAAACAGGAGGATTTTAAAATGGGAATATTTCAGAGATTAAGCGATCTTCTCAAGTCAAACGTTAACGACCTTATCGACAGAGCTGAGGATCCTGAGAAGATGGTCAAGCAGATCATCATTGATATGCAGAAGGAGCTGAATAAGTCTACTCAGGCTTACGGCAAGGCTAAGGCAAGCGAAAGACTCGCTGAGAAGCAGTACCAGAACGCTGTAAAGGTTTCTGCTGACTGGGAGGCTAAGGCTAAGGCTGCTCTTGCTGCAGGCGATCAGGAGCTTGCTAAGAAGGCTCTCGCTAAGAAGGTTAAGGCTGACGAGGACGTTGCTAACTATAAGGAAATGTATGAGACAATCTCCAACCAGACAGAGGCTATCGGCGATCAGGTTGAGGTTCTCAAGGCTAAGCTCGATGAGGCTAAGAGCCGTCAGGCTATGCTTATCGCTCGTTCACAGATGGCTGATACTTCAAAGGAGCTTGCTAAGTCAGTCGGTGGATTCGACGCTTCAAGCTCACTCGAAAAGTTCAACCGCATGGAAGAGAAAATTGTCCGCAAGGAAGCTGAGGCTGACGCTTTCGCTGAGATTGCAGGTGCAAACGATGATACTGCTGATTCATTCGAAAAGCTTGAAACAGATTCAAAGGTAGACGCTGAGCTTGCAAGACTTATGGCTGAAATGAATGGCGGAAACGCTCAGTAAGCAAATACACTATAAAGGATTATTCTTATGAAGGTTAGAGAAAAAGAGACAGCAAAATCAAGCCCTCTCGGCGGCATGCTTCCGCTTCTGCTGGCTATATTCATGGCTATTGGCTCGGTTGTGTACATCATGTACAAGAGCTGGAGCAACAAGGCTTATGAGGAAAAGTGGAAGGATTACGACGAGTGCGGAATCTGACGAATAACCTGTCCGTGCAATGCGGACAGGTTTTTGTATAACCATATTATTATACTGAAAGGAACGAAAAGCTATGGCAAACATCAAAGGAACAAAAACAGAAGCAAATCTCATGGCGGCTTTTGCAGGAGAATCACAGGCACGCAACAAGTACACCTACTACGCAAGCAAGGCAAAGAAGGACGGCTATCAGCAGATTGCTGCTCTCTTCGAGGAAACCGCCAACAACGAAAAGGAACACGCTAAAATATGGTTCAAGCTCCTCCACGACGGTGCAGTACCCTCTACAATCGAAAACCTCAAGGACGCTGCTGACGGCGAGAATTACGAGTGGACTGACATGTATGCCGGCTTTGCCGTAACTGCCCGTGAGGAAGGCTTTGAGGATATTGCTCTTCTCTTTGAAATGGTAGGCGAAATCGAAAAGGCTCATGAGGAAAGATACAGAAAGCTTCTTGCAAATATCGAGGGCGGAGTTGTATTCTCTAAGGACGGCGATATGATATGGGAATGCAGAAACTGCGGTCACATCGTTATCGGCAAGGAAGCACCCGAAGTATGTCCCGTATGTGCTCATCCGAAGGCTTACTTCCAGGTTAAGGCTAACAATTATTAATGTTGGGATGCCCTGTTGCCTGAATAAGCATTACACCAAACGGGCGACCGCAAGGGTCACCCCTACAGACAATTTCTATTTAACGCAAGTGTAGGGACAGCCCTTGCGGCTGTCCGCATATTCACGCACAGGCAATATTTCAGACAGACTAAGGGCGGATTATACCGCCCTTACTTTATGCCTGCATTGCGTTGTTTCTGTAGGGGCGAGCTGTGTTCGCCCGTGATTCGTCGTAAATGGTCGGGCGACCGCAAGGGTCGCCCCTACAAAAATTTGCATTCCTCCAAAAAATATGATATAATAAAAAGTTGTAATAACATAAAGGAGAAGTATTATGAGCATTTTTGATATATTCGACAGGATTTCCTCAAATTCTCAGAGCGGAGGCGGTAAAATAGAATACGTAATTGCAGGTCTGGGTAATCCGGGCATGGAATACGAGGGCACACGCCACAATGCAGGCTTTTCGGTTATCGATAAGCTTGCCGAAAAGCTGGGTACGCCCATAAACCGTCTGAAATTCAAGGGTAAGACTGCCGAAGCAACTATCGAGGGCAAACGCTGTCTGCTTCTGAAACCCACCACATACATGAATCTCAGCGGCGAATCAATCGTGCAGGCACTTGAATTCTACAAGCTTTCGGCGGATAATCTCATTGTGATATATGATGATATTTCTCTTGAACCGGGCAAGCTGAGAATCCGCAGAAAGGGAAGTCACGGCGGACACAACGGCATGAGAAGCATCATTGACCTTACAGGCGAGGACAGCTTCCTCAGAGTTAAAATCGGTGTGGGAAAGAAGCCGCACCCCGACTATGACCTTGCAAAGTGGGTTCTCGGAAAGTTTTCGAAGGAAGATGCGGAGAGTATGAAGCAGTCTGCGGAGAATGCCTGTGAGTGCATCAGGCTTATGGTGCAGGGGAAAACTGACGAGGCGATGAATAAATTCAACTCATAACTGGGAATATGACTGTGGTTAATTCGGATTGCGGAAGCGGGGACACCCCCGCCGGCAACTCCCCCACCTGACCACATTTATCTACGATGACCATAAAAAAAGACCTCCCCGCAGGGAGGTGACAGATTTGCAGTTATTTACTGTAGGGTACGATGTGCCCGAATAATGTTATCATTGAACCCCCACATCAGACTCAGTGGGGGTCAAAAACTTTATGCTTTTTGGAGATACAAAAATGAACCTATTCAAGCAAATATTCGATGAACTGAGCGGCTGTAAAAGCATACGGGACGCTCTGAAAAACAACATCTCACCCGTTTCCGTAACGGGTCTTTCGCATATACACAGAGCACAGCTGATTTATGCCCTCAGCGGCGAAAAAACCGTCCTTGCCGTTACAGGCACAGAAGCTGAGGCGAAAAAGCTCTGTGACGACATAAATATGATGTCGGGCAGCGAAACGGCAGTCCTCTTTCCCTCAAAGGAGCTTGTTTTTACTCCCGTCGAGGGCGTAAACCGTGAGTATGAATATATGCGTATCTCCGCTCTTGCAAGGACAATCAAGGGCGAATGCGGCGTAATCTGTGCAGGAATTGAGGCGGTAATGCAGCCTGTTATTCCCTGCGAGGCTCTTATTTCGGGCACTGTCACCCTGAAACAGGGCGACGAAATCAACACCTCACAGCTGAGTATGGCACTTTCACGAAGCGGCTATCAGCGGTGCGAAAAGGTTGAGGGAGCTTCACAGTTTTCGGTGCGTGGCTCAATCGTGGATATTTTCCCCGTACAGTCCTCAAAGCCCGTGAGAATTGAGCTGTGGGGCGACGAAATCGACTCAATTTCCGAGTTTGAAACCGATACACAAAGACGTACAGAGCCGCTCAGTGAAATTGAAATATCACCTGCAAGCGAGGTGCTCTACGATAACGAGGAGCTTGCGGAAAAGATAGAATCCCTCTGTAAAAGGACAAGAGGAAAGCGTGCTGAGCTTGTGCGTGAGCGTCTCGGTGCGGACGTAAACCGACTCAGGGCAGGCGAAATCCTTGCTCACAGCCACAAATACTACCCACTTGCGTATGAAGCCGCCTCAACCGTTTTCGATTACATTGACGGTGCGGTGATTTTCAGCGACTATTCCGCTGTCATGGAGAATTCAAACGGTGTAACCGCACGTCACAGCGAGGACGTGAAAATTCTCATGGAGGACGGACAGCTCTGCAAGGGGCTTGACGGCTACTATATGGAGCTTCCGCAGATTCAGCTTATTCTGTCGAAGAAAAACTGCCTGTATCTCAGCAGCTTCATGCAGGGCGGTGAGCGTATCGACTTCCGCAGACTTGTAAGCTTTGAGGCGTTGCAGACGGCTTCATGGAGCGGTGAAATGAAGCAGCTTTCAGAGGATTTGTCCGACTATAAACGCAGAGGTTATGCAATTATTCTTGCGGCAGGAAGCGAAAAAACGCTGCCCATACTGAAGCAGGACATCGAGGAAAGCGGCATTCCATGCGGACTTGTCAGCGAGGGTGCAGCCCCCGAAAAGGGCAGAGTCTGCCTTATGTCGGGAAGCTTTTCGGGCGGCTTTGAGTACCCTGAAAGCAAAACCGTACTCATTACGCAGGGGCGTGCACTTAATTCCACATCTAAAAAACGCAGGAAGAAAAAGAATAAAAGCGAGGAAATACGCAGTCTTGCGGACATTCACGAGGGTGACCTTGTGGTGCATTCGGGGCACGGAATAGGACGCTTTATCGGCATACGCAAGCTTGAATTTGACGGTGTTACCAAAGACTACATCACCATTCAGTATGCGGGCACGGATAAGCTTTATATCCCCGTAACCCAGCTTGACCTTGTTTCAAAGTATATCGGTCCCCGTGACGATTCGGGAGTGAGGCTCAACAAGCTGTCCTCAAACGAGTGGCAGAGGACGAGAAGCAATGTAAAGCGTGCGGTAAAGGATATGGCTCATGAGCTTATTGCACTGTATGCAAAGCGTGAGCAGAGCAAGGGCTTTGCATTCTATCCTGACGACGAGATTCAGCATGACTTTGAGGAGCGTTTTCCCTATGTGGAGACCGACGACCAGCTGCAGTCAATCGCCGAAATCAAGGCGGACATGGAGCGTCCGAGACCTATGGAAAGGCTTCTTTGCGGAGACGTAGGCTTCGGAAAAACCGAAGTTGCCCTTCGTGCGGCAATGAAGTGCATACTCGGTGGAAAGCAGTGTGCGATACTCGTCCCCACAACCGTACTTGCGTGGCAGCATTATCAGACGGCACTGCGCCGCTTTGAACATTTCCCCGTAAACATTGAGCTTCTCTCTCGCTACCGCACCCCGAAACAGCAGACGGAAATCCTCAAAAAGCTCAAAAGCGGACGTATAGACCTGCTTATCGGTACGCATAAAATCATTCAGAAAAGCGTAATTTTCAAGGACTTGGGACTTGCCATAATCGACGAAGAACAGCGTTTCGGAGTGGCTCACAAGGAGAAATTCAAGGAGACCTTTACGGGAGTTGACGTGCTTACGCTGTCGGCTACACCTATTCCGAGAACGCTGAATATGGCAATGAGCGGCATACGTGATATGTCCGTAATCGAGGAGCCGCCGCAGGACCGATACCCCGTTCAGACCTACGTTATCGAGTACAACATCGGCACTCTCGTGCAGGCTATCGTGCGTGAAATGCGGCGTGGCGGACAGGTTTACTATATCCACAACCGTGTGGAGACCATTCAGGCCTGTGCGGCACGCTTGCAGGAGCTTATCCCCGAAGCAAGAATTGCCTTTGCTCACGGTCAGATGTCTGAGGAGGAAATGTCGGATATATGGGAACAGCTTGTCGAGCATGAAATTGATATTCTCGTCTGCACCACCATTATTGAGACGGGAGTTGACGTACCTAATGTCAACACGCTCATTATCGAGGACGCAGACCGCTTCGGACTTTCACAGCTTTATCAGCTCAGAGGACGTGTAGGACGTTCAAACCGACGTGGCTACGCATATTTCACCTTCCGCAAGGACAAAGTGCTTACGGAAATTGCCTCAAAGCGTCTTGACGCAATGAGGGAGTTCACTCAGTTCGGAAGCGGCTTCAGAATTGCCCTGCGTGACCTTGAAATCAGAGGTGCGGGAAGTATTCTCGGCGGCCGTCAGCACGGTCACATGGAGGCGGTAGGCTATGATATGTACCTTAGGCTTCTTTCGGAGGCTATTGCGGAGGAAAAGGGTGAACAGCCCGAAAAGATTCCCGAGTGCCTTGTGGATATACAGATTGACGCTCACATTCCCGAAAAGTACATTTCAAGCCTTAATCAGCGTATCGACATGTACCGCAAGATCATGCTTGTGAACACTGATGACGACAAGACCGACCTTATAGATGAGCTTATCGACCGCTACGGTGACCCTCCGAAGTCCGTTACGGGACTTATTGAGGTCTCGCTTCTCAGAAATATGGCGGCACATCTCGGAATTACCGAAATATCGCAGAAAAACGGTGCCATGTATTTCTATACGGAGTATCTTGATATGGAGCAGATTACCGCACTTTCCGCCGCTTATAAGGGCAGAATTACCTTTAACGGCTCGGGAAAGTCCTATGTGTCGGTAAAAATCAGTCCGAAGGTCAAGCCTTTTGATATGATGAAGGATGCGGTTGAGATTATTCACAGCAAAAGAGCTGTAAAATAGCCTGATTGCAGGGCGAAGGGCGGATATTATCCGCCCTTCTTTTTTCAGTATTAAACAAAAAAAGGCGGACCGAAGTCCGCCTTATCGTTATTTTGCAAGAGGAATTGAATTGCCGTCCTCGTCAAAGAATACGATATTGTCAATATAAAGGTTACCCTCATTCTGCATGCCCCAACGCATAATCAGGAAGTTTGCGTCCTCCATTTCGGAAGTCCACTTCTGATTGTCAGCCGCAAGCAGGAACTTGAACTCTGCGTGAGCCGCACCCGACATGTCGAAATTGTACTCTCCGCCGCTGTATTCCTGGAAGTCGTACCACTTGTCGTCCTTAGCGGTTACTGTACCGCCGCCGCCGCCGATCCAGCCGGGAGCCTTTACGCTTGTGCCGTCCTCATTCACGAGAAGCTCAGCCGTAGCGTCTGCATAAACGTCAAATTCGATGCTCTTAACCTTGTCGAGGTTTTCAGCGCCGATAAGATTATTTACGTGGATTTTAATTTTCTGAACTCTGCTTGCAATGTCCACACTGCCGTCGTCGGTGAATTTGAGCATCTTGTTGCCCTGAACCTCAACAACTGAAAGCGTGCCGACAGCCGCCGCATCGTCGTCTGAAACAACCTCTGCAAACGAGCAGTCATCGTCGTCAAAGGTTACCGCATTGGGATCGGAAGCCTCAACGGGTGACGGAGCAGTAAGCTCCTCAGTGGGTGCTTCTGTTGCCTCAACCTTTGATTCCTCTGCGGAAACGTCTGATTCTTCGGAAATACTGCTTTCGGAAGCTGATGATGACGATGAAGAAGAGGATTCGCTGCCCTTATCGTCACATCCTGCTGCTGCCGCAAGCATCGTGAATACCATTGCGCTTGCCATAAGCTTTTTGTAGTCCATATTGTGCCTCCTTTTAAAAGAATGCCCCCCTGAGCGGAGGGCATGTATTACCTGATTACTTTCTCTTTCTTGAAACAACTGCTGCTGTAGCTGCGAGTGCAATACCTGCAACTGCCATGCCTACGCCTGCAACGCCTGTACCTGCGGACTGCTCATTCTTGCCGC
>SVNJ01000069.1 GCA_015066955.1 Ruminococcus sp. | reverse complement strand
CGGGATATTGTGTTGCGGAGGGGGCACGTTCAGAGGACGGAACAACGTACATAGCCGTTGTTCTTGGTGCCCCCGATGAGGAAACAGCACTTACTACAGCGAAAAATCTTGTGAAAAAGGGTTTCTCTGATTATCGTGTTACGGTACCTGGATTTCTTGATGAGCTTCTTATGCCTGTGAAGGTGAGAAAGGGAGTGGATTCAGCTGTTGAAGTCGGACTGCAGTCGCATAGTACCGTAGTGATTCCGAAAGGTATAAGTGAGCTTTCGAACGTGATTGTGATGCCCGAATACATAAGTGCACCTGTTGAAAAAGGTCAGAAGGTAGGAACTGCCGCGTTCTATAACGGTGAAACTCTTGTGTATGAGACCCCTGTTACGTCAAAAAACAGTGTTGAAAAGTTGTCTTACAGGTATATATTAAAGCAAATGTTGTTAAAAGTGATAGAAATTTAACTGTATAATTGTGTAGAACGCACAATTGTGCAAATAAGACTTGAAATATTTTTCAAAATATAGTATTATAATAGTGGTAAATTATATTGTATGAGTTCATACTTGTACAAACTGGAGGTAATTTTAATGTCATTAAAACTCAATTCTAAATATTTGGAGGGCTTTGTCAATTGTGACGAAATGGCAGGCATCAAGGCTCAGGTAGAGGCTGCTGCCGATTCACTTCACAACAAGACAGGTCTCGGAAATGATTTCTTAGGCTGGGTTGAGCTTCCTACAAACTATGATAAGGACGAATTTGCAAGAATCAAGGCTGCTGCCGAGAAAATCAAGTCGAATTCCGATATACTTATCGTTATCGGTATCGGCGGTTCGTATCTCGGTGCAAGAGCTGCTATTGAGCTTCTTAAATCGCCCCTTTACAATAACATGAAGAAGGACACACCTGACATCTACTACGTTGGAAACAGCATCAATCCTACTTACCTCAACGAGGTTATTTCACTCTGTGAGGGCAAGGATTTCTCAGTAAACGTAATTTCAAAGTCAGGTACAACAACAGAGCCTGCACTTGCTTTCAGAATTTTCAAGAAGCTTGTTGAGGACAAGTACGGTAAGGAAGGTGCAAAGGAAAGAATCTTTGCTACAACCGACAAAGCAAGAGGTACACTCAAGAACCTTTCCGACACAGAAGGCTACGAGACATTTGTTATTCCTGACGATGTAGGCGGAAGATTCTCCGTTCTCACAGCAGTAGGACTCCTTCCTATTGCAGTTGCAGGATGTGACATCGACGCACTCATGAAGGGTGCTGCAAAGGCTCAGGCTGATTTCTGTGCTGATTTCGATAACAATGACTGCTACAAGTATGCAGCTCTCAGAAATATCCTTCACAGAAAGGGCAAGTCTGTAGAGATGCTCGTTTCATACGACCCCAGCTTTGTAATGATGTCTGAGTGGTACAAGCAGCTCTTCGGCGAAAGTGAAGGCAAGGATAACAAGGGTATTTTCCCTGCATCTGTTGTTTTCTCCACAGACCTTCACTCAATGGGTCAGTATATTCAGGACGGTGCAAGAATTATGTTTGAGACCGTTGTTGATATAAAGAATCCCAAGCAGGACCTCTTCCTCAAGGATGACGAGGAGAACCTCGACGGACTCAACTTCCTCACAAACCAGAATATGTCTGTTGTAAACAGAAAAGCATTCGAGGGTACAGTTCTTGCTCACACAGAGGGCGGAGTTCCCAACATTATTCTTGAGCTTGAGGATACAACAGAAGAAAGCGTCGGCTATATGATTTATTTCTTCGAGAAGGCTTGTGCAATTTCAGGCTATGTTCTCGGTGTAAATCCTTTCAACCAGCCCGGCGTTGAAAGCTATAAGGCTAACATGTTCGCTCTTCTCGGCAAGCCGGGTTACGAGGGACAGAAGGCTGCTCTTGAAGCTAAGCTGGGTTAATCCCCGCTTCAGATACACCAAAAAACAAAACACATTTGCCGTATCGGCAATGGAAGGAGTAAATTATGATTAAACTTATCACAGGTAAAAAGGGCACAGGAAAAACCAAGATTCTCATTGATATGATAAATGACGCTGTTAAGTCAACAAACGGCAGTCTCGTTTGCATTGAAAAAGGCGAGACAGTAAGACGTTCTATCAGCTACAAGGTTAGATGGTGTGACGTTGAGCAGTTCAATATTTCAGGTTATGAGGCAGTTTACGGCTTCGTTGCAGGTATGCTCGCAGGCAACTACGACATCAAGGAAGTATTTGTAGACGGTATCTTCAGAATCGGCGGACGTGACTACGAGGAGTTCGGCAAGACACTTGAAAAGCTTGACAAGCTTACAGGTGATGATACAGCTGTTGTATTCACTGTTTCAGCTGACGAGTCTGAGCTTCCTGAGAGCGTTAAGCAGTTTATCAAGTAATTTTTAGAAAAATTGATATATACCTATTGACAGAAAGCGTCAGTTGGTGTATAATATACTTTATGGTGCTCTGAAAGGTGTAGATATGATAATTAATTTAAAACAGCTTTTTGATATTGTGGGAGAATCCAGAGATATAAAGCATACGATTCAGTCGGACGAGCTTTCGGGAATCAGCGGCGTGGAGTTTGCTTCACCTGTTGAGATAGAAGGAAGAGTGTTCAACAGAGCGGGTGTGGTTTTTCTGAAATATTCCGTTTCCTGCACATTGCTCCAGCTTTGTGACAGGTGTCTGAAAGAGATGAAGAATGATTATCATTTTGACTTTGAACACATTGTAGTTTCTTCCGTAAGCAGGGATAACGATGAGTATATCGTTGCTGAAGGAGAGAGCATTAATCTGAATGAAATTGCTGTTACGGATTTGTTGCTGCAGCTTCCTTCAAAGTTCTTGTGTGATGAAGATTGCAAGGGGCTTTGCATGGTTTGTGGCTGTGACCTTAATGAATCTGAATGCGATTGTCTAAAATAAACTGAGCTAAATGCTCTGTAAGGAGGTGCCGAAATGGCTGTACCAAAGAGAAAAACTTCCAAGGCAAGACGTGATAAGAGACGTTCTGCAGTATGGAAGCTGGATGCACCCGCAATGAGCAAGTGTGATAACTGCGGCGCATACAAGGCTCCGCATAGAGTTTGCAAAAACTGCGGTTTCTATAAGGGCGTTGAGGTTCTTAAAATGGACGCTGAATAATTGGCTGTATCCGATACATGAGGAGGAGAGGAGGAGTAATCCTTCTCTCCTTTTAGTTTAAATGTTTATTATTGCGTGATAGGAGCTGTGTATGGTAGAGATATGCGGTGTGGATGCCGGAACTGCGGCTGAAAAGGCTGGTATACAGAAGGGCGATGCCCTCATAAGTGTTAACGGGCATATCGTAAGGGATGTCCTTGACTATATGTACTATGCGGCTGAGGAGAAAGTCAGACTTGAAGTGCTGCGTAACGGTGAAGCTCTTTGTTTTGATATAAAAAAGGGTGAATACGATGATCTGGGGCTTCAGTTTGAAACCTTTCTAATGGACAAGAAGCAGTCCTGCAGAAATAAGTGTGTATTCTGCTTTATTGACCAGATGCCGCTCGGAATGCGTGAAACTTTGTACTTCAAGGATGACGACGCGAGATTATCTTTCTTACAGGGAAACTATGTCACCCTGACGAATCTTGAGCAAAGCGATATTGAGAGAATAATCGAAATGAAGCTGAATATCAATGTTTCCGTACACACTACAAATCCCGAGCTTCGCTGTAAAATGATGAATAATCGTTTTGCGGGCGAGAAGCTTAAGTATATCCGTCAGCTTGCGGAAAACGGTATAAAGCTGAATTGTCAGATTGTGTGCTGTCCGCGACTCAATGACGGTGACGAGCTGAGACATTCTCTCAGAGATTTGGGTGAACTTATGCCGAATATCACCAGTGTTGCAGTAGTTCCCGTCGGACTGACAAAATTCCGCAAGGGACTTTATCCACTTGAAAGCTTCAACAAAGCTTCAGCGGCTGAAACACTTGATATTATTGAGGAATTCCAGTCAGAGTTTCTTGAAAAATTCGGTACAAGGACGGTATTTCCATCTGATGAATTCTTCCTGACAGCAGAAAGAGAGCTTCCTCAGGCAGATTATTACGAGGACTATCCGCAGTATGAAAACGGAGTAGGAATGCTTCGTTCACTTATAGATGAATTTGAAAATGCCCTTGAAACAGCAGAATGGGAGGGCGGGGAGCGTCACGTATCAATAGCGTGTGGCTACGCACCCTATACCGTAATTGAAATGCTTGCTCAGAGGGCAATGGATAAATTTCCGCAGCTTAAATGCAGTGTATACCGAATCAGAAATGACTTTTTCGGTGAAACTATTACTGTAACAGGTCTTATAACGGCAGGTGACCTTATTGCACAGCTTAAGAATAAAGAGCTTGGCGACGAGCTTCTTATATCAAAAGCAATGCTGAGAACCGATACGGATGTATTTCTTGATGACCTTACAGCTGCGGACGTAGAAAAAGCACTTAATACGAAAATAAGAGCGTCGGCAAATGACGGTTATGATTTGCTTGATGCCATTATGGGAATAACATATTGATATAAGAAAGGAGATGCGGAAGATGTCATTACCTATAGTTGCGGTTGTGGGACGCCCTAATGTTGGCAAGTCCACACTTTTCAATAAAATAATAGGTCAGCGTCTGTCCATTGTCGAGGATACTCCCGGAGTAACCCGTGACCGAATTTACTCGAAATGTGAGTGGAGGGGCAAGGAGTTCATGGTAGTTGATACAGGCGGTATTGAGCCTGAAAGCAGTGATGTAATCCTTGCACAGATGCGCAGACAGTCAGAAATTGCAATCGAAAAGGCTGATGTTATTGTATTTGTAACCGATATTAAATGCGGAGTTACAGCTGATGATTATGCTGTTGCGGACATGCTTATGAAAAGCGGAAAGCCAATTGTTCTTGCTGTAAACAAATGCGATTCTCTCGGTGAACCTCCTATGGAGATATACGAATTCTATAATCTCGGACTCGGCGACCCGTTCCCGATTTCCTCCGTGCACGGTCACGGTACAGGCGATATGCTTGACGAAATCTTCAAGCACTTCCCCGACGTTGAAGAGGCGGAGTATGACGATGACTGCATAAAGGTAGCTGTTATTGGCAAGCCTAATGCAGGAAAGTCCTCGTTAATCAACAAAATTGCGGGAGAGGAACGTGTAATAGTTTCAAATATTGCAGGTACAACAAGAGATTCAACGGATACAGTCATAGAAAATGAATACGGCAAATATGTATTTATTGATACGGCAGGTATCAGAAAGAAATCAAAGATTACCGAAAAGGTTGAGCATTACAGTGTACTGAGAGCGTATATGGCAGTAGACCGTGCGGATGTATGTGTAATTATGCTTGACGCTGCTGAAGGCTTTACTGAACAGGATTCAAAGGTTGCAGGCTATGCTCATGAACAGGGCAAGGCTTGTGTAGTTGCGGTAAACAAGTGGGACATCATTGAGAAGGATGATAAAACCATGCAGGAGTACCGTGCAAAGCTTGAAAATGATTTCAGCTTCATGTCCTACGTGCCTTTTGTATTTATTTCCGCAAAGACAGGACAGCGTATCAACAAGCTTTATGAGCTTATAAAGTACACCTATGAGCAGAACAGCATGCGTATATCGACAGGTATGCTCAATGATGTTCTTGCTTATGCAACAACAAGAGTTCAGCCGCCTTCTGACAAGGGACGCAGACTTAAAATCTACTACATGACCCAGCCTTCAACAAAGCCGCCTACCTTCGTAACCTTTGTAAACAGGGCTGACCTTTTCCACTTCTCGTACAGACGATACATTGAAAATCAGATACGTTCAACCTTCGGACTTGAAGGTACACCTGTACGCTTTATTGTACGAGAGAGGGGAGGCAATGATAAATAAATGAATTACGTACTTGCAATTGCAGCAGCTGTTATTATTGGTTATCTTCTCGGAAGCTGCAACTTTTCAATAATTGTTGTAAAGCTTATAAAGGGCGAGGATATCCGCACAATGGGCAGCAAGAATGCAGGACTTACAAATACGCTCAGATGTGCCGGAAAGGGCTGTGCACTTCTTACGCTTATCGGAGATTTAGGCAAGGGCGTACTTGCGGTATTTCTTTCACGTCTTATATGCGGTTCACTTGAAGCGGGTATATCCCCTGATAACAACACCTACTATATCGGATATGTTGCAGGACTATTCGCTATTCTCGGACACGTATTTCCCGTATATTACGGCTTTAAGGGCGGAAAAGGCGTTCTTGTAGGCGTTTCGACGTTTATAATTGTTGACTGGAGAGTTTTCTGCATTCTTATCGGAATATTTATAGTAATACTTGCCGTTTCCAAATATGTTTCACTTTCTTCAATTACGGCAACAGCATGCTGTCCGCCTCTTGTTTTTGTTATTGAACTGCTGAGCGGCACTTCATTGGGACTTTGTCTGCTTTACGCAGTAATATCGATTCCGATGGCGTCAATAATAATATGGATGCACCGCAGTAATATTCAGAGACTAAAGGAAGGAACGGAAAATAAGTTTTCATTCAGTTCATCAAAATAACGGGATTAAGGAGATGATTATATGGCAAAAATAGTTGTACTCGGTTCGGGAGGCTTTGGTCTCAGTATAGCGGTAATGGCAGAAAGATACGGCCACGACGTAACTGTATGGTCTAAATTTCAGTCTGAAATAGACGATATAAGAGCACACGGTGAGCATCGTCAGAAGCTTCCGGGAATTCCTGTTTCAGAGAAGATTGCCCTTACAAGTGATATATCATGTATCAGCGGATGTGATATGCTGATTTTCGGTATTCCGTCCACCTTTGTACGTGATGTGGCAAAGGATGCAAAGCCCTACATTGACGAGAACATGATTATTGTCAATACAGGAAAGGGAATTGAGGACGGTACGCTTAAATTGCTCAGTGCCGTGCTTGAAGAGGAGCTTAATTCTGATAAGGTTGTTGTGCTTTCGGGACCTTCACATGCGGAGGAGGTTGCAAGATGCATACCCACTACAGTTGTAGCGGCTTCAAAGAATATGCAGGCGGCAGAGTATGTACAGGATAATCTTTCCAATGAGGTGTTCAGAATCTACCTCAATGATGATGTTGTAGGCTGTGAAATTGGCGGTGCACTGAAGAATATCATTGCTCTTTGTGCAGGAATATGTGACGGTCTCGGTTATGGAGACAACACAAAAGCCGCTCTTATGACAAGAGGAATACACGAAATTGCACGTCTCGGAATTGCAATGGGCGCAAAGAAGCAGACCTTCAACGGACTTACGGGAATCGGTGATCTTATCGTCACCTGTACAAGTATGCACAGCAGAAACCGTCGTGCAGGAATTCTTATCGGTCAGGGTATTTCACCTGATGAAGCTGTAAAGAGGGTAGGTACAGTAGAGGGCTATCACTGCTGTAAAACCGCTTATGCACTTGCGAAAAGTGTAAATGTGGAAATGCCTATTGCGTCTGAGCTTTATAACGTACTGTTCACAGGTTCAAAAATCAGCGAATCACTTGACAATCTGATGGGCAGACCGCAGAAGTATGAGGTAATATAAAGAAATATATTGACAAATCATTCACATAGTGTTATAATAAGCTTGTAAATCTTCAGGGCAGGGTGAAATTCCTGACCGGCGGTAAAGCCCGCAAACCTTTTGGTACGATTCGGTGAAATTCCGAAGCCGACGGTAAAGTCCGGATGAGAGAAGATGAAACGGCGTAATATAGCCAAATAGATGATTCACTGCCCCGAATTTTCAGGGGCAGTTTTTGTTTTTCAGAGGTGGAATATGACCGATACAGAGTATATGAGGCTTGCACTTGACCTTGCGAAAAAAGGTGTAGGATTTGTAAATCCTAACCCTATGGTGGGTGCTGTAATAGTAAAGGACGGACGCATAATAGGAAAAGGCTATCACAGACGATGCGGAGAGCTTCATGCTGAGAGAAATGCCTTTGCTGACTGTAATGAAAGCTGTGAAGGCGCTTCCATATATGTAACGCTTGAACCCTGCTGTCACTACGGAAAGACGCCGCCCTGCACAGAGGCGATAATTGAAAATAAGATAAGCCGTGTAATAATCGGTTCATCAGACCCTAATCCTCTTGTTGCGGGAAAGGGTGCGGCAATACTTCGTGAGCATGGAATTGAAGTAACAGAAGGCGTGCTCAGGGATGAATGTGATAAGCTTAATGAAATTTTCATGCACTATATCACAACGGGACTTCCCTTTGTAACGATGAAATACGCAATGACAATGGACGGCAAAATCGCCTGCTATACGGGAAAATCCCAGTGGATAACAGGTGAGGACGCAAGAAATCATGTTCAGTATGAGCGTCTGAGGCATAGTGCAATAATGGTTGGCGCAGGAACGGTACTTGCAGATAATCCCATGCTTACATGCAGACTTGAAAACGGCAGAAATCCAGTCAGGATTGTTTGCGACACACATCTGAGAACCCCTCTTGAAAGCAATATTGTACAGACCGCAGGTGATATTCCCACGATTATAGCGACGTGCTCAGCGGACACTGCAAAGGCAGAGGAATACATAAGGCGTGGGTGCCGTATCATAAGGTTAAGCGAAAAGGACGGTCACGTTGATTTGCGTGAGCTTATGAAGATTCTCGGAAGCGAAAAAATCGACAGTATACTTCTTGAAGGCGGCGGACAGCTTAACTGGTCTGCACTCAGAAACGGAATCGTTACAAAAGTTCAGACATATATTGCTCCGAAGCTTTTCGGCGGAGCAGACGCAAAATCGCCTGTTTCAGGGATGGGAGTACCGTCACCTGATGAAGCGTATATGCTGACTGATACCGAAATCAGTCAAATCGGAAAGGATTTTCTCATAGAAAGCAGGGTGATACCTAATGTTTACGGGAATAGTTGAGGAGGTCGGAACGGTTAAGGCTGTTCAGAAGGGGTCCTCGTCATTCATAAAAATACAGGCTTACAGAATTTTTGAGGATATGCATCTCGGCGACAGTATAGCCGTAAACGGTGTGTGTCTGACAGTTACGGATTTCGGCGGTAATGTATTTACAGCCGATGTAATGAACGAAACACTCAGCCGTTCCTCTCTCGGAACACTGAAAAGCGGCAGTCACGTAAATCTTGAACGTGCAATGGCGGCAAACGGACGTTTCGGCGGACATATCGTTTCGGGTCACATTGACGGCACAGGCACTATCTCAAAAATCAAAAATGATGGAATCGCCGTGTGGTATACTATCAGCACCTCTCCCGAAATTATGCGGTATATCGTTGAAAAAGGCTCAATTGCCATTGACGGAATCAGTCTTACTGTGGCAAAGGTTACGGAAAGCACATTCAGCGTTTCGATAATTCCCCACACGGCACAGCAGACGATACTTTCCGAGAAAAAAACGGGTGATGTGGTAAATCTTGAAAACGATATAGTGGGCAAGTACGTAGAGAAGCTGATTTCACCCGTAAGCGACAATAAAAAGCAGAGTCCGATTTCACGGGAGTTTCTGTTAAAACATGGATTTTAGGAGGTAAACAATGTTCCAGTACAATACAGTAGAAGAAGCACTTGAAGCACTCAGAAACGGCGAGATAATTCTCGTAACAGATAATGAGGACAGAGAAAACGAGGGTGACATGATATGTGCCGCAGAGTTTGCGACAACAGAAAACGTAAATTTCATGGCAATGCATGCAAAAGGACTTATTTGTATGCCTATGAGCCGTAAAATCTGCAAAAAACTGAATTTTCCGCAGATGGTGGACTTAGGAGAAAATACCGACAACCACTGCACAGCATTCACAGTATCAATTGACCATGTTGATACTACCACAGGCATATCTGCCGCAGAGCGTGGACTTACCGCACGAATGGTGGTTGATGAAAGCTCAAAGCCCGATGATTTCCGCCGTCCGGGACATATGTTTCCGCTTATGGCAAAGGAAAACGGAGTACTTGAGCGTGACGGACATACAGAAGCTACCGTTGACCTTATGAAGCTTGCGGGACTTAAGGAATGCGGTCTTTGCTGTGAGATTATGCGTGAAGACGGCACAATGATGAGAGCTTCCGAGCTTCAGGAAAAGTCAAAGGAGTGGGGACTTAAGTTCATCACTATCGAGGCTATCAAGGAATACCGAAAGCGTCACGATGTACTTGTACAGCAGGTTGCTAATACAAAGCTTCCTACGAAATACGGTGAATTCCGTGCAGTAGGCTATATCAACAAGCTTAACGGTGAGCATCATGTAGCACTTGTAAAGGGTGATATAACAGATGGTGCACCTGTGCTTTGTAGAGTACATTCTGAGTGTCTTACAGGTGATGCCTTAGGCTCAGCTCGTTGC
>SVNJ01000068.1 GCA_015066955.1 Ruminococcus sp. | reverse complement strand
TGGTCGACGAGCAATCCGCGACACGCAATGCGTCACGAAATTGGTCATGCGATACAACTTCATCACAGGTTATACGACGATGAATGGCAGAATAAACTTTATAAATATCTGAAATATTCCAAAAGTCACTAAAAAATATTGACGGATATATGTTGCCCTCGTCATATATAGGGGACGATGTTGATGAATTCATCTCGGAGTGCGTGGCGGCAAGTTTTACAACTCCCAAAAAGCAATCTAAAACAATAAAACATGTTGTTAACATAATCATAGGAGGCGCATAGTATGCAGGAAATGCCGATTAAAATAGCGAAATGGACAGAAATCAGATTCCCAGAAGGTAAGCGTTTTCTGAAAGACGATGCTCCTGACGATGTTCGTAAAGAAGCTATTGAATGGGAAAAGGATTTTTACAAAAAAACATCACGCAGACGTATTATTAATCTTAATATTGATACCGCCTAATTACAGGCGGTTTTCTTATGCCCAAATACAGACAAAGCACCTTAACGGGTGCTATTTTTATACCCTCCCACAGAAAGGAGCAAGCCATGTCAAAGCCGAGAGCACGCCCAAATCTTCGCCCCGACCATAACGGTACACAGAGGGCACAGTTTGAGTCGAACAAGAAGAAAAACACAGTTGTAGAACAGCACAACAAATCTGATACAAAACAAACAAAACTGATATATTTTTATTGCGATACCATATATAATAAAGCTAAAGTAAATGCGAAAGGCGGAAATAATAATGGTAAAACTTGACTGGAACGAATATTTGGATAAGGCGGCTGAAACGGTATCGGAAGGAATCGTAATGCTGAAAAACGACAACAATGCACTTCCGCTTGATAAGAATGAAGAGGTAGCTTTATTCGGCAGAATTCAGCTTCATTACTATAAGAGCGGAACAGGCTCAGGCGGACTTGTAAACGTATCAAAGGTCACTGGAATTACCGAAGGACTTCTTGAAAGCGGCGTAAAAGTCAATGAGGAGCTTCTTTCAGTATATAAAGAGTGGGATGAGGAAAATCCTTTTGATATAGGCGAAGGCTGGGGACAGGAGCCCTGGTCACAGAAAGAAATGCCGCTCAGTGACGAGCTTGCGGAAAGAATCGGAAAGCAGTGCAGAACAGCAATTGTAATTATCGGCAGAACTGCAGGTGAGGAACAGGACAATACACTCAGCAAGGGTGCATTTCTTCTCAGCGATACCGAAACAGATATGCTTAGCAAGGTTCGCAGAAACTTTGAAAAGGTAATCGTACTTCTCAATGTAGGCGGAATAATCGATATGAGCTTTGTTGATGAATGCGGTCCCGATGCTGTACTTTATGTATGGCAGGGCGGCATGACAGGCGGCACAGGTACAGCGGCTGTTCTCAGAGGTGAGGTAAGTCCGTCGGGAAAGCTTACCGATACTATTGCTTATTCTGTATCGGATTATCCTTCAGCAGACAATTTCGGAAGCATCGAACGCAATTTTTACTGTGAGGATATATACGTAGGTTACCGTTATTTTGAAACCTTTGCAAAGGAAAAGGTACGCTATCCCTTTGGTTTCGGACTTTCATACACCACATTTGAAACAAATACAAGCTCAGTAACCGAAGTAGACGGTACGCTCACATTTATTATTGATGTAAAAAACACAGGAAGCTGCAAGGGAAAAGAAGTTGTACAGCTTTACGTACAGTCACCGCAGGGAAAGCTTGGAAAGCCGTCAAGAGTACTTTGCGGATATGAAAAAACGAAAGAATTAATGCCTGGTGAAATTGAAACTCTTGAAATTACAGTAAAATTGAGTGATATTGCTTCTTATGATGATTCAGGAATCAGCGGTCACAAATCCTGTTACGTTCTTGAAGCAGGGGAATACAGCTTCTATGTCGGAAGCGACGTAAGAACTGCCGCTAAAGTACATTCACTTGATCTTTCAGAAGATTTAATCGTTGAGGAGCTTTCACAGGTTCTTGCACCTGTTATGCCTTTTGACAGAATCCGACCTGAGGAAAGTGATAACGGTCAGTTCAGTCCCGTATCAGAAAGCGTACCGCTGCTTGAAATATCCGAAAACGATCGCCGCAAGGCAAATATGCCCGAAGAAATCGTGTATACAGGTGATAAGGGTATAAAGCTCAATGATGTACTTTCGGGTAAAAATACAATGACACAGTTCGTTGCACAGCTTTCCGATGAGGATTTATCATGTATTATATGTGGTGAAGGAATGGGCAGTCCAAGAGTTACGCCGGGAACTGCATCTGCATTCGGCGGTGTATCCGACAGACTTACAGAATACGGAATACCCTGCGGATGCTGTTCGGACGGACCTTCGGGAATGCGTCTTGACTGCGGTACAAAGGCATTCAGTCTCCCTAACGGCACAATGATTGCCTCAACCTTCAATAAAAAGCTTATAACTGAGCTTTACACCTTCATGGGACTTGAAATGCGTGCAAACAAGGTGGACTGCCTTCTTGGTCCCGGAATGAACATTCATCGTCATCCGCTTAACGGACGTAATTTCGAATATTTCTCAGAAGATCCGTATCTTACAGGTACAATGGCATGCGCTGAGCTTAAAGGACTTCAGAGCACAGGCGTAACAGGAACAATCAAGCATTTCTGCGGAAACAATCAGGAAACAGGACGTCATACCTCTGACTCCGTTATTTCAGAAAGAGCACTCAGAGAAATATACCTCAAAGGCTTTGAAATTGCAGTAAAGCAGGGTAATGCCGACTCTATCATGACAACCTACGGTTCGGTAAACGGACTGTGGACCGCAGGAAGCTATGATTTATGTACACATATTCTCAGAAATGAATGGGGCTATGACGGTTTTGTCATGACTGACTGGTGGGCAGACATAAATGAGCGTGAAAAGCCTTGCGACAAGACTAACTTTGCTGCAATGGCAAGAGCACAGAACGATGTTTACATGGTATGTTCTGACGGTTCAAGGAACGACGATAATACTCTTGAATCGCTTGAAAACGGAAGTCTCAGAAGAAGTGAGCTTCAGAGAAATGCCGCAAATATCTGTCATTTTCTTATGAAAACCAATGCAATGAAGCGTATTAACGGTACTGCGGAGGATGTTGAGATTGTTAATCGCCCCGATGAGGACGCAGGTTCTGATGCACCTGTAATATTCTATGAGGTGGACAAGAATATTTCAATTCCTGTTGAGAATATATGCACTGATAAGGGCACAAATTACAGCTTCGCACTCATCATAAACAATCCCGGTTTCTACAAGACTACTGTTACAGCAAGCTCAGAACAGAGTGAGCTTGCACAGATTCCCGTTACACTTTTCAGTATGGGTACCGCAAATGCAATATTTACATGGAACGGCACAGGAGGCAAGCCTGTTTCCTATTCAAAGGAAATACCGATATTTTCTCATTTCACCGCTGTAAGGCTTTATTTTGCTCAGAGCGGACTTAAGATACACAGCATTGACTTTGAGCTTACCGACCGTCCTATTGACTGGGAAAATCTTTAAGACAAAACCGCACTGAGTGTTCAGTGCGGTTTTTGTGTAAGTAAAAATCAAAAGTAAAAGCCGTCCAATCGGACGGCTTTTACTTGTAAGGAGAAGAAAATGTGACTTTGAATCACACTGACGACTATCGTCTATATGGAGAATTTGTAGCTTGCTTGATTATCTCTGCTCATCATTCTGAGGATCTTCGGGTTCAACTGATGAGCCGTTCTGACCATGCTGTTCCTGGAGAATGATCTTGATTTCGATGTCCTCACCGTTACGTGTAATGGTAAGAGTAATTTCGTCGCCTGCCTTGTACTGATTCTTGATTTCATTAAGCTCATCGGCTGTTGTAACAGGCTGGTCCTCGATGCCGATAATAACATCGCCTACCTGAATACCTGCAAATTCAGCGGTACTGCCTTCCAGAACCTCTGCAACATATACACCCATAGGGATATTGTAGTACTTTGAAACTGTCTCTGTAACGTCACGGGTGCTTATACCAATCTGAGGTCTGCCTGTAACGTGCTTGTAGTTGATTAGGTCGTCGATAATGATTTTAGCCTCATCAATCGGAATAGCAAAGCCGAGACCTTCAATGCTTGCGGAAGAGTAGTAGCTTGAAGACATTTTAGCGGAGTTGATACCGATAACCTGACCGCAGCTGTTTACAAGGGGACCGCCTGAGTTGCCTGAGTTGATAGCAGCGTCGGTCTGAATGAGATTCATATTTTTCTCATTGATTGAAATCTGTCTGTCGAGAGCTGAAACAATACCGCTTGTAACTGAGCCGAAAAGGTCGAAACCGAGCGGGTTACCGATAGCAATAACAAGCTCGCCTCTTCTGAGCTCATCGCTGTTGCCGAAGGTAGCGGGAGTAAGCCCTGTTTTGTCAACCTTAAGAACAGCGAGGTCTGTTTCTGTATCATAAGCGATAATCTTAGCTTCAATTTCCGAAGGCTCAACGCCTGATTCCTCCGAGAAGAGTACGGAAACCTCAACGGCTTCACCGCAGTTATATTCACTTTCATCAAAGATACAGTGAGCGTTAGTGATAACATAGCCGTCCTCAGTCATAACAATACCTGTACCTGTACCGACCATTTGCTGTGTTTCGCTGTCATATCCGCCGCCGTAGCCATAGCCGAATCCGAAACCGAATCCGAAGTCTGAGCCGTATGAAGGTGTTGATGTGTATTCAAAGGTTGCAGAAACACCGACAACTGAGGGCATTACAGCGTCTACAATATCAGGTACTGTCATAGCGTCCTCACGGGCAGCAAGGTCAATAAGACTCGGAAGCTCCTCGTCATCTTTTTTCTTGCTTGCGGAGGACTCTTTTTTGGATTCCTCAGAGGATTCATCCTTGCTTGTTTCCTTCTTTTCTGAGCTTTCCTCATCGTCATAGTCGGAAATTTCAGGACTGTTTGCGTCAATTATTTTATAAGCCTGAATTGAACCGCCTGCAATGATTCCTGCACCGAGTACAAGAGCAATGATTTTCAGACCAATGTGTTTCTTAGGCTTTTTCGGGGAGTTGTTGTTATTTTCCGAAACATAGCTGTAGGAATTGAGATTGTTCTGCGGATAGCTGTTGTTTTCATTGTTATTATCGTTGTAATTATTGAAATTATCAGACATAAAAAACATCCTTTCTATATTAAGACGGATATTCAATCCGTACTTTGTTGCTATATATAATTATAATCTTTAATGTGATAAAAATATGATAATGCATAGAAAAAAACAGAACCTTGTGTGAAAATATAATTATTTATTCACGATAAAAAAGGACAGCCTGAATAACAGACTGTCCGTGTGTAAATATCAGTTTGCAGGAACATAATCAGGACTTACGTAAATAACCATACTTCCCTCGACCTCGTTGAACTTTGTCCAGCCGAGTGCTTCAAGCTGGGGAATAGCGATACTTGTATTTTCGTCACCGTAGCTCATAACGTAGAAGTCATATCTGTCAACGTCGATAAGAGTTTTATTTGTCTCATCAACAGGGTCGATGTAGAAGTCGTTGTTATCGAAGATATAAACCTCTTCACGGTCAGCAATATGAGGCTGATACCATGTGTTTGCAATAACTCTGCCGTCATTAGGTACTGAATCAAGGCAGTCTTCAAGTGCCTGATAGTGGTCTGCACGGCTCTGATAGTTCTCGTAGTATCTGATTTCACCCGAAACGAGTGTAACAGCCGTAATTACAGAGGCTACAGCGGCGGATGAAACAAGCATATTTCTCTTGTTTCTGCCTAAGTCCTCACAGTTTACAAGAGTCATATAAATAAGCAGACATGCAGGACCGAAAATGTACTGATAGCCGATGCTTGCCGCATAGCCGTAGCCTGCGCCTACAACAAGGTTCATGATTACGAAAGGAATAATCAGCAGGAAACGGTGAATCTTCTTGGTAAAGAAGGGCATAAACAGAAGCGGAAGCATAACCTGAAGGAAGAATATGAGTGTATCTTCCTTTGTGAAAAGGCTGAAGAAGTATGAAGGATTTGTAAGTACATTCTTTATAATACCTCCGAAGCCTTCTTCCGGGTCAATTGTAAGGTTTCCGAATCTTGATGAAGTCATCATCTGACCGTCACCGTTTTCGGCAAGCCAGTTTGTAACGAGTACAAAGTATACCCCTGAAAGTGCTGCAATAATTATACCGTGAAGTCTCTTGATGCTTTTTTCATCGAAGAAGAAGAACATTGCAATGCACATTACATAAAGGGGAGCGTCCTCCTTTACGATACATACAAGGAATGACATTATATAAAGGAGTATGCTCTTTTTCTTGTCTGCCGCATAGAGAAGCCACATAAGCAGTGTAGGAAGGAATGCGTTTTCGTGGAAATCGTAAGTACACGGTGCAAGAAGTCCTGCACAGAAAATATATACAAGACCTGCCGCAATAAGGGGAAAACCCTTATAGTTGTGGTTCTTGGCGATAAGCAGAAGCGGAATGATACCGCCCATTGCAAGAACAGCCTGAGCGATAAGAAGAGTATCCTCGCTGGGGAAGAGTGCATAAACTGGAACAAGTAGATAATAGATAAATGAAGCGTGTATATAGAAATGTGAAAGAAACTCGTCACGCTCACAGGTTGTAACAGCTGTAAGGTCGGTAGCCATTGAATGGAACATCTGAACGAAGATACCGAAGTCATAGGTGGAGGTGGAGAATGTACGGTGACTTGCAACAGTAGTTACCGCCATAAATGAGGTTACACCAACAGCACATATAAGTACAATAATCCATGAAGCCCATTTCGGGAACTTTTCAATATGGTCCTGATTAAGCTTTCCTATGGTATAATTTATGAATACAACCGAAACGAATATCACACCCATTGCAAGGTAGAAATTATTGTTCTCCCACATAAGGTTGACGCCGAACATCAGCGTACCTGCAAACAGCGTAAGTTGGTCGAATATTCTGAGCTTTTTCGGTACTATTGTATGAATAAAGGTAAGCATAAGGAAACCGAATGCAATCCACATAAGTGAAACGTTTAAAGGAACAGCCTTGACATATTCCTTCCAGTTTTCTACTGCACCGAGTCCGTCTGTCTGGATTGATTTGAGATTCAGTGCTGATATTATCATGTATACACCGATGAATCTCGCAAGAAGCATATCGGGAATACCACAGCTTTCACAGAAGCTTTTTACCTTTTCCTTTATTCTTGTCATAAGGGGAACAGGCGGTTCTTCTTCGGCTTCAGCTTCTTCTCTTTCGGTTACTACGCCGTCGGACTCCTCATTTCCTTCGGATTTTTCATCGGAATCGTCCTCTGATTTTTCATCGGAGGCTTGTGCTTCGGATAAAATCTCCTGCGAATCTGCAATCAGCTTTTCTGCATACTCATCGTGTTCGCTTTCCTCGTCAAAACCGTCAAATTTCAGTGACTGACCGCCTATATTTATTGAATCCACACCCGAAGCATTATCAGCATAATCAAACGAGGATTTTTCTTCACTGCCGTCATCAGCGGCGGTGACATTTTTCTCCTCAGCAGGTGCGGTATCCGCTTTATTTTCTTCCTCTGACGGAGGAAGCTTTTTTTCCTTTTCGTCCATATTTTTCTCCGTAAGCCGTTATATACGACCGCTGTATTTTACGGCATACAGCATGCCGGAATTATTTTTACACACTATTTTATTCTATCATAAAAGACATAATATGTCAAATATTTATTTCAGCTTATGAACATCGTTGAATACAGCATAGAATTTGATAGGGATATGCTTATCGATGTGACATTTTCCGAAAAACCACTTTTTATATGAGCAGACCTTGATTATGTCCTCGAAAAAAGCGTGAACCTCAAGACGCTGAAAAACGTCAACACGCAGACAGTCCTTGAGGGAAGCAGGCGGTTCGTGAGTTATAATGTAGTCCACTTCATTTGAAACCTCATCAAGATTCTGGATAGCCTCAAGAATTTCACTGTGGTCAGGCTGTTCACGCTCCCACCAGTTTGTACTGTCACGGCGGAAATCGAAGTCCTGACTGTGACCGCCGCCGAAGGTGAAGATACGCTTGTCCTCGATGGTGTAAACCTGTCCACGCATAAGGTGGACGATATTATCTGCGATAAAGTGAACTTTTCCGCCGTTCCAATCCTCTTCGGGAATATCCTCAAGTATATCGAAATTTTCGTGGCAGCCGTCAATAAAAGCAATGGTATAGTCCTTTTCTGCGAGCTTTTTCAGCAGGGCACGCTCACGCTTTGAGCCGTCCCATATAAAACCGAAGTCTCCGCAAATAATAAGTGTATCACCTCTGCCGAGTTTTTTCAGCGAGGGGTCCTTGAATCTGTTGATATCACCGTGAGTATCACCGGTTACGTAAATCAAAGCAATTACCTCCGAAATATTGAATATATACATATATTGTATCATATTTAAGTCAAAAGGTAAAGAGTATAGAAAATATTTCTGAAAATACACATAAAATTTTCTGAAACCCCTTTTAAAATCCGAAAAAATCTGTTATAATAAGAATAGTGTCATTTTAATGATGAGAAATAATATACATTAAGGAGCTTATATGAAAAAATTAATAGCTGCTGCTTCCGGAATCCTTATGCTTATTCCGTTTGTGAACAGCCTTAATTCCGAAGCGATAAATTTTCCCCTCAACACTCAGATACAGAGCGAGTCGGCAATGGTTATCAACATTGACTCAGATACAATTATACATGAAAAGAATCCCGATGTTCAGCAGATGCCCGGTCCGCTTGTGAATATAATGACTGCAATTGTCTGTCTGGAAAACTGTGAGGATTTAAATGAAGAAATAACCGTTGATGAAGCGGTTTATTCAGACTTATACAGCTCACGCTATGCAGAGGATATACGTGATGCAGACATCTACGACGGAGATGTACTTACTATCAACGACCTGCTTTATGCAATGATGCTTACTTCCTCCGTTGAAGCGTCATCAACTCTTGCATATCACGTCGGCGACGGCGATATAAACGCTTTTGTCGATATGATGAACGCAAAAGCACAGGAGCTTGGCTGCGGTTCTACTAATTTTACAAATCCTACAGGTATGTATGATATGAATCAGTATACAACCGCAAGGGATATGGCTGAAATCACTATGTATGCTCTCGATGTGCCTCTTTTTGAGGATATCGCAACAACATGGTCTTATACACCTTCCATACCTAATTTTGACAATCACCCTACACAGGCAGAGTGGTACTGGACACACTCGAATATAATGATGGAAGAGGACGGAGAGTATACCTATAAGGGTGCAAAGGGTATCAAGACGGGTAACCTCAGTGCTGCGGGAAGAAATCTCATTGCACTTGCAAGCCGTGACGGAAATAATTACATGGTGGTATTGCTGAAATCGCCGCTCAAGGATGCAGAGGGAAAAACACAGTTTTATCATCTTGAAGATGCGATAGATATTTTTGACTGGGCGTTTGACAATTTCTCTTATCAGGTGGTTCTGCCTGCAACAGCGGAAAAGGACGAAGTAAGCGTAACTCTTGCAGAGGGTAACGACTATGTTCTTGCACGTCCTAAGGAAGAGGTTTCAATGCTCTGGTACGATGAGGTCGATACGGCGCTTATCAAGAGTGACGGCGAGAATATCAAGCTTGACAAGGAGTCTTTCCAGGCACCGATCAAGAAGGGCGACAGACTCGGTGAGCTTACGCTTACTTATTCGGGAGAGGTTCTCGGTACGGTAGAGCTTGTTGCCGTATCTGACGTTGAGCGTTCGGTTTCAAAGTACAATCTCTACGCCGCAAAGCGTTTTGCAAAGTCAGAGTGGTTCAACAAGGCACTGCTGATTTCATCAATACTGAGTGCAGTCTATATACTTATATGTATATATTCGTTTATCTGCTATAAAAACAATGCAAAGCCTGTGAAGTCAGTGTATGCAATACCGAAGGTAGGCAAGAAGAAAAAGAAACGTAACAAAGATTGATATGCAACAAAAAATCCCCGATTAATCGTGTATGCGATAGGGAACATTCACTCCAAACCGATTGAGCGACCGAAAGCCATGCAGTTTCATTGACTGCATGGCTTTTTTTGTAATCATCAAAAATACAACTCAAGGTTGTCAGTTCGGTTTGAGTTACAGGCTCTGGAATAACCCTCCTGATTATAATTCAGGAGGGTTTTGTTATATGCAAACAATTCCAATAATAAAGTTTTCAATCAGATTTGTTGCTGTTCATAAACTAATATGCTACAATGAATTTGAAAAAATATTCAGAAATTGTCTAAATTACAATTTTAAATTCGTATATAAGGTAGGATAAGTATTGAAAACAGGAGGTGTAAAATGCCGCTACTAAAAAATCAAGAGGACGAGATAGCCTTTGAATATTTATATAATCATTATATTAATTTAATGCTCTATACAGCAAATTCAATTTTGAATAATTCCGCCGATAGTGAAGATGCCGTTCAGTTGGCTTTTATGAGGATTGCAAAGCAT